>JAYWBB010000160.1:0-24036 GCA_043781855.1 Nevskia sp. | reverse complement strand
CTCGACCGCGTTTAGCAACCCGACCATTCCGGAGCCACTCTTGTTCAAGCCTTTCGTCTTCATCATTGCCACCGTGCTCGCCTCGACCGCGCAGGCAGCGCCAGAAATCAACGCGCTGCTGACCCACGAAAGCATCAACCACCGGGCCGATGGTGTCACCGAAACCTACGTCTACCAGGAGCGCCTGGTGCGCGCCGACGACAATGTCTGGCTGGAGCGCGTGCTGCCGCCGCAGAATCTTCCGACGCAGCCCGGCACGGCCGGGGATCATGGCCCGAACCTGCAGACGCTTCCACGCTGGATGCGCAAGGCAAACGCCGGAAGCGCGACGCTGACGCTGGTCGACCGCGCTACGCGCACTGTGGTCGCAGTCAAGCCGCCGGAGTTCGGGCGGCTCGGCTACAGCGACAACTGGCTGGCCGAGAGCAGCCTCATCGACCCGGCCGGTCTCAAGACGATGCAGCTGAGCGCGCGGGTGTCAACGCAAGTCAGCACACACTGGTACGAGCCCACACGCACGGGTCGCTACTCAAGGATTCTTTGGAGTGATGCCTTGCAGTTCCCGCTCGCAATCGAAACCGGCAGCGAGGACGGTCGCGTCAGCAGCCGCACGACCGTGGCACTGAGCGACGCGCCGAAAACGCGACCGTGGTCCGGCCTCGAAGGCTACGCCGCGCACGAGGTCGACGACTTCGGCGATTGAGCGAATACCCTCCGCTCAGAAATTGAAGCCGCTGCGCTTGGGTTCGTCGAGCGTGACCGCGATGGAGCGCACCTGTCGGTTGCTGCCGATGTCGTTGCCGCTGGTGACGCTGCCATCGGTCAGGCTGAAGTTGTAGAACCGCGCGACGCCCGTGCGGTCGGCAATCGCGACGTAGGCTTTGTCGTTGTTCGGCACGATGTCGAAACCGGCATTCGCGGTGAAGCCGCGGCTGGTGGTGTGGATCGTCGTCAGCACGCCGCCGACGGTGATGCTCACCAGGCCCTGCGTGGTGATGTCGAGACCATAGAGCGTGGTCGAGGTGGCGTCGCTCTTGTTGTTCGAGTGAGCAATCGCCGCGAGCTGCGGCACTTCGCCCTGATGCGCGTCGTTGGTTGCGAAAGTGAGCGTGCCGTTGCCATCGGTCTGGATGATCACGCCGGTGTCAGCGTTGACCCGGAAGATACTGTTATTGGCGCCGCCCGAGACGAAGTTGATGACGCGCAGATAATCGCCGACCGGGTTGAAGTCCATGACCGCCGCCGCAAGCGGGTTGGTCGTGAACGGTCCGGCGCCGACTGCCGTCGTGGCGCCCGTCGTCGTGTTGACCGTGACCAGCCGGTTCGCGCTGGTGATGCCGTAAAGCACCTTGTCCGCCGGACGGAAGTCGATCTGGCGCAGCGTCTCGCCCGCAGCGAGACCAGTGATCGGCATTTCGGCACTGATGTTGTTCGGCTTCGCGGTATCGAATCGGATCAGCGTATCGGTGGTGGTGACGGCATACGCGTCGCGACCCTGCTGGCAGCCCGCAAACCAGATACCGCCAGCGACGATCACGAGCGTCCGAATCAGGTTCTTCATCTTGTTGCCTCGTTGGTATCGGGGCCGCCCGACGGGGCGGTCGAGCGGCAATGATAGCGGCCTTGGGTTGCCGAAAGCTTACGACGGGGGACTCAGCGCGCGCAGTCGGTTTCGCAATCGTCATCGTCAGCGGTTCCACCCGCCGCGCCGATATCGCGAGTCGCAGCGGCATTGCCGTCCTGCGGCAAGCCGCCCAGCCTGTGGCAGGTCGGCAGATTGTCGCGGGCTGGCTGCCGGCGGCCGACGCCGCCTTCGAACGGATCGCGAGTTTCGTCGGAGAAAAATTCAGGGCCACAGCCATGCGGCGCCGCGCACGCCGCTGCTGTCGCCATGCGCAGCCGGCACCAGACGCGTATCGACGCGATCGGAAAACACCCAGCTCCGCCATAGTTCCGGTACGCGGTCGTAGAGCCGTGCGACGCGCGAGAGCCCGCCGCCGAGCACGATGACATCGGGATCGAGAATGTTGATGACGTGGGAAAGCGAGCGCGCCAGGCGATCCTCGTAGCGCTGCATCGTCCGATTCGCCGTGTCATCGCCCGCATCGGCGCGGCGCACGATCGCCTCACCGCTCAGCGCGACGCCGTTCACGCGCGCGTGATCGTTCGCCAGCCCGACACCCGAGCACCAATCCTCGATGGACCCAAAACGCCCGTCCCAGCCGAGCGGCCCCGGCACCTCGCCCCAGTCCGGCTTCGGCCACGGCAGCGGGTTATGGCCCCACTCGCCGGCAATGGCATTCGGCCCCGAGAGCAGCCGGCCATCGACGACGATGCCGCCGCCGACGCCGGTGCCGAGGATCACGGCGAACACGCAGCGCGCGCCTGCCGCCGCGCCGTCGGCCTGAGCCTCGGATAGCGCGAGGCAGTCAGCGTCGTTGGCCATGCGCACGGCGCGCGCCAGCGCGCGTTCGAGATCCTGCATGAGCGGCCGGCCGTTGAGGCAGGTCGAGTTCGCGTTTTTGATGAGGCCGCTGGCCCTGGAGATTGCGCCCGGATGGCCGACGCCGACGCTCAAATCACTCACGCCAACGTCGGCTTCGAGATCACGCACGAGTGCAGCGACCGCCGAAACGGTCGCGGTGTAGTCGCCGGCCGGCGTGGCAACCCGGCGTCGCGCGATAATTTTCGCATCACCGCGCAGTGCGATGCCCTCGATCTTGGTTCCTCCCAGATCGATACCGACCTTCAATGGATCGTCTATTGGCATGTCTCTACACCGCGGTAGGGTTCCATCGTGACGTTGTTCGCCGCATCGAGTATCCACAGCAGGCTGGCCGCCATCCATAAGGCACTGCTGAATGGCATCAGCAGAAGACCGAGGTTGCAAACGATCGCTCCGACGAGGAAATAGGGCTTCCGGCGGCCCCATCGCGTAACTGTTCGATCGCTCATCGCCCCGATGATCGGTTGCACGATCAACCCGGTGACCGGACCGGCGAGCCAGAGGTACAGCAGGCTGGCTTCGTCCGCTCCCGGATATTTGTCGATCGGGCTCATGTTGCTTTGCTGGAGGCCGAAGCTGAACTGGATTCCGAAGAAACCGGCATTCATGCTGAGTACCTGCGAGAACGTGAGATGTGGCTTGCGCATTGACATGGATCGGGCCGATATAGCCCGAGCGGGCTACCAGGAACCGCTACGACGGGAAGTCTCGAAGCTACCGAAATCAAGCCGCTCGCCGCTGTTCGTGCTGAGAGTCATGCCGATATGATCGGCTTTCTGCCACCGCCACCGCACGTCCCGTCCCATGCCGCCCGACGCCTCTTCGATGCCGCAACCGCCGCGTAACGTGCTCGGCGATCCGCTGGGGGCATGCTGCCACGCGCCGGTGACCGGGTTTTACCGCGCCGGGTACTGCTGCACCGGGCCGGAAGATGTCGGCCGACATCTGATCTGCACGCGGGTCACGGCGGAGTTCCTCGCCTTCAGCCAGCGCCGCGGCAACGACCTGAGCACGCCGCGGCCGGAATTCGATTTCCCGGGCCTCGTGCCCGGCGACCGCTGGTGTCTCTGCGCGCTGCGCTGGAAAGAGGCGTTCGAGGCCGGCTTGGCGCCGCCGGTTTTGCTCGCGTCGACGCATGAAAATGCGCTGCATTTCGTGACACTGGCGATGCTGCGCGCGCATGCGCTCGATCAGCACTGAACGATGACGACGGCAAGGCTCGCACAGCCTGTGCGCCTGGATTACGCCTGGATCGTCGCCGCGCTGATTTTCGTCTGCCTGCTCGGCGCCGCTGGCGTCCGCGCCGCACCCGGCGTGCTGATCGTGCCTCTGCAACAGAGCTTCGGCTGGAGCCGCACGACGATCTCCTCGGCGATCGCGATCAACGTGCTGCTCTACGGCTTCGCCGGACCGTTCGTCGCGGCCACCATCCAGCGCTTCGGCGTGCGCCGCACGGTGCTCGCCGGGCTGACGCTGCTGCTGGTTGCGGTCGGCGCGTCGACGCAGATGACGGCACCCTGGCAGTTGCTGCTGACCTGGGGGCTGCTGGTCGGCATGGGCTCAGGCGCGATTGCCGTCGTGCTCGCGGCGGCGATCGTGAACCGCTGGTTCGTCGAACGCCGGGGCCTGGTCATGGGCGCGCTGACAGCGAGCACCGCAACCGGCACGCTGGTCTTCCTGCCGCTGTTCGCGAGTCTTGCCGAGCATCATGGCTGGCAGTCAGTCGCGTGGGTCATCGTCGCCGTGCTGGCGCTGGCGATGGTGCTGGTCGCTTGGCTGCTGCCCGAGTCGCCGCAGGCGATTGGCGCCAGGCCCTATGGCGCGCGCGACGATGAGACGGCGGCTGCGAGCGCGCCGTGGGCAACCGAGAACCCGATCGTCACCGCATTCCGCGTGCTCGGCCAGGCGCTGCGCGTGCGCGACTTCTGGCTGCTGTTCGGCAGTTTCTTCATCTGCGGCCTGTCGACCAACGGCTTGATCGGCACGCACCTGATCGCAAGCTGCATCGACAACGGTTTGCCCGCCGTGCGCGGCGCGACGCTGCTGGCGCTGATGGGCATTTTCGATCTGCTCGGCACGACCGCTTCGGGCTGGCTGTCGGATCGTTACGACAACCGCCTGCTGCTGTTCATCTACTACGGACTGCGCGGGTTATCACTGCTCTATCTGCCCTACTCGGGTTTCGATACCTTCGGCCTGACGCTGTTCGCGGTGTTCTTCGGGCTCGACTGGCTGGCGACCGTGCCGCCGACAATGCGCCTGACCACGCAGGTGTTCGGTGTGCGCGATGCGCCGGTGGTCTTCGGCTGGATTTTTGCGGGCCACATGATGGGAGCGGCGGTTGCGGCGTCCGGCGCGGGTGCGCTGCGCGAGTGGCTGGGCACCTACAATCTGGCCTTCCTGATCGCCGGTGCGGTCTGCGGTATCGCGGCACTGATGGTGCTGACGATTCCGAAGCAGATCGTGCCGGGCGCGGTGTGAGCTTTGGAAGGCGGTGGACGCAAGCGCGGTGGGCGCGGCTTTTGTCGGTGACGCGAACTTGACGCTACAGATACGGGCCGAACAGCCAGCACAGCGCGTCGCGCAGGCGGGCGAACAATGGCCGTGCACGCATTTCCTCGCGCGTGATGCGGTGGGCTTTGTCGCGGAGTTCGACGCAGTGCTCGGCGAGGCGGCCGGCGAAGTCGGCATCGAAGACTTCGACCATCAACTCGAAATTCAGCCGCAGTGAGCGCGGATCGAGATTGGCCGAGCCGAACTGCGCGTAGTGACCGTCGACCACGAACAGCTTGGCGTGACAGAACGGCGGCGGCTGGTAGTACACACGCACGCCGCGTTCGAGCAGCGGCTCGAACTGATTGCGCGCCGCGTAATGGGTCAGGATCTGATCGTGTTCCAGCGGCAGGATGATGTCGACCAGCACGCCGCGCAGCGCCGCCGACTGCAGCGCCATCATGATTTCCGCCGGCGGCAGGAAATACGGCACGACGACGTGAATATGCCGATGCGCAGCGTTGATCGCCGCCAGCAGCACCAGTGAAAGCTGCGCGTAGTCCTCGTTCGGCCCGTCGGTGATGACGCGGCAGATGGTGCTGTCGACGATGTCCGGTTCGGCCGCAGTGCTCGACGGCGGCGTGTCCACTTTCGGCGCTTGCGGCGGAGACCATTCCTCGCCGCTGGCGTACGCCCAGTCGTCCGCGAAAACCTGCACCAGCTGCGCCAGTACCGGACCGTGGATCTCGATGTGGACATCGGTGATGCGGCAGGGATTGTCGAAACGGTCGGCCAGATGATTGACACAGATATTCATGCCGCCGGCGAAGCCGATCTGGCCATCGACCACCAATACCTTGCGATGATTTCGCAGGTTGACATGCAGGAACGGCGGCCAGAAGCGCAACGGATTGAACCGCGCGACGATCAGGCCGTGTTCGAAAAGCACTGAGCCGGCGCGCTTCCAGGCGAACTCGCCGATGCCGTCGAGCAGGCAGCGCACCTGCACGCCACGCGCCTGCGCGCGCTGCAGCGCGTCGACGAACTGCTGGCCGACCTCATCGGTTTCGAAGATGTAGACCATCAACGCGACCGAGGCCTGCGCGGCGTCGATCGCCGCCAGCATGCGCGGGTACGCCTGCTCGCCGTTGTGCAGAATTTCGAGCCGGTTGTGGTCGAGCAGCGGGCGCCGGGTGACGACGTCGCCGGTGCGTGCAACTTCGCTGAGCGCCGACGGCACGGCCGGGCGGTCCGCCGCGCGGCGGCGGCGGGCGTCGGCCTCGTGCGCGCTGCCGACATCGCCGGCCGGAGTGCGCGGCATGCGCCGCTTGCGCGCGCGCGTCTGCACGCGATTGATGCCGAACAGCGCGTAAAGGCCGGGGCCGACGAAGGGCATCAGCAGGCAGCTCACGATCCAGCCCCAGGCCGAGGCCGCGTTGGACTTGTGCAGCATGACGTGGCCGACGGTGTAAATCGTCAGCGCGAGCCAGACGGCGCCGACAACGATCTTGAAACCGAGCAGCATCATGGCGCCGGCTCCGGGCGCAGGCGAATTTCGATCGCGACCGGCAGATGGTCGGAGACGCGCGCACTGAGCGCCTCCGCGCCGATGACGTCGATACCGGCAGTGACGAGCACGTGATCGATATTTTTGCGCGGACGCCAGCTCGGATAGGTGGCTTCGGTATGCACTGCATGCAGGCCGGCGCTGCGCAGTGTCGGATGCGCGGCCAGCTCCGCCGGCTCGCAGTTGAGATCGCCGAGCACGAGGGCATCGGCGCCGTCGTTGAGCAGCGCGCCGAGATAGCCGAGTTGCCGCGTGCGTGCCGCGAGTCCGAGCGCGAGATGAACCACGATGACGCGCAGCGGCGCAAAGCCCTCGCGGCGGACTTCGACATCGAGTGCCCCGCGCCCCGGCAGCCATCCCGGCAATTGATGATGGCGCAGCACGCGCTGCGGATCGCGCGAAAGGCAGCCGAGACAATGCTGCGCGAAAGGCCCGAGATCGCGATTCACTGCGGCCTGCCAGTGGCGCAGGCCCGCGCGTTCCGAGAGATAGGCCACCTGGTTGAGGCTCGACGTGCGCAGACTGCCGGCATCGGCTTCCTGGAGTGCGACCACGTCGTAACCGGCGGCGAGCACGCCGATCTCGTCAAGTGTCGCGCGCGCGCCGCGCGAGGGCAGCACGTGTCGCCAGGCGTCGGTGACGTAATCGCGATACTGCGTGCTGCGCAAGCCGACCTGGATGTTCAGTGTCAGGACGCGCAGGACATCGCGGGGCGCCGGCTTCGGACTGGAATCGGGTACATCGGACATGCGGCAGGGCGATTTCGGGTTCCGGTCAAGGTTAGCAACCTCTGCGCCCGACCGGCGGCAGCGCCCGCAACCGGTCAGTCGGTCACGGCGCCGAGGCTCGCGGTGCTGACCAGCTTCGCGTACTTGGCGAGCACGCCGCTCGTGTAGCGTGGCTTCGGTTGCTGCCACGCCGCGCGGCGCCTGGCGATTTCGGCGTCGTCGACGTTCAGTTGCAGCAACTGCCGATGTGCGTCGATGGTGATCGAATCGCCTTCGTGGACGAGCGCGATCGTGCCGCCGACGAAAGCCTCCGGTGCGACATGCCCGACGACCATGCCCCAGGTGCCGCCGGAGAAGCGGCCATCGGTGATGAGTCCCACGGTTTCGCCGAAGCCCTTGCCGATCAATGCCGAAGTGGGCGCCAGCATCTCGCGCATGCCGGGTCCGCCTTTCGGTCCCTCGTAGCGGATCACCAGCACGTCGCCGTGATTGATCGCATCTTTCATGATCGCGGCCATGACCAATTCCTCGGAATCGAACACGCGCGCCGGGCCGGTGATCACCGGATTCTTGAGGCCGGTAATTTTCGCGACGCAACCCTCAGGCGAAAGATTGCCCCTGAGAATCGCGAGATGACCCTGCCGGTAGATCGGGTTTTCGATGCTGCGGATCACGTCCTGATCGGCCCGTGGTTTCGCCGGCACATCCTTCAGCACTTCGGCGATCGTCTGGCCGCTGATGGTCATGCAGTCGCCGTGCAGCAGGCCCGCTTCGAGCAGGATCTTCATGACCTGCGGAATGCCGCCGGCCTTGTGCAGATCGGTTGCGACATATTTGCCGCTGGGCTTGAGATCGCAGAGCACCGGCGTGAGCAGACGAACGCGCTCGAAATCGTCGATCGTCCAGGGCACGCCAGCCGCATGCGCGATCGCGAGGAAATGCAGCACCGCGTTGGTCGAACCACCCGTCGCCATGACCACGGCAATCGCGTTCTCGATTGCTTTTTTCGTGACGATGTCGCGCGGCTTCAGATCACGCTCGATTGCGGCGACCAGCACCTGCGCCGAGCGCGCCACCGAATCGCCTTTCTCGGCATCCGGGTTCGCCTCGGTCGACGAGTGTGGCAAGGACATGCCGAGTGCTTCGATCGCGCTCGACATCGTGTTCGCCGTGTACATGCCGCCGCAGGCGCCGAAGCTCGGGCAGGCGTTCTTCTCGATGCCCTCGAAATCTTCCTTGCTCATCTTGCCGGCGCTGTAGGCACCAACCGCCTCGAACGGCGAGACGATGGTGAGATCGACACCCTTCCACTTGCCCGGCTTGATCGTACCGCCGTAGCAGAATATCGCCGGCGCGTTGATGCGCAGCATCGCGATCAGCGCACCCGGCATGTTCTTGTCGCAGCCGCCGATCGCGAGCACGCCGTCCATGGACTGCGACTGAACGGCCGTCTCGATCGAATCGGCGATGACCTCGCGCGAGACCAGCGAATACTTCATGCCTTCCGTGCCCATGCCGATGCCGTCGGTCACGGTCGGGAAGCCGAAAGTCTGCGGCATCGCGCCCGCCGCCTTGAGTGCCGCGTCCGCACGCGCGACCAGCCCGCCGATGCCGGCGTTGCAGGGGTTCATCGTCGAATGCCCGCTGGCGACACCAACGATCGGCTTCTCGAAATCGCCGTCGCCGAAACCGACCGCGCGCAGCATCGCGCGATTCGGACTGCGGTTGAGGCCGGCGGTGATGGCCCGGGAGCGTTTATTGAGCGGGATGGTCATGGCTGTTCCGAACGATGGCTTTGCAGGAAAATCATCATACACCAAGCCTGGTGTATATTGGTCCGGTCATCTTCCGGAGCAGCGCCGTGCGCACCAATATCGACATTGATTCGAAATTGATCAAGCAAGTGATGAAGATCAATCCAAACCTCAAGACGAAGAAAGACGCCGTCAATTTCGCGCTACTCGATTACGTGCAATCGCATCGGGGCAAGAGCCTGCTCGATCTCATGGGTGCCGATTTGATCGACCCCGCGTACGACTACAAGGCATCGCGGTAATGGCGCGCGTCCGCTATCTGGCGGACACCTCGGTTCTGCTCGATTTCTTCGGTCGGCGCGTGAAGCCGCAGAGCGACCTGCTCGAGCGTGCACTGCGGGCCCGTGAGGTCGTCGGAATCTCTGGTCAGATTCTTCAGGAAGCGCTGCAAGGGTCGCGCGGCAGCGCGAGCTTCGAAGCGATGCGCGGCCGCTTGGTCAGGCTGCCACTGTTCGAGCCGGGCGATGTCTATAACAGCCGTGTCATGGCGGCAACGACCTACGCGCGTCTGCGCTGGCACGGCATCACCGTCCACTCCGCGGGCGACTGCCTCATCGCATTGACGGCAATCGAGCACGAACTGACCCTGCTGCATGACGATGCCGACTTCGAGAAAATCGCCGCTGTCGAACCCAGGCTGAAACTGGCCTGAGCCGGTTACGCCGCCGGCCTCCACGCTGCAGCAATGTGCCCGTTCACCCGCCCATCGATTTGCTTTTTACATTGCACACAATATAATTTTTGAAAAATATTATCCGTGATCGCGATTCGATGAGTACCGCACCCAACCGCCGTCCACCGGCCGTCTCCGCGACAGCACCGCCTTCGAGCCTGCTGCTCGACAGCCAGCTGTGCTTCGCGCTGTACTCGACCTCGCTGGCGATGACCAAACTCTATCGCCCGTATCTGGTGGCCCTTGGCCTTACCTATCCGCAATACGTCGTATTGCTGGCGTTGTGGCAACGCGACGGCCTGACGGTGTCCGAACTCGGCGCGCGGGTTGCGCTCGATTCGGGAACGCTGACACCGCTGTTGAAGCGCATGCAGACGGCGAAGCTGATCCAGCGCCTGCGCGGCACGGAGGATGAGCGGCAGGTGCACATCTCGCTGACCGCGAAAGGTTCGGCACTCCGGAGCAAGGCCGCCGAAGTGCACGAGCGCGTCGCCTGCGCCACCGCATGCTCATCGACCGAGCGCAAGACATTGACCCACTCGCTGCAGCGCCTGCGGGCGTCGCTGCTGGCGAACGCTGCGAGCTGAACGCCCCTCCCCACGCTCGAACCGCACCAGGAGCAAAAGATGACCAAACCCGACAAGATCGTTTACACCGCCCACGCCAGCGCCACCGGCGGCCGCGACGGCCACGCCAAATCGTCCGACGGCGCGCTCGACGTCAAGCTCGTCGCCCCGAAGGAACTCGGCGGCGCCGGCGTCGGCGGCACCAACCCGGAGCAGATGTTCGCGGCCGGCTACGCCGCCTGCTTCATCGGCGCCATGAAGTTCGTCGCCGCGAAGACCAAGACACAGCTTCCGGCCGGCACCGAAGTTGCCGGCAGCGTCGGCCTCGGTCCGACCGCGACGGGATTCACCATCACGGCCGAATTGCTCGTGACGCTGCCCGGCATGGATCGCCACGCGGCACAGGAACTGATCGAAGCCGCACACGTCGTCTGCCCGTACTCGAACGCGACGCGCGGCAATGTCGATGTGAAGGTTTCGCTGGCCTGAAGCGCTTGCCGCTGCAAACAAGAAGCCCCGCAATGCGGGGCTTTTCCATGCCGTCGTTTCCTTGCCTATCGTGAAACGTCATCAGGACCAGCGCTTGGACCACCTGCGACGCGTGCAGCACCCTGTCGCGGCAAGGTCGCCGCCTGAGCAATTCCTGCACGCGGCCGCTACCTTCGAGCCCGGACGAGTCGTCGTCAATATCGTCATCGACACTTGAATGCAGTCGGCACGAGCGACACACTCGAAAAGCACTCAACGTCCGCAGCCCAGGAGAGTCCCCATGACGCCCCAGTACCGTCTGTTCCACTCGCCCGGTGCCTGCTCGCTGGCGCCGCACATCGTCTTCGAGGAACTCGGCATTCCTTACGAGCCGGTGCGCGTGGTGATCGCCGAGGGTCAGCACCGCAAGCCGGAGTACCTCGCGATCAACCCGCGCGGACGCGTGCCCGCGCTGTGGATCAAGGACGAGTCCGGCGAGCGCATCCTCACCGAGGCGATCGCGATCATGATCTACCTCACGCGCCGCCATCCCGAGCCACAGCTCCTGCCGACCGACACCGAAAGTTTCGTTCACGCGCTGGAGTGGATGAGCTGGCTCACATCCGCCATGCACTCGGCGGGCGTGCGCACGGTGTTCCGCCCCGAACGCTTCACTACCGATGCCGCCGGCGCCGAAGCCATCGCGGCGCAAGGCCGCCTCTCGATCCGCACGGGTTATGCCGATATCGAGCAGCGGCTGAGCGGCAAGACCTGGGCGCTGGGCGAGCGCTACACCGTCGTCGATGCCTTCCTGCTGGTGTTCTACCGCTGGGGCAATCGCTGCGGCCTGACGATGCGCCAGGACTACCCCGAATACACCCGCATGATGGACGCGGTGCGCGCGCGGCCAGCCGTGAAGCGCGCGGTGGAGCACGAGGGGATTCAGGTCGATTGACCGACCTCGCCCGGTTCGCCCTCGGCGAGCCGGGGACTTTCTCGCCACCGACGGCGATCCCGGCGTCGGTGCGTGGACAGGGGTTATGTTGGAAATCCATTCGCGGAAATAAAACGGGGCCTTTCGGCCCCGTTCGTCATTTTGTGCATCTTTCAGCTTGTTAACGGAAAGAGCGCAATTCCCAATCAGCTAGCTCGGGCATAGTACCGAAACGAAAGCCAAAATCACAGGGAGGGTGGAGCGATGCGCTATCGGCTTGGGCTTGATCTGGGAGCGAATTCGCTGGGCTGGTGCATTGTTGAACTGGACGAGGACAACGCACCGATTCGACTTGAACGACTCGGTGCGCGCCTGTTTCGGGATGGCCGCAATCCGAAGGACAAGCAATCGCTCGCAGTCGCACGACGCCTTGCGCGTGGCATGCGTCGACGCCGTGACCGCTGGCTCAAACGGCAGCGGCGTTTTCTTGATGCACTCATCCACCACGGCCTGATGCCTGAAGACGCGATTGCGCGCAAGGCACTGGCGTCGCTTGACCCTTACCTCCTGCGCCGCAGCGCGCTCGAAGCCGCGCTGCCGCCGAATCATGTTGGGCGTGCGCTGTTTCACCTGAATCAGCGGCGCGGATTCAAAAGCAATCGCAAGGTCGACAAGGCGGACGACAAGGAAAGTGGAAAGATCAAATCAGCTCTTGCGCGCATGCGTGAGAGCCTGAAGGAGCAGGACGCGCGCACCGTTGGCGAATGGCTGGCAAATCGGCACGACAACCGAGAAGCCGTGCGAGCACGTTTACAGGGACAAGGCGCAAAGGCGTCCTACAACCTGTATTTGGGCCGCGACATGATCGCCGATGAGTTCGACGCGATCTGGGCGGCTCAAAGCACGCTAAACCCCGAGAGGTTTACCGCCGAGGCCGGTGCGGAACTACGTGAAATTCTGTTGCATCAACGTCCACTCCGTCCTGTAAAACCTGGCCGCTGCACGCTGGAACCCGACGACGAGCGCGCCCCGCTGGCGCTGCCTTCTTCGCAGCGGTTTCGCATCCTTCAGGAGTTGAACAATCTCCGGTGTTCGACTGCACATGGAGAAGAGGCTTCGCTGACGCTGGTGCAACGACAGCATTTCGCAACGATGCTCGAAGGAGTATCAGGCGTCACCCGCAAGGAGAAAATCGACAGCAAAGGAAAATTGACATTCGAGAAAATACGACAGGTGCTAAAGCTGCCTCCGGAAACGCCGATCAATCTGGAATCCGACAAGCGCGATGGGCTCAAAGGCAACGCGACCGCACTCGCGCTCTCGAAGAAGGATCGCTTCGGCGATCAGTGGCACAAGCTGTCGCTGACTACACAGGACGCCATCGTCGAAAAACTGCTGGCTGAGGAAAGCGAATCGGCCGTCGTTGACTGGCTGCAATCCGAGTACGACGTCGGCGAAGCGGCGGCTCTGAAGGTCGCCAACACCGGGCTGGCGGACGGCCACAGCAATCTTGGCCGCTGCGCGCTGGCGCGAGTACTACCGGAGTTGGAACGGACTGTCGTGACTTACGACAAAGCTGTCGTCGCTGCTGGCTACACCAGCCACAGCATGCTCCACAGCGGCGAGATATTTTCGCAACTGCCCTATTACGGAATCCCACTGGAACGACATGTCGGCTTCGGCAGCGGCGATCCGAAAGATTCCGACGAAAAGCGTTACGGGCGTATCGCCAATCCAACTGTCCATATCGGATTGAACCAGCTTCGCCGCATCGTCAACGCGGTGATCGAACGCTATGGCCCGCCGACGCAGATCGCGCTGGAAGTGACGCGCGAACTCAAACAGAGCCGCGACCAGAAGGAGCGCATTCAGAAGGAGCAAGCAAAGCGCCAAGCCCAGAACGAGGACGACAATGCCGAATTGCGGCAGCTCGGCTTGCGCGAATTCGGCGAGAATCTGCTGCGCATGAGGCTCTGGCGCGAACTGAATGTGAACAATCCACTGGATCGCCGCTGTCCGTATACCGGGCGCCAGATCAGCCGCACCCAGCTATTCAGTGAAGCCGTCGAGATCGAACACATTCTGCCATTCTCGAAAACACTGGACGACTCCATTCCGAACAAGACTGTCGCCTTCCGCGACGCCAACCGCTACAAGAACAACCGCTCCCCCGGCGAGGCGTTCGCCCATTCATTGGATGGCTATGATTGGGCCGCAATCCAGGAACGCGCGAAGAGCATGCCGAAGAACAAGGCCTGGCGTTTCGCCGAGAATGCGATGCAGGAGTTCGAGGCCGAGCACAGGGATTTCCTCGCGCGGCATCTCAACGACACCGCCTATCTGAGCCGCATCGCCAAGGCTTATCTCAGCTACGTCTGCTTTCCACAGGATGTCTGGGTCACACCCGGCCGGCTGACCGCGATGCTGCGCGGCAAGTGGGGTTTGAATCCCAAGGGAGAAAAGGACCGCAGCGATCATCGTCATCATGCGATCGACGCCGCCGTGATTGCGGTGACGGATCGCGGCCTTCTGCAAAGGATTGCCACGGCCTCAGCCCGCGAACGCCTGGAGCGCGAACGTGATCGCATCATTGCCGATGAGCCCTGGGACGGCTTTCGGGATGCGGTGAAGACGGCTCTGCCTCGTATCGTCGTGAGTTATCGCCCCGACCACGGCCACGAAGCCGGCCTGCATAACGACACGGCTTATGGTTTTGCGGAACCCTACGTTCCGGGCAAGACCTCCACGGTGGTGCATCGGGTGCCGCTTGCCAGCATCGTCAAACCCGAAGACATTGACCGCATCCGGGATGTATCGCTGCGTGATGGTCTGCGTGCCTTTGTTGGCGATACACGGGACAAGGATTTCATCGCCAAGGTCGCCGAATTCGCAACGCAAAAAAGCGTGCGTCATGTTCGCGTCGTCGAGCAACTGACTGTTATCCCGATTCGGCGTAGCGGCGATGATGCGCCGTACAAAGCCTACAAAGGCGACGGCAACTATTGCGTCGAGATTTATCGCGACGACAAGGGCCGCTGGCGGGACTACATCGTCACCAGCTTCGAGGCGCACGCGATCGTGCGGCAGCGCGGTGGCAAGGAGCGCCTGCGGCACAGGACGCTGGCACAGAACGGGATGCCGCTGGTGATGAGGCTTTGTCAGGATGATGGCGTGGCGATTGGAGAGGGTGACGCAAGGCGCATTATGCGGGTCGCGCAAATGACGACGGGAAAGGTGATATTGGCGGAACACAACGAGGGTGGCGATCTCCGAATGCGCGACCGTACCCCTGAAGATTTATTCAAGTATTTGATTTGTTCTGGAAGTGCTCTAAAAGAGAAGAAGGCACGCCGCGTCTTCATCACCGAACTCGGATTCGTTCGCGATCCCGGCTTCAAGCCCTGAGACGCTGACGCCATGCTCGGCCGCATTGTCGAGATTGCGCAGGAAGGCCGCCGCCTCTCGGTGGATCGAGGCTTTCTGGTCATTCGCGACGCCGACGAAGAACTGGGCCGGATACCACTCGACGATATCGCCGCAGTGATCGGCAACGCGCACGGCCTCACCTACACCAACAACGTGCTCGTGGCGCTGGCCGAACGCAAAGTGCCGCTGATCATCACCGGTGCCAACCACAATCCGGTGGCGTTCCTGTGGCCGCTCGAAGGGCATCATGCGCAAGCAGGCCGCATGGATGCACAGATCGCGGCGACGCTGCCGCTTAAGAAACGTCTTTGGGCGCAGATCGTCAAGTCCAAGCTTCAGCAACAAGCCAGCGTGCTCGAAGCCTGCGGCGAATCACCTGCGCTGGTCACGGCACTGATCTCGAAGATTCGTTCGGGCGATCCCGATAACATCGAAGCGCAGGCCGCACGTCGCTATTGGAGTCGCGTGTTCGGCGAGGGATTCCGGCGCGATCAGGATGGTGGCGGCATCAACGCGTTGTTGAATTACGGCTATGCCCTGCTGCGATCGGCGACCGCGCGCGCCGTACTCGCGGCCGGCCTTCACCCGACGCTCGGCCTCCATCACTCCAACCAGCAGAACGCGATGCGGCTCGTGGATGACCTAATGGAACCGTTTCGTCCACTGGTGGACTGGCGTGTGCGCGAACTGCGCCGGAGTGGCACTGAAACCGTCACGCCCGAAGCCAAACGCCAACTTGCGCATGGCCTCTATTTCGATCTCGACACTGCGGCCGGACGCACTCCGGTCATGGTCTGCGTGCAGAAGCTCGCAACGTCGCTGGCACAGGCGTATGCAGGTGAAAGTGACCGCCTTGATCTACCGCTGCCGACGCTACCGTTGCTGCTCACAGCCGTTGAGCCGCTCGACGACTGATGCTGAGCGGCTATCGCCTCATGTGGATGCTCGTGATGTTTGACCTGCCAGTCGTCGAAAAGAAAGAGCGCAAAGCCGCGACTGCATTTCGCAAGGTGTTGCTGGACCAGGGATTCGAGATGGCGCAGTTTTCGGTGTATCTGCGCAACTGCACCGGGCCGGAACACGCCGACACGCTCACACGAAAAGTGCAGGGCGAACTGCCCGAGGGTGGCAAGGTGGACATCCTTTACTTCACGGATAAACAATACGAAAAGATCGCCAGCTTCGTCGGGAAAAAGCGCTCACGCGCGCGAAAGAATCCTGACCAGTTCAACCTTTTCTGATTGAGTTGCCAATGTTTTCAAATCGCTCACAAACCAGAAAGCCCCTGAGAGATCAGGGGCTTTTGGCACTGCGAAGCTTAGCCGATTGGGAATTGCGCTCAAGCCGGAACATTGGCGATCAGCTTGACGCCCTGTGCACTAGCTTAGCCGATTGGGAATTGCGCTCAAGCCGGAACCATTTGTAGATCCTTACTTGGTGCGTGTTGAGCTTAGCCGATTGGGAATTGCGCTCAAGCCGGAACAACCCGTGGTTTTCGAGTGCGTACGGCCGGAGCTTAGCCGATTGGGAATTGCGCTCAAGCCGGAACATAAACGCCGGCATCAAGCATCTGGTGCCGAGCTTAGCCGATTGGGAATTGCGCTCAAGCCGGAACGCGGGCGGTATCTGCCCGGTCGATGCCCTCAGCTTATCCGATTGGGAATTGCGCTCAAGCCGGAACGCCGTACAAGTCTTGATACTGTTGCTGCTCAGCTTAGCCGATTGGGAATTGCGCTCAAGCCGGAACACGAGCGGCGGTGGGTGGCTGGTTAGCGGAAGCTTAGCCGATTGGGAATTGCGCTCAAGCCGGAACGCTTTCATTCGCCCCCCGAAGGGGCGAATGAAAGCGAGCGGATCGGCGATCCGCGTTTTCCGGGAAGTCTATTTCGGCTGCTTCACCACGCGCAGATACGGCTTCAACTCCTTCCAACCCTGCGGAAACAGTTTCCTTGCGTCCTCGTCTTTAACGGACGGGACGATGATCACGTCCTCGCCCTGTTTCCAGTTCACTGGTGTGGCGACCTTGTATTTGTCGGTCAATTGCAGCGAGTCGATGACGCGCAGAATTTCATCGAAGTTGCGGCCGGTGCTGGCGGGATAGGTCAGGCTGAGGCGGACCTTCCTGTTCGGGTCGATCACGAACACGCTGCGCACGGTGAAGGTGTCGCTGGCGTTCGGGTGGATCATGTCGTAGAGATCGGCGACCTTCTTGTCCGGGTCGGCGATCAGCGGAAAATTCAGGGCGTAGCCCTGGGTTTCCGCAATGTCCTTGCTCCAGCCGTGATGATCTTCGAGCTTGTCGACCGATAATCCGATGGCCTTGACGTTGCGCTTGTCGAACTCCGGCTTGAGCTTGGCGGTGTAGCCGAGTTCGGTGGTGCAGACCGGCGTGTAGTTCTTAGGATGGCTGAACAGCAGGCCCCAGGAATCGCCGAGCCACTGGTGGAATCTGATCTTGCCCTCGGTGGTTTCGGCTTCGAAGTCGGGGGCGATGTCGCCGAGTCTCAGAGTCATGGTGGTCACCTGTCGTTGTTTCCCGGGAACAACATGATGCGCCTCGCGTCACGCGAATCAAGCCGCCGTTTTGTTCGATATTCGTATTTGCTTGTTCGATTTGTGACGGAAGCGCAGCGTCAGGCCGAGTGCCGCCATGCCGAGCCCGGCGGTGAGTCCCCACCACAAGGCCGGCGGCCCCTGCCGCAGGTGGAACGCGAGCCACCACGCCACCGGCATGCCGATCAGCCAGTAGGAGACGAGCGTGATGACCATCGGCATGCGTGTGTCCTTGAGTCCGCGCAGCGCGCCGCTTGCCGTGGCCTGCACGCCGTCGAACAATTGGAACGCGGCGGCGAGCAGCAGGAAGCCCGCAGCCTGGGCCTGGATACCAGCGTCGTTCGTGTAGAAGCCGGCGATGGTCAGCGGGAACAACAGCATGAGTGTAGCGTTCGATGCCGCATTGAAACCGCCGAGGCGGATGCCGACGAGGCCGCGATAACGCGCCGCCGCGTGATCGCCGGCGCCGGCTGCGTGGCCGACTCTGACCGTCGTCGCCATCGCCACGCCGAGCGGGATCATGAACACCAGCGAGGCGAAGTTGATCGCCACCTGATACGCGGCCACGATCGCATCGCCGAAGCGCGCCATCAGGAACGCGGTCAGCACGAACAGGCCGCCCTCGGCGAGCACGATCAGCGCGATCGGCAGGCCGAGCCGCAGGATGTCGCGCGCGCCTTCGGTCGCATCCCTGGAGAGAACGCCGACGCCAAGTCCGCGCAGCTCGGGAATGCGCCGGTACTGCGCCCAGAGCAGCGCTGCCATCAGCGCACTCGACAGTGTCGTCGCGAGCCCGAAGCCGAGCACGCCGAGTTTCGGCAGGCCGAAGTGACCGAACACGAACAGCCAGTCGAGCACGGCATTCGCGGCCAGCCCGATCATGCTGGCGACGACGATGGGCCGGACCTGCCCCAGCCCTTCCGCCGAGAAGCGCAGGCTGAACCAGAGGCTCAAGCCGACGCCACTGGCCGAGAGCCAGCGCTCGAAGGTGATCGCCTGACGCACGGTGTCCGGCGCGAGATTGAGGTTCGACAGCACCGGCGCCGCGCTCACGTTCACGAGCAGCATCCAGACCAGCCCGCAGCCCAGCGCGAAGCACCGTGCGCGACGCATGAACGCGCCAATGTCCGCCGCCGGCCGCGCCGCGCCGACCATCTGCGCCACGATCGGCGAGCAGGCCATCAGCAGGCCCATGAAGAACACCAGGAACAGCACGTTGAGGTTGACGCCGACCGCCACCGCCGCGAGCGCCTGCGGTCCGAGCTGACCGGCGAAGATGGTATCGACGGTGCCCATGCCAACGGCGGCGATCTGCGCGCCGATCAGCGGCAGCGCGAGCTTGAGATTGGCCGCGGCCTCGGCACGGAAGGCGGGCGAAATTGGCAGCCACATGCGAATCATCCTGACTCGAAAGGTAATCCCCGGCGGCGCGTCAGCGGCGGGGCAAAGGGCGCGTAGTGTGCGCCTGCACCGCGTTAAGGATGCTCTGAAAAAGTACTTGAACCCTTCTCCCCCCGGGAGAAGGGCAGGGCTGAGGGATTCTCAACCAAGGGTTTTCCTTTACTTGAACCTCCCTCACCCAACCCTCTCCCGGAGGAAGAGGGCTTTTTCAGAGTGTCCTTAAGCGGCGAGCCGGTGATCGTAGAGCGGGCTGCCGTCGTCGAGCTCAAGCGTTGGGTACTTTCGCGAGTGGATTGCGCGCCGCCATCGCGGCGTTGTCCGCGACCGGCACGACAGCCACGGACACAGCCTCGATCGCCGACCCGAGACCCAACTCCGAAACCAGCACACGGACTTTGCGCGCGTACGGCGACGCCGGGGAAGAAAACAGTTTCATTCCGTTCTCCGAAGTGGAATCCGGCGGGTTTCAACCCGAAGCCGAGAGCAGCCGCGCATTGCCACCCACCGCCGCCGTGTTGATGGTCAGCGTGCGCTCGGTGACGAAGCGCAGCAGGTAATGCGGACCACCGGCTTTTGGTCCGGTGCCGGACAAGCCCTCGCCGCCGAACGGCTGCACGCCGACCACCGCCCCGGTCATGCCGCGATTGATGTAGACGTTGCCGACGCGCGCCGCGCCCTGGACCTTGCGCCAAGTGCTCTCGATGCGGCTGTGCACGCCGAGCGTCAAGCCGTAGCCGGAGTTGTTGATCTGATCGACCACGGCGTCGATCTGCCGCGCCGAGAAACGCGCGATGTGCAGGATCGGCCCGAAGTGTTCTTCTTCGAGCTCGGCCAGCGCCGCAATCTCGACCGCGAGCGGCGCGAAGTAGCTGCCGCGTGCGCAGCTCGCCGGCAGCGACAGGCGCTCGACCAGCGTGCCGCTGCGCGTGATCGCATCGGCATGCGCGTTGAGCCGCGCGAGTGCGGCGTCATCGATGACCGGGCCGACGTCGGTGGCAAGCAGCGCCGGGTCGCCGATCACCAGTTCGCGCATCGCGCCTTTGAGCATGTGGACGGTCTTGTCGGCAATGTCGTCCTGCAGAAACAGCACGCGCAGTGCCGAGCAACGCTGGCCGGCCGAATAGAACGATGAGAACAACGCATCCTTGACCACCTGCTCGGGGAGTGCGGAGGAGTCGACGATCATCGCGTTCTGGCCGCCGGTCTCGGCGATCAGCGTGGCGATCGGTCCGCGCTTGCCGGCGAGCGTGCGGTTGATGCTGCGCGCGACTTCCGACGACCCGGTGAACGCCACGCCAGCGATGCCGGCCGCGCCGACGAGCGCTGCACCGACCGCGCCGTCGCCGAGCACGCACTGGAAGACGTAACTCGGTGCGCCGGCCTCGCGCAGCAGTTGCGCCATCGCGCTGGCCACGAGATTGGTCTGCTCCGCCGGCTTGGCGATGACCGGATTGCCGGCGACGAGCGCGGCGGCGATCTGACCGACGAAAATCGCCAGCGGGAAATTCCAGGGGCTGATGCAGACGAACACGCCACGCCCGTGCAGCTGCAATTCGTTGTGCTCGCCGGTCGGGCCGGTCAAGGTCTCCGGATGCGCGAGCTGGCGTCGCGCGAGGCCGGCGTAGTAACGCAGGAAGTCGACCGCCTCGCGCACTTCCGACAGCGCGTCGGTCACGGTCTTGCCGCCCTCGCAGATCAGCAGACGCATGAACTCGGGGCGGCGGCTTTCGAGGCGATCGGCAGCGCGCTCCAGAATCGCCGCGCGGCTTTCGACCGGGGTCGCGTCCCAACGCGCATGCGAGCCGGCCGCAGCGGCGACGATGTCCGGCACGCGCGCCGGATCGAGCGCCAGCCATTCCCCGACGATCCGCCGGCGATCGGCCGGATTGGTCACGGCGCGTGCCTCGCCCTTGGTCACGACACCGTCGTAGAGCAGCGAGCCGGCGCGCTCGCTCGGGGTGACCGCCGCCATTTCGCGCGCGAATGCTGCGGCGGTTCCTTCGTCGGCGAGATTGAGGCCGGTGGAATTGCGCCGCGAGGAGCCATACAGATCGGCTGGAAGCGGCAGCACCGGATTCGGTTTGACGCTGAGCGCCTTGACCGCCGCCACCGGATCGGCGACGAGCTGCTCCGCCGGCACGTTCTCGTCGAAAATGCGGTTGACGAACGAAGTGTTAGCGCCGTTTTCGAGCAGGCGCCGCACGAGATAGGGCAGCAGGTCCTCATGACTGCCGACGGGCGCGTAGACGCGGCAGGGGATCGCGCAGTCCTCGTGGACGACGTCAAAGAGCGCCTCGCCCATGCCGTGCAGGCGCTGGAATTCGTAGCCTTGGTCGTTACCTGCGTAGCTGCGCGCGGCGGCGACAGTATGGGCGTTGTGCGTCGCGAGCTGCGGATAGAACACTTCGCGCGCCGCGAGAAGCCGGTGTGCACAGGCGAGATAGGCGACATCGGTGTTGGCCTTGCGCGTGAAGACCGGATAACCGGGCAGCCCCGCCTCCTGCGCGCGTTTCACTTCGGTATCCCAGTACGCGCCCTTGACCAGTCGCACGGGGATTCTCCGGCCGACTTCGCGGCCGAGTTGTTCGAGCCATTCGATCACGGCAATGCCGCGTTTCTGAAAACCCTGAACGGCGAGGCCGAGACCTTCCCAGCCGGACAGAGACGTATCGCGATAGACAGCCTCGAACAGGTCGAGCGAGAGTTCGAGACGATCCGCTTCTTCGGCATCGACGCAGAGGCCGATATGCTGCGCCTTCGCGGCCTGTGCGAGTTCGAGCAGCTTCGGCGTCAGCTCGGCGAACACGCGCTTGCGCTTCGCGTACTCATAACGCGGATGCAGGGCCGAGAGTTTTACCGAAATGCTCGGCCGCAGGAAAATCGAGTGCTGCGCATTGGCGCCGACAAAGCTGCCGATCGCGGTAATGGCGCTTTTGTACGACTGGAGATAACGCCCGGCATCGTCAGCGGTCAGCGCCGCCTCGCCGAGCATGTCGAAGGAATGCAGATAGGCGCGCTGATCCTTGGACTGCGAAGCTTTAAGCGCCTCGGTGATGGTGCGGCCCATCACGAACTGGCTGCCCATCATGCGCATGGCCTGGCGGATCGCGAGGCGCACGACCGGCTCACTGCTGCGGTTGACCAGCCGCGACCACGCGGCGCGGAACGAGCCGGGGTCTTCGGCAGGCGCACGGACAATACGGCCGGTCAGCATCAGGCCCCAGGTGCTGGCGTTGACGAAGAGGGAATCGCTGTTGCCGAGATGGGTTTCCCAATCGGCGTCGGCCAGCTTGTCGGCGATCAGCTTCTCGGCGGTCTCGTCGTCGGGAATGCGCAGCAGCGCTTCGGCGAGACACATCAGCAGCACGCCTTCGTCGCTGGACAGATCGTATTCGCGCATGAAGGCGTCGAGCGCGCTCTGCGTGTCCTTGAGCTTGCGCACGCGGCGCACCCAGTCGGCGGCGGTCGCGACACTCTGCGCGGCGAGTTCCGGCGGCAGCTCGGCGATCGCCAGCAGGCGGTTGACCAGCGCGGTTTCTTCGGCGAGATACAGCTCGCCGATCATGGCCCGCAGCGGGCCGCGTGGTGGTGGCGGTTCAGCGAACAGGAAGGACGGCGGCGTTTCGGGAGCATTCATGGCAAAAAAGCGGTTTCCAGTTGCCGGTGGCCAGAGGTCAGAGGTCAGAGGTCAGTCGACAGCAGACTGCACGGGACCTGACGGGCAACCGGGAGCGTGATTGGCGCAGCGGCACAGGCGGCAATTATGCTGCGTCGTCTCACACCACGTCTTGTTCGCCATCATGTCCGCCCTGCTCGTGTTGATTACCTGCCCGCCCGATGCGGCCGGGTCGCTGGCCTCGGCGCTGGTCGAGGCGCGGCTCGCGGCCTGCGTCAATGTGCTGCCCGGCCTGCGCTCGGTCTATCGCTCGCGGGATGCGGTCGAGCATGCCGACGAATGCCTCCTGATCGCAAAGACCACAGCGGCGGGATATGCGGCGCTGGAAGCTGAAGTGCTCGCGAGGCATCCTTGCGAACTTCCGGAAATCCTTGCGGTCGATATCGCCGCCGGGCTACCGGCCTACTTGCAGTGGCTTGAAGGTTCCATTCAATGAAGATGCGATGGCTGGTTGCACCCCTTGCGGGCATCGTGTTTTCGGGCGCGGCCGGAGCCGACGGACTCTGGGACAAGAAGCGCGCAGGCGAACCCGGGTTGCTGCCAGCCGAGTCGGCATTTCAACTGGTGTCGGCCGAGCGTACGGGCGATGCGGTGCAGCTCGAGTGGGTCATCGCACCCGGCTACTACCTGTATCGCAAGCGCCTGGCATTCGAGTCGGTGACCCCGGCCGGAACGGCGCTTGGCGAGGCGAAGTTGCCGCAAGGCGCGAACCTTCACGATGAGCATTTCGGCAATGTCGAGGTCTATCGCGAAACGCTGCGCGCGACATTGCCGCTGATCCACGGCAAGGCCGCGCCGCAGCAGCTCCGGGTACGCTATCAAGGGTGCGCCGATGCCGGCGTCTGCTATCCGCCGGTCACGCGCGTCGTCGATGTCGTTGTTGCAGCGCCCGCCGTCAAACCCTGAGACCCGTCGAGAATTGCATGGATACAAGGACTACGGTCATCGTCGCTGCCGCCTGCGTATTCGCCGCTGCCGCCGGTTATGGCCTCTACACCACGCAGGAAAAGGCGCCGGTGGCGGCGAACGAGTTGCCGGTTTCGGGGCCGTTTGCGGGCCCAGTTCCGGCGCCGGTCGCCGAGGCGTCGTCGGGCGTGCCGGACAAAGCGCCGGCCGGCGTGAAGCTGGTCGATCTGGAAGGCAAGACGCACGGCTTCGAGGACTGGCAAGGCAAGCTGCTGGTCGTGAATTTCTGGGCGACCTGGTGCGGCCCCTGCCTGCACGAGATTCC
>JAYWBB010000159.1:0-58762 GCA_043781855.1 Nevskia sp. | reverse complement strand
GAAAGATTTTCTTGTAGGCGAGGTCGCCGGTGGCGCCGAAAAAAACCAGGGCATCGGAATGCGCGGTCGTCATTTCGATTCGTTCTCATCGTGGCCGTCGTCGGCGCGCTGCTGCAAGGCGGGCAGCAGCACCGGCTCGGGCTCGGGCTCGGACGCCATTGCCGGCACGCGAGCAGCGCCGACGGTCACCTCGACCAGGTGTGTCCGACGATCGTCGACCAGCGGAATGCCCTGATCGCCCTGCTCGACGCCGTCGAGCGTGGCGCCGCTGTTTGCGCCGTTCTGCACGACGGTGATGCGGTACGTCGTGTCGCGATAGCGGTAGCTGAGCGAGTACATCTTCCATTCCTCCGGCAGGCACGGCGCGATGTGCAGCCGGTCGCCCTCGCGCCTCAGGCCCAGCAGCGACTCCACGATCAACCGGTACAGCCAGCCGGCCGAGCCGGTGTACCAGGTCCAGCCGCCGCGGCCGGTGTGCGGCGGCATGGCGTAGACATCGGCAGCGACGACGTAGGGCTCGGTCTTGTAGGTGGCGATTGCCTGCGCGCTGCGCCCATGGTTCACCGGGTTGATCAGCGCCAGCAGTTCCCAGGCGCGGCGGCTGTCACCAAGGCGCGCGAAGGCCATGGCCGCCCAGACTGCGGCATGCGTGTACTGGCCGCCGTTCTCGCGCACGCCGGGGACGTAGCCCTTGATGTACCCGGGGTTCATCGCGGACTTGTCGAACGGTGGGTCGAGCAACTGGACCAGTCCGCGGTCTCGGCGCACGAGGTGTTTGTCCATCGAGTCCATCGCCAGGTGCGTGCGTTCGGCGTCGCCGGACCCGGACAGCACCGACCAGCTCTGCGCGATCGAATCAATCGTGCATTCGTCGTTGCTCGATGAGCCGAGCGGCGTGCCGTCGTCGAACCAGGCGCGGCGATACCAGGCGCCGTCCCAGGCGTGCTTCGCGAGATTCTGCCGAAGCTGCTCGGCTTCGCTGCGGCAGCGTTCGGCAAAAACCGGATCGCCGTATCGGGTCGCCAGTTCCGCGAACGAGTTGAGCACCTCGACGAGGAAGAACCCGAGCCAGACGCTTTCGCCCTTGCCGTGGATGCCGACCAGATTCATGCCGTCGTTCCAGTCGCCGGAGCCCATCAGAGGCAGGCCGTGCTCACCGAAGCGCAACCCGTGCTCGATGGCGCGCACGCAATGCTGATAGAGACTGGCCGCCTCCGGCGAACGGCCGGGCAGGTCGTAGTAGGACTCTTCGTCGGCGCCGAGTGCGCGACCTTCGAGGAAGTGCACGGATTCTTCGAGCACGCCGGTGTCGGCGGTGGTCACCACATAGCGGCAGGTCGCGAGCGGCAGCCAGAGATAATCGTCGGAGCAGCGCGTGCGCACGCCGCGTCCGACCGGCGGATGCCACCAGTGCTGCACATCGCCCTGCGGATACTGGCGCGCCGCGCAGAGCAGCAGATGTTCGCGCAGCAGTTGCGGCTCCGCGTGCACCAGCGCCATCGTGTCCTGCAGCTGGTCGCGAAAGCCGAACGCGCCGCCGGACTGATAAAAACCGCTGCGCGCCCACAAACGGCAGGCCAGCGTCTGGTAGACGAGCCAGCCGTTGGCCAGCACGTTCAGGGCTGGATCAGGCGTGTCGACCTGCACGACGCCGAGCGTGCGCTGCCAGTATTGGCGCACCTTCTCGAGGGCGTTGCGCGCCGAGCCGGTTCTGCGGAAACGCTGCGCCAGCCTGCGGCCATGATCGAGATCGCGCCCGGCGCCGAGGCGGAAGATGACCTCGCGCTCCTGACCGTCGGCCAGGTCGAACGGCACCAGGATCGCGCCGCAGGGATCCATCGCCGCGCCGACCTTGCCGGAAAGCCGCACACGCGCCAGCGCCGCCGGGTTGGCCAGCCGGCCGTTGCGCCCGAGGAACTCGGTGCGATCGCCGGTCAGCGTGCGCGACATATCGTCGACGTCGAAGAACGCGACACGCCCGCCGAACTCCGTGTTGTAGGCGTTGCGCGCGAACAGCGCGCCGCTGGCGGAGTCGATCTCGGTGACCACGTGCATCGCCGATTTCGGCCGGAGATCGCCAAGCACCCATTCGACATAGCCGGTCGCGGACAGCTTGCGCGCGCGGCCCGAACCGTTGCGCACTTTCAACACCGAGAATTTGACCGCTTCTTCGAGATCGACATAAATCCACAGCTCCGAGCGGATGCCGCCGGTGGTGTGTTCGAAGACGCTGTAACCGAAGCCGTGACGGCTGACGTAGGGCATCGCGCCGCTGCTCGGCAGCGGTGTCGGCGACCAGACATGGCCGCTTTCCTCGTCGCGCAGATACAGGGCTTCGCCGCCGGAGGCGCCGACCGCATCGTCGCTCCATGGTGTCAAGCGGAATTCGTGGGCGTTCTCGCTCCAAGTGTAGCCCAGGCCGCTCTCCGTGACGACGGTTCCGAAGTTCGAATTCGCGATCACGTTGACCCAGGGCGCCGGCGTTCGCTGCGTCTGCGTGGTGGTGATCACATACTCGCTGCCGTCGGCGCTGAAGCCGCCGTAGTCGTTGCCGAGGATGAGGTCCGCTCGCGGCGCGTCGCGCGTTGCCGCAGGCTCGGCGCGATGGCTTCGGGTCGGCACGAGCCGCCCCACGCTCTTGTCGGCCAGTCCGCGCCGGTTGACCTGTTCGACCAGCGTGCCGCCGCTGTCGGCGATGATGACGCGCGCAACCGCCTGCAGCAGGATGCGGTCCTCGTTGGAAATCTGCTCGGCCGAGCGTACGAAAATGCCGCCGGGGCGGTCGATGGCGGTGGCTTCGGTGCCGGTCGCGATCAAGCCCATGATCTGGTCTTGCAGCCGCTGCCGGTAGCTCACGTGATCTTCGTTCCAGATCACCAGATCGACCATCAAACCTTTCAGGCGCCAGTAGGCGTGGCACTTGATGAGTTGCCGCGCGAGGTCGATGTGCTCGCTGTCGGCGATCTTCAGCAGCACGATCGGCAGATCGCCGGAAATCGCGTAGCCCCAGAGACCGGACTGCCCGCGCCGGTTCTGGAGCAGCACGCCGGACTCGGCGCGCAACGCGGCATTGGCGTAAAGCACGGAGCCGGCCAGCCTTCGGTAGAGTTGAGCGTCGGCTTCGGTGGCGTTGATCTGCCGCAGCGTCACGCCGCTGTGCGTCCAGGCGAGATCGAACACCCGGTCGGCGAGACGCCGGTCCTGGTATTTCTCGACCAGCGTCATGCCGGCTTCGCGGTTTTCGGCGGCGCCCGAAACCCAGTCGATGGTCGCCGACTGCTCGGCCTCGAGCGTGATCCGGCAGCGGATCGAGACGATCGGATCGAGCACCGAACCTTCAGCTCCGGACAGCGCGTCCGGCTCGCTCATCGCGCGCGGCGCGGCGACGGTGCGGCCGCGGCCGATGAAGCGCATGCGATCGGTCTCGTACGACACCTCGCCGATGTCCGTCCCGTGGCCCGCCAGCAGATGGAACAGCCATGGCGTCTGCTCGCCGATCGAGCGCGGCCGGCGCGTGCAGAGGATCGCGTGGCGCTCGCCGATGATTTCGGTCTGCACGAAAAGGTTGCCGAACGAAGTCTGCACGGCGTCCGCTGCGGGGGCAGCGAGCACGACTTCCGCGTAGCTGGTGATTTCGATGATCCGGCGCGCGCGCGAGCGGTTGGTGATGCGCACGCGGCGCAGTTCGATATCGTCTTCCGGCGAGACGACAACCTCCGAATAGGTTTCGATATCGTGGTCGCGGCGCCGGAATTCGGCGCGGCCTTCGGAGAACACCGCCTGGTAGCTGTCGGCGCGCTGGCGGGTCGGCTGGTGCGCGGCCGACCAGAACTCGCCGCTGACCACGTCGCGCAGATAGAGAAACGTGCCCCAGTGATCACAGGTGCTGTCTTCGCGCCAGCGCGTGACCGCGAGGTCGCGCCAGCGGCTGTAGCCACCGCCGGCGTTGGTCACCATGACGTGGTAGCGGCCGTTCGACAGCAGCTGCACTTCCGGCGTCGGCGTGTTCGCACCGATCGGCGCCAGCATCGAGGTTTCCGCACTATCCTCCAGCGCACCGGCTTCCGAGTGTTCGTCAAGCTGCGGCTGGAACGCCGAGTGCTTCGGAATCCGCTCTTGCAGCAACAACAACGTCGCCTGGAACGCCGGGTCCGATTCGAAACGCCGCTGCATGGGCCGGTCGAGCAGCAGATATTCCAGCGACAGCAGGCTCATGCCCTGGTGATGGGCCATGAACGAACGCACGACCACACTCGCCTGGCCGCGCGCCATGCGCGCCGGCGTGTAGTCGATCGCCTCGTAGAAACCATACCGGCCTTCGAGCCCGTTGCTCGCCAGTCGCTGGAGATTCGAGCAGGCCGCCTCGGGCGCCACCATCAGGGCGAGTGCGGAGGCATACGGGGCGATGACCGTATCCTCCGCCAGGCCGCGCTTGAGTCCGAGGCCGGGCACACCGAAGGCGTGATACTGATAGTTGAGACTGGCGTCGACGGTGTTGTAGCCGGATTCCGAGACGCCCCAGGGCAGGCCCCGCTGATTGCCGTGGGCGATCTGCCGGGCCACGGCGGCGCGGCAAGTCTGGTCGAGCAGCGTGCCGTCGTACGTCGGCATCACCAGCATCGGCATCAGATATTCGAACATCGAGCCGCTCCAGGACACCAGGATCGGCTCGCCGCCGGCGGTCGTCAGCAGGCGGCTCAGCGCAAACCAGCTTTCCTGCGGCAGTTGTCCCTGGGCAATGGCGACGAAGGTGCACAACCGCGCTTCCGAGGCCAGCAGATCGTAAAAACTGGCGTCGCGCCGGAACTCATCGACGTTGTAGCCGATCGCGAGCAGGTGGCGGGTGCGGTCGTAGAGGAATTCGTAATCCATCGCTGCCAATCCGCTCGCTTCCAGCGCCAGGTTTTCGCAGGCGGTGATTCGTTCCTGCGCACGTTCGCTGCCGGCGCCGATCAGCCGGCGCAGATCGATCAGCCAGTCCCGCTCGTCCAGGGTCGCGGCTTCGCGGAGTCCTGCGTCGAACATCGGCTTCAGTTTGCCGGCGCGGGCTGCCAGTTCGCGCAGCGTCGGAATCCGGTCGACATCTTCCAGCAGGGCGAAATGCGAAAGTCGCGACGCCGAATCCGCGCCTTGGCCCGCGACCTGCGGAGCGGCCCGCAGCAGCAGGCAGG
The DNA here is from genome assembly GCA_043781855.1 of Nevskia sp. GTDB lineage: Bacteria > Pseudomonadota > Gammaproteobacteria > Nevskiales > Nevskiaceae > Nevskia. The sequence continues at coordinate 53,591 of JAYWBB010000159.1, read as the reverse complement.
GCGCCAGCGTTTTCAATTCTTCGAGCGCCTCACGGCACTGCCGCTCGAACGCCCGCGCCCATTCCGCCGCCTCAGTTTCCGGCGCCGCAGCGAAATCGGCGGTCAGGCTGGCCGCGCTGCGGGCCACGGTCTCGAGACCGCGCAAGGCCTCGGTCAGCGTCGCCGGACGCTGCGCACAGGCGTCGTCCAGATCAGCCTGCACGCGGGCGATCGACGGCCCCTCGAAGCCGGGCGCGGTGGCCGTTGCGGCAAGCGTTTCGTGGAGGCTGGCGAGCGTATCGGCGAGCCCCTCGAACAGGCGCTCGCCGACGATTTTCCGTTCCGCCAGCGCCAGTAGCGCGACGCGCAACGTCAGCAGGTGGCCGCCGAGATTGCCGCTGTCCACCGACGAGATGTAGCGCGGCGGCAGCGGCAACAAGGTCAGCGTGTCGTACCAGTTGTAGAAATGGCCCTGGTGCCGCTCCAGTTCAGCCATCGTGCGAAACGTGTTGGCGGTCCGTTCGATCAACGAGCCGACCGAAATGTAGCCGAAGTCGCAGGCCGACAGATTCGACAGCAGCGCCATGCCGATATTGGTCGGCGAGGTGCGATGCGCGGTGATCGGGCCGGGGTGCTCCTGAAAGTTGTCGGGCGGCAGCCAGTGATCGTCGGGCCCGACGAAACGCTCGAAGAATGCCCAGGTCTTGCGGGCGATCCTGCGCAGGAAGAGCAGCTGCTCGGCGCTCAACGCCGCCTCGTGGCGCACTCGCGGCCGGCTGAGCCAGCCGGCGAGGCCGGGCGCCAGCAGCCACAGGAAAAGCATCGGCGCGGCCACCGCGAGTACTTCCGGCCTGGCCCAGTTCAGGACTACCGCGGTCGCTGCGGCGGCGTACGGAGCGATCCACATCGAGCGATACGAGGCGGCCAGCCCGTCTTTTGCCGAGTGCTCCGACTCAGCGTCCATCCTGGCGCGCTGAGCGTCGAAGGCGGACGCGCTCCATTCGAGCAGCCCACGGCGCGTGATCAGCATGCGCCAGGCCGTGCGCAGAATCGCGTCGAGGGCGTACAGCGCCTCGTAGGGAAGACAGGCGATCCGGAATCCGGCGAGCGCGAAGCTCCGTCCGGCCGCAATCACCACGCTGGCCAGATGCTGACTGAAGCGTACTTCCTCAGGCCGGCGCAGCGCGTCGACGACCGAGATGAGCAAGGGCGGGATCAGCATGACGCCGATCACCGCGAGCGTCCAGAACCACGGCTGGGGCAACTTCGCCCAGCCCATCGTCAGCAACAGCAGCAGCGCGAGGGGCACGACACTGCGCCGCAGATTGTCCAGCATCTTCCAGCGTGACAGCGCCGACAACGGGTTCCGGAGAGTCCGGCCGTCCGGCCCCGGCACGCGTGGCAGGAGCCAGTGCGCGATCTGCCAGTCGCCGCGAATCCAGCGTTTCTGGCGTTTGACGTCGGCCTGGTAGCGCGCCGGATATTCCTCGAACAGATCGACATCGCTCAAGAGACCCGAACGCGCGTAGCAGCCTTCGAGAAGATCGTGACTGAGAATGCGGTTTTCGGGGAAACGATCCTTCAAGGCGCGCTCGAAGGCATCGACATCATAGATACCCTTGCCGATGAAGGAACCCTCGCCGAACAAGTCCTGGTAAACATCCGAGACCGAGCGCGTGTAGGGGTCGATACCCGGCTCGCTGCCACTGAGCTGGGCATAGCGCGAACGGTTTGCGCCGGACAGGCTCGCCGCCATGCGCGGCTGCAGGATGCCGTAACCACCGATCACGCGCTGCCGGTGCTCGTCGTAGCGTGGACAGTTCAGCGGGTGCGCCATCGCCGCCACCAGCTGCCGCGCCGAATCGCGCGGCAATTGTGTGTCGGTGTCGAGCGTGATGACGTAACGGACCGTCGGCAGAACGTCGAGATCGCCGACGATCGACGAGAAGCGTTCGCGAGCGTCGCCGCGCAGCGCCGCATTCAGATCCGCGAGCTTGCCGCGCTTGCGCTCGTAGCCCATCCAGACCCGCTCGGACGAATTCCAGCGGCGCGGGCGATGGAACAGGAAGAACCGGTCGTCGCCGCTGCCTCGGTATTTTTCGTTGAGCGCCTCGATGCCGGTCTGCGCCTGCCGCAACAGCGGCTCGTCTTCGACCCGCGTTTCGACTTCGGCATCGCTGAAGTCGGTCAACAGGCCGAAATGCAGATATTCGTCGCGATTGCCGAGGAAGCGGACTTCGAGCGCTTCGAGCAGATCGTCGATGTCGCGGGCGCTGCCGAGCAGCGTCGGAATCACGACCAGCGTGCACGTCTCCGGCGGCAGCCCGCGCGAGTAATCCATGCGCGGCAGGCGTCGCGGCGTCATCACCAGCGTCGCGAGCCAGTTCGCGAGCGCCGACGCCAGCTGGCTGGCCGCGAACAGCGCACCGACTCCGAGCAGCCCCAGCGTCCAGCCGTGCACGCCATCGCCCGTGGCCTGCGCGAGCGAAGCGCCGGCGAAGATCGCCGTCATCAGCAGGATCGCGCCGAGATACAGCGCCAGAGGCGATCGACCCACCACTTTGCGCAGCCGCTCGAAGGCCGGATAGCGAGCTGTCACCGCGTGTTCGAGCTGCGGCAGTCCGCAGTCGATCAGGTAATAGCCGACGTGTGCCCGGTGATCGAAGTCGCCATGGTCGACTGCGGCCTGACACGCGAGCCCGATCGCCGCGCGCGCGACCTCGGTCTCCGACAGACGACTACGCTTGGCCAGTTTGTCGACGACATGCCGGTAATCATCGCGCGTGGTGAAATCCATTCCTCGATAAACATCGCACCGCTCGTCCAGCAGCACCTGTTCGACGTGGCTCATGGTCTCGACGAACACGCGCCAATCCATCGCGCCGAGGAAACGCAGGCTGCCGATGGTATTGCTGATCGACACTTGGTCGGCTGCCTGTTGCTGGGTTTCCGACAACACCATCTGCTCGATCGTCAGGCTCGATTCGGCAAGCCGCTGCTCGATCCAGCTGAGCGGCAAGGCCAGCGCCCGACCGTGTCCCTGCAGGCGCCGCGCCAGCTCCGCAACGAACGGGCTGACCATCGGCGGGTTCGAGCGAGCCATGTCGGCGATCACCAGAATCAGGCTTTTTGGATCGCTTTCCGCGATCGCCATCATCTGGTCCGCCCAGTCCTGCGCGACGTTGATATGGATTCTGGCGTCGGTGATCCGCGCGCCGACGCGACGCAGGTTCTCGATCAGGGCAAGACGCAGCATGATCGGAATCGCCCACAGCTCACCCAGCGTCAGCGGCGTGACCGTCTGATACGCCGCGACGAAACGGGCCAGGGTCTCCGAATCCACGCGCCCGTCGCCGTGCGAGATCGCTTCCAGCGCGAGATCGTAGACGCGCGGCATGCCGTGCGACGGGCCCTGCGCCAGACGCGGCAATTCGCGGCTGTAGCCTTTCGGCAGATGCTTGCGCGCGGTACGAATCTGCTCGTCGATGAGATAGAAATTGTCGAGCAGCCACTCCCCCGCCGGAGCGATGCGCAACGTGGCCTTGACCGCTGCCGTCAGTACCGCGCAGGCATCGACCAGCACCTGCTGGTTCTCGTCCAGCCGGGTCAGCAAACGATCTGGCGCGCCGGAATTGCCGAGCCCATGCATGGCGGCCAGCGCCTTGCCGTGCTGCTCCATCTGATCGACGCTGAACAGCTCCGCGCGCAGCGGCGTTTGATCGTCGTTATCGGCGAAGCCGGCGGGCTCGCCACGCCATCCGATTCTGCGCTCGAGGGCGCTTCGGAGGAACGTCTGCAACAGGTTTCGGCGGCTCATCGGCGGGTTGCGACGACCGCGACACTCACTTCGGCGGGACCACCGGTCCGCCCGACAAATTGTGCTGGTCGAAGAATTCCTGCACCTGCCGGTTCGACTCTTCACGGTCGAGCCGATAACGCAGCTGAACCAGCCCGGCGAGCTTGTGGATATTGCCGTCGACGCCGGCGAGTTCTTCGGCCGGAACCTTCGGCCATAGCGCGTGCGCCGACGCGAGCAGAGTCTTCCACTTCACCTTCAGCGCAAAGCTGTCAGCCGTGGCGGAAGCCCGGATCTGGTTGTTGGTGCGCGCTGCGCAGGTCGCACTGGCCACCGTACCCGCGCGGGTCTCCGGGGGCGTCATGTTGTTTTCGGTATTCATCGCGGTCATCTCGTGCTGGGCTTGGCGGATCGCCAAAAGGATGGGCCCGGCACCGGCAGCAGCGCCTGGCGGTCGTTCTCAGCGTACGCCTGCTTCACATACAAATGTCTGCCAGCGCAAAAGGTCGCTGGCAGACATGAACCTGTTCGGCAACTGCGACGCTCTCGTCGCAGTTGCCGCCGCGTGCGTCAGGAAACCGCCGTTGCCTTCTCGCTCGTCGTCGAGATGTCTTCGGCGCCGGCGTTCTTGAAGATTTCCTTGATGCGCCGGGTGTTTTCGCTGTTCTCGGAATGGACCGACATCAGGATGTTGCCACCCTTGACCATATCCTCGTAACGCTTGGCTTCGAACTCCGGAATGCCCATGCCGATGAGCGCGCCGCCGATGCCGCCGACCGTGGCGCCGACCGCCGCGCCGCTGAGTGCGGCCATGATCGGCCCGGCCGCGATCAACGGACCGACGCCCGGAATGGCCAGTGCGCCGATACCGGCGAGCAGGCCCAGCACGCCGCCGGTGACGCCACCCGCGCCGGCGCCGGTGACCGCGCCTTCCGGCGCCTTGGTGTTGTGTTCATGCGCAAAGTCGCGGCTGCCGTCGCGATCCGGAAACAGGACGGAAATGTCTTGTTCGCGGACGCCGCCGGTGGTGCGCAGCATGTTAACGATACGTTCCGCCTGGTCGGGCGTCTTGGCGATACAGAAAATGGCAGTTGCCATGGAATGCTCCTGGGGTATGAGTGGATTATTTGACTTCGAGCTGGTTGTCGACATGAGCCTTGCCGGCCGCTTGCCGCACCGTTTTCTCGATCGTGGCGCGCTCTGCGTCGTCCTTGACCGGACCGCGCAGCGTCACGCGGTCGTTCAGAGTGATGATCTTGATGTTCTGTCCGGCGATGGACAGGCCGGACTGCGCAACGACCGCACGCCGAACCGCAGCGGCGAGCTCGATATCGCTCTTCGTCTGCGACTGGTCTTCCGGCGTCAGCGTCTGATCCGAACGATCGCGCGCGTTGACGCCGGTGTTATCGGCCGGAACCGCTTTGTCGGCTGCCTGAACGGCGAAGGCGCTCAGCGTCGTGCCGATGAACAACAAGCTGATTTTAAGCAGGGGGTTTTTGTGCACGGGATTTCTCTCTCTGGATGGAGTGGTGGCGACCATCGCGCGTCTCCGATAACCCGCTTGAGCATTCGTCGTGCCCGGGCCCGGACTCCCCGGAAACTGGCGAGAAGCCGGGCGCCACTTCCGGTCACGAGTATTGCCCTGCGGCAGCGTCGGCTCGGGCGTCGGTAACAAATGCGCCGGCGTTGTAAATCCGCGAACGGCAAGCCGAAGCGCTCGCCAATCAGCGGTCGAGCGCGGCGATCGACTCCGGCTCGCGGATTGCCGTGCCATTGAGTTTGGCGCGCAACGCTGCCGACATTTCGTAGGTCAGCTTGCGCGCCCGCATGACCGAGCCCAGCGGGCGATGCGCATCGAGTCCGTGCCAGGGGCTGAACGACAGGCTGTCTTCGATGCGCGCGGTCCGCTCGGCACTCCATGCGACCTGCGCCGGCACGCTGATCCGGGCGACCGGCAGGTAAGGACTTTCGTCCTCGGGCCAGACTGCCGAGGCGTCCTCGATCGGCATGGTCTTCAGATCGGTACAGAGCTGCGCGCGGACTTCCCATTCGGCGGGCTGGTTGGCGAAGAACGCGACGACGGCATCGCGCAGGCCGTTCGGCTGGTGGTCGAGCTCGAGCTTCCTGCCGGTCAGCGCGGTGAGCGCGGTCGATGCCGGCGCTACGGAAATCTTCGCGACGTAGGCGCCGAAACGCAGCGGCACCTGGCTGTAAAAGGTTTCGCCAAGGCTGTGCGTCTCGGGGTGTCCGCCCATCGTGATCAGCGTCGGGCTCTTGCCGCCGAGCGCTTCGACCAGCTTCTCCGCACCCTGCGCGATCGACGACGCGGCAACCTTCACGCCCTCCATCTTGTCGGTGGTCTTCGCCAGCATCTTGAGGCTGCCGAGAAATTTTTTCGCGGTCGGCGCGACGAATGCCGGGCCGTTGACCAGCACGAAATCCTGCGTGTGTGCCGACTCCGAACCGGGCAGGCGCGCGCCCTCGACGCCGATGACCTTGATCGCCAGACCGCGCGGCGTCGACACCTTGTCGGGCAGGATATCGCCGGGAATCGTCGACAGCCGCAGGACGACTTCATACCGGCCGGGACGCGCAAACAACCCCTGGCGCAGGTTTTCCGGCAGATTGTCGGGCACCGTCATCTCGCCGAAGAGCAGGCCATGGCTCTTGGCGTGAACGCCGCGCATGGCATGACCCGAATCGGCGTACGTCGTTTCGCTGATCTTCCGAAGATTGTCGTTCAGCGCGGCGATGGTCTCGGCCTCGTCGGCCTCCGGCTTTTCGAGATCGGCGTGGTAGGGAATCGGCGACATCGCGGTGTCGTAGGCCATGGGTGCAGCTCCTCAGTCGTTGGGAAACCAGGGGCGAGCAAGTGCTATTCCCGTATCCGATAGTTCGACCGTCGCGTTCCGGATTGCGCGGGCGGGCACTTCCCTTGCTGGACCATGACGGCGATCGAGCCGATCTGCGATCGGGAGTGAACCGATGAAACTGCTTCGCGAATATGGGCATGTCGTGCCGGCGCTGTATGCCGCCTTCATCTTCATCCAGTCGTTGTTCTTCAAATTCAGGAATTCGCCGGAGACGCGCTGGATCTTCGAGACGAGGCTCCATACCTGGGCCGCAGGCTTCGGTCAGCCCGGGTTGTTCGCGCCCGGGGGCATTTTCAGCGCGAAGGTCGTCGGCTCGGTCGAGCTTGTCGCTTCGCTGCTGATTCTCGCCGGCACCTTCCTCGCGCCGCATCGCGTGTTGCAAGGGCTTGGTGCGCTCGTTGGACTGGTCGTCATCAGCGGCGCGCTGTTCTTCCATCTTTCCGGTGCGATCGGCATCCCGGTCATCGGCGACGACGGCAAAAGCGACAGCGGCACGCTGTTCGTGCTGGCCTGCGGCGTGTTCGTTGCCTGTCTGCTCCTCATCTATCTGCGTCGGGGCGAGTTGCTATCGCTTGTCTCATGAGCACACGCAAGAAGCCTTCGTTCGAACCGTATGCCGGCCCGGCCGGCGGCTGGGGCTCGCTGCGTTCGCTGCGCGATATTCTCGCGCGCGAAGGCGCCGCCCTCGGCACCGTCGGCGCGCTGACGCGGCAGAACCGTACGACCGGCTTCGCCTGCGTCAGCTGCGCCTGGCCTAAGCCGGCCGGCGCGCATCTGTTCGAGTTCTGCGAGAACGGCGCGAAGGCCACGGCCTGGGAAGGCACCGATCGCCGTGCCGATGCGGCGTTCTTCGCGCGCCACACGCTGAGCGAACTCGAAGGCTGGTCCGACTACGCGCTGGAACAGGCCGGCCGGCTGACGCAGCCGCTGCGCTGGGATGCGGCGAGCGACAAATATGTACCGATTGAATGGGGCGATGCGTTTCGCGAGATCGGTGCGGAACTCAAACGCATCGAACCGAAGGCCGCCGTGTTCTACGCCTCGGGCCGCGCCTCGCTCGAAACCTCGTACATGTACGCGCTGTTCGCGCGGATGTACGGCACCAACAATCTGCCGGACAGTTCCAACATGTGCCATGAGAGCACTTCGGTCGGGCTGAAGAAGAGCATCGGCGTGCCGGTGGGCACGGTGACGCTCGACGATTTCGCGAAGACCGACTGCCTGTTCTTCTTTGGGCAGAACGTCGGCAGCAACAGCCCGCGCATGCTGCACGACCTGCAGGCGGCGCGCCGCCGCGGTGTACCCGTCATCACCTTCAATCCGCTGCGCGAGCGCGGGCTCGAACGCTTCGCCAATCCGCAGTCGCCGGTGCAGATGCTGACCGGCGCATCGACGCAGATCAGCACGCAATACTACGCGCTGAAGGCCGGCGGCGACAGCGCCGCGATCATGGGCGTCTGCAAGGCTTTGCTGGCGGCAGACGCGGAAGCCCGCGCCGCCGGCCGCGAGCGCCTGATCGACCAGAGTTTCATCGCCGAACACACCGAGGGCTTCGAGGCTTTTGCCGAATCGGCACGCACCTGCGCCTGGCGCGACATCGAACGCGAATGCGGCCTGCCGCGCGAGGCCCTCGAAGATGCGGCGCGCGTCTACGCCCGGTCGAAAGCAGCGATCGCCGTCTACGGCATGGGCCTGACACAGCACCGGCTCGGCGTGCAGAACGTGCAGATGGTCGTGAACCTGCTGCTTCTGCGCGGCAACATCGGCCGACCCGGCGCAGGCGTCTGTCCGGTGCGCGGGCATTCCAATGTTCAGGGTCAGCGCACCGTCGGTATCACCGAGAAACCCGAGCTCGCGCCACTCGATCGCCTTGCGGCGCAGTACCGTTTCGACCCGCCGCGCGAAAAAGGGCTGTGCACGGTCGACGCCTGCCAGGGTGTCATCGACGGTACGGTGCGCGCGTTCATCGGACTCGGCGGCAACTTCGTGCGCGCGGTGCCGGAAACCGAAGCGATCGAGCGCGCCTGGCGCAAACTTCGCCTGACCGTGCAGATCGCCACCAAGCCCAACCGCAGTCATTTGATCCACGGCGCGGTCAGTTACCTTCTGCCCTGCCTCGGCCGCATCGAGCGCGATGTTCAGGCGAGCGGCGAGCAGGCGGTGTCGATCGAGGACTCCACCGCCTGCATCCACGGCTCGCGCGGCGTACGCGAACCGGCCGGCGAGCAGCTGCTGTCGGAGGCGCGCATCGTTGCCGAGATCGCCAAGGCGACACTGCCGGCGGCGCCTTTGCCGGACTGGGATGCCTGGGTTGCGGATTATTCGAAAGTGCGCGATGCCATCGAAGTGACTTACCCGGACATCTTCCCCGACTTCAATCGCCGTCTCTGGCAACCGGGCGGCTTTCACCGGCCGATCGCGGCGCGTGACCGCGTCTGGAAAACCGACGCCGGCAAGGCGAAGTTCGCGGTGCCGAAGACACTCGTCGAAGACCCGGATGCGCCGGTGCGTGCGGCCGGTGGCCTGCGCCTGATGACGCTGCGCAGCAACGATCAGTTCAACACCACGGTCTACGGCTACGATGACCGCTTCCGCGGCATCTACGGCACGCGCCGCGTGTTGCTGATGAATGCCGGCGACATGACCCGGCTCGGCCTGCTCGAGGGCGATTCGGTAAGCGTCGCGACGGATGTCGACGACGGCATCGCGCGCATCGTCGGAGGTCTGCGCGTGACTACATATGACATCCCGGCCGGCTGCTGCGGGGGCTATTACCCAGAATGCAATCCGCTGATCCCACTCTGGCACCATGCCGAAGAGAGCAAGGTACCGGCCGCGAAGTGGATTCCGGTGCGGCTGTCCAAGGAAGCCTGCGCCTGGGTGGTCGAAGCGGGCGTCGATGCGGTGACGGAATAGTCCACGGCAAATTTGCGCTTGCCGCTTTTCGCGACCGGCTTCACTACCGCTGCGCCGCAGATGGGCCGGCGCCGTTTTGACGGCGGTAGAGCGTCGTCCTGGTCGATGCCGCGTCGGGGATCGTCTCGCCGCCGGCGGAGACACCCGGCGTCGTATCCTGCGGATCAGCCGGCCGCGATTCCGTGCCGCTGGTGCCATCGCTGCCGGCGGTGATGCCGTGCCTACCGGACGTTTGCCCGCTCGCCGTACCGGAAATTTCCGGCGCGGCCGCGTTTCCCACCGTCGGATTCGCGCGCACCGCCGCCGATGAGCCAGCCGTCGTTGCGTCGGCGCCAGCGCCGCCGGGCGTGCCCTGCGCATGAGTCGGTGTTGCGCCCAGCAGCAGCGCGGTCGACAACAGGATGGTTCGGGCTTTCATGAGGATCTTCTCCAGTGAACGAAGGGGGCGGCACGCGGTTCACGAACTTTTTGCTGCGAGCGATGGGCCGGATCGGATTGCCGGTCGCGAGCGGTCGTCGCGTGCCGATAGGGGGAGCAACCGCCATTCCCGCCGGCAGCCGATGTGGCGCAGCGCAACCGATGGTCGGCGCGTCTCGGGCACGGCGCTTGATGGTCCCTTGCGTGAACGACCACGTCTCAGGAGCGGCAATGAATCGCAAAATCGCCAGGGCTGTTGAAAGAGTCATCGTCGCTGACGCCATCGGCGACGAGACGGCCGCCGTGCCTTTCTCAGCATTGCGGGTCCCGGCTTGAACCATCCGCGCATCGCCGGCCACCGCTGGCCCGTCTGGCTGATGACGCTGCTCGTACTGGTCATCGCCGTAAGGCTGGCCCTGCCCTTCGCGATGAAGTCCTGGCTCAACGAGCGCCTGGCCTCGCTCGGCAATTACGAGGGTCATGTCGACGAGGTGGGTGTGTCGCTGTGGCGCGGCGCCTATCAGTTGCGCGGCGTGCAGATCCGGCAGCTCGACAGCGCGGTCGACGAACCGTTGTTTGCGACACCGGTCATGGACGTGCAGATTCTCTGGAGCGCGCTGATGGACGGCGTGATCGTCGCGCGCATCCGCGCGCTGGGGCCGAAGATCAGCTTCGCGGCCGGGCACGCCGGGCGCGCTGCGCAGACCGGCAAGGGCGTGAACTGGCCCGATCTGCTCACGCGCCTGACGCCATTTCGCATCGATCGCTTCGAGGTCGTCGAGGGGCAGGTTCACTACCTTGATCGCTACAGCTCGCCGACGGTCGACGTCCATCTCGACGAGGTCGAGGCGGTGCTGACCAACCTGACCAACGCCGGCGACAAGCAGGGCCGGCGCGTCGCCGATCTGCAACTCCAGGCGCTGGCGATGGCGCAGTCGCAACTCGCGCTGAATCTCCAGGTCGATCCTTTTGCCGCGCGGCCGGACTTCACGTTGCGCATGAAGTTGCTCGGACTACAGATGGTGCGCATGCGCGAGGCGATGCGCGCCTACACGCCGTTCGATCCAACCGCCGGCAAGCTCGATCTGGTCGTCGAAGCCACGGGCAAGAATGGTGGCGTGCAGGGCTACGTCAAGCCGCTGTTCACCGATCTCAAGCTCATCAACTGGCAGCGCGAACTGAAAGAAGAACGCAACCCGTTCGGCCTCGTGATCGACGCCGTCGGCAGCGCGCTCAACCTCGTCCTGCAGAACCAGTCCAAGGATCAGCTCGCGACCAAGGTGCCGTTCTCCGGCAGGCTCGATGCGCCAGACGTCGATGTTCCGACCACGATCGCGAACCTGCTGAAAAACGCTTTCGTCGGCGCGTTCCAGCCGAAGTTCGAGCACAGCGCGCGCTAGGAAACATCTGCCGGGACACAGGCAGCATTTACCGGCGCCGCACGTGGCGGTGGCGCCGTTCGACTCAGCCGCGCAGCCGCAACTTTTCGTTGTCGCCCGGCTCGTAGCGTTGGCCCTTGATGATCGCCTTGGCGATACCGATGGCGTTGACGACAGCGCCGCTCGGCGCATCCCAATACTCGGCCTGGACGACGCGGACGTGGATCAGCACCAGTGTCGGGTCTTCCACGCCCTCCGGAAACCAGGCCTTGAGAATTGGCGACCAGAGCCGCCGGATGCGTTCGCGGTCGCGCGAGATCGTCGCCGTTCCGGACACCGAGATATAGCGCTGATGGGTTGGATCGGAATACGCGAGATTGACCTCGCGCGCATCGTCGATCTCGTCGACCTTTGCCGAATCGACCGAGGTGAAGAACCACAACCCGGCAACGCCGCCTTCCTCCGCATCGGTGTCCAGCGTCGACAATGGCCGGCTGCGCAACCGGCCCTGCCGATCCACCGTCGTAAACATCGCAATCCTGACATCTCTGATCAGCTCTCTCAGCTTCGTTGCACTCATGCGTCTTCACCGGTGACTTGCACGCCGCGCGTGGCGGCGGCAGCCGGTGTAAGCAGGCGGCGTGCCCATAAAGGGAGGTGTCGAGGGCGAATTCACCAGTGATTACGCCGCCGCCGCGGCACAGCGGAATGTGCGAACGCTCGCACAGGCACGCCGCGTGCTCGCGTGAACTACGCCTATGGCAGTGGGCATCGGCACATCAGGCGCTCGGCCCACATGGCGTGCGCTTCGGCTCAGCAAGGGAGCGATGTCATGCGCTTAATCCGGACTTCAACGACGTCGATCGTGGCCAGCGCACTTTTAACAATGGCCGCGCTACTGATCGCCAGCGCCACTGCATTCGCGCCCGCCGGATCCCCGGGCAAGGGCCGGGCCGCCAACATCGATCCGCGCGACCGATATCTCGACGACGTTCTCGATGTCGGCGATTCGCTCATCTTGGAGCGATTCGGAATCCGCGAAGTTCCCGCGCCGAGCAAACTCGTGCGCACTCGCGTAGGCGCTGCCAACACCAGCGGTCAGGACGACGACCGCGACGTCTGGCCCAATGTCCGCATCTACTGGCCAACCGGCCGCGGGCCGCACCAGGTTGTCGTCTACGTCCCGGGCGCACCGCCGGGGACGGATCGCCAGAGCCGCATCGACGTCGCGCGCAAGATCGCCGCCACCGCCAATGCCGTTGTGATCCTGGTGCGCATGCGCACCGCACCCGGCCTCGCCGCGACGCGAAACGACGACGACGGCTTCGCAGCCTACGAATGGGCCCGATCGAATGCCGGAGCGCTCGGCGGCGATCCACGCCGCGTTGCCGTGATCGGCGAAGGCAGCGCCGACTTGCGCCCCGGCGCCTTGCGCGTGCGCGAACGACGCACGCAGCCGTTGCTGCCGATCCTGCCGGTGATGCAGCGCACGGTAACGCTGCGCTGAGCGCCGAGGATGCTCTGAAAAAGTAGTTAAACCCTTCTCCCTCCGGAAGAAGGGCAGGGATTAGGGACTTTCAATCTAAAGACTTACTTCAATTTGAAAGTCCCTCACCCAACCCTCTCCCGCAGGGAGAGGGCTTTTTCAGAGTTTCCCTAACGGCCGGTTCAGCGGTACGCCTGCCGCCGGTCGTTGGCACTCGTATGACAGTTGCGATGGGCATGGCAGGTGCTCCTCCATATCCACCTCAAACCGGCGCGATCGCTTCTGCGCCCCACCACACGGAGCATCCGACATGACACAGCAAGAAACGCTTTCCACGCTCAACGGCCTCATCGAAACCTCGATCGATGGCCAGAAGGGTTTTCTCAACGCCGCCAAGCACGCTCATGCGCCGAAGCTGCGCTCGTTATTCTCGGAATTCGCGGCGGAGTGCGCCAGCAGCACCGGCGAATTGCGGGCCTGCGTGATGAAACTCGGCGGCACGGCCGAGACCAGTGGCACCACCACCGGTGCCCTGCACCGTGGCTGGACGAACCTCAGGACCTCGCTGACGTCCGACGATGACCTTGCCCTGGTCGAGGAATGCGAGCGCGGTGAAGATCACGCCAAGGCGCAGTACGCGCGTGCCATGAAGGGCGACCACGCCGCCGAAGTGCGCATGCTTCTGCAGCGCCAGCACGAGGGCGCCGTCCGCCATCACGACCGCGTCCGCGACCTGCGCAACGAGATGAAGGCAAACGCCAAGGCAATGAGCTAGCCCCTCTCGGCAACGACCCCGAAAAACTGCCATGAGCACGCGCCAGAGCATCCACGAACAACTCGATCCAGGCGACCTTGTGGATTCTGCAGTGTCGGCCACCGAGGTCGTCCATCACGTCGGCGTGCTCGATCTGTTTGCGCTGGCGTTGCTGCTGCTCGGCGCCTTCAACTGGGGTGTCGTCGCCTTTTTCGGTTTCGATTGGATCGACGCCGCGTTCGGCGTGATGTCACCGTTCACACGGAGCCTGCACGCGGCGTTCGGCTGTGCTTCGATCTACGCCGTTTACACGATCGGTCGGCTCCTCAAAAAAGCCGGCTGATTCGGACGTTTGGCGTGTCGCTCGGACGAGTCGTTCTCTGCCGGCGGAACGTCGCAGAATGGCCGCCCGGCGGTATGTAAAACTTACTCGCCGATGTAGAAGCGCGGCGATCAAAAATGATCTCTGACCGCTGAAACGTCCATCCCGCAAGGCTTGGCAAAAATGGCATGGCCGTTGCCCCTCAATCGTCATCCCTTGATCGATTGCAGGAGTTGCCGATGACACAGTCCGCTTATGGCATGGTCGCAAAGGCGCAGATGTCCGCGTCCCCGCGGCTTCAGCAGGCGGTACGCCTGCTGCAAATGTCCGCTGTCGAGTTCGAGCAGGAATTACAGCAGCAGCTCGCGAACAACCCCTTTCTCGAGGACGGCGACTCCGGCGACCAGATGTCCTCCGACACCGTCGCCGCCGAGATCGCGGTGGCCGGAGCCGAGAACGAAACCGCGTCCGGTGCCGCCGACCCGCTGACGGACACCGCCGTGTTCGACCACGCGGTGGCGGGTTCGTCTTCCGAAGTGGCCGTCTCGTCGCTCGAAGCGGCCGAGTGGGGCGAGCTGCCGGCACCCGGTTTCGAAACCCCCTCACGCGGCGCCGGCGGCGATCCCGACGCCGACCCGTATCATTGGATCTCCGCCGAAACCAGCCTGCGCGAGCACCTGCATCAGCAGATCGGCGGCGCGCAGCTCAGCGAGCGCGAACGGCTGGCCGCCGCGCTGGTCATCGAAACGCTCGACGACGACGGCTATCTGCGCGATGACGTCAACGAGACCGCGCTGCCGCTGCAACTGGACGAGCCGCTGAGCACCGACGAGATCGCCGCCGGCATCCGCATCGTCCAGCAGTTCGATCCCGCCGGCGTCGCCGCGCGCGACCTGCCCGAATGTCTGACGCTGCAACTGCGCGCACTCGCGCGCGACACGCCCGGCCGCGCGCTGGCCGTGAAACTGGTCAACGGTCATCTGGAACTGCTGGCACGGCGCGAATACAGCGCCCTGCAGCGCCGGCTCGATTGCAGCGGCCCGGCGTTGCACGAGGCGCACTGCCTGATCCGCCGGCTCGACCCGCGCCCGGGCGAGCGCTTCACCGCGCCGCGCACCGACTATGTCGTGCCCGATGTGCTCGTGGTCATGCAGAAGGGCAGGCTCACCGCCGTGATCAACCCCGCGGTGATGCCGCGCGCGCGCCTGAACCGCGGTTGCATCGACCTGCTGCGCCGATCCAACAACGGTAAATATCCGGCAATGCAGCAGCAGCTCCAGGAAGCGCGCTGGCTGCTGCGCAACGCCGAGCAGCGCTATCTCACGATCAAGCGCGTCGCCGAGGCGATCGTTGCGCGCCAGCGCGCATTCTTCCAATACGGCGAGATCGCGCTCAAGCCGCTGATCCTGCGTGAGGTCGCCGACGAGCTCGAGCTGCACGAATCGACCCTGTCGCGCGCCACCGCCAACAAATACATGGCGACGCCGCGCGGCATCTTCGAATTCCGGCATTTCTTCTCGCGTCAGCTCGCCACCGATACCGGCGGCACCTGCTCGGCGACGGCGGTGCGCGCGTTGATCAAGGAAATGATCGAGGCCGAAAGCCGCGACGCGCCGTTGTCGGATGTCAGTCTCGCGAAAATGCTCACCGAGAACGGCATCTGTGTCGCGCGCCGCACCGTGGCGAAGTACCGCAACCAGCTGAAGATGCCGCCGCGGGAAATGCGCTATCTGCCTTGAAGCAGGCGTTGATTCGATGACGTGGCGTGGTTGACCCATTCGCTCGACAGGCTGGGATGAAGCGCAGCGAATCCCGACGCAGCGCTGAAGAACTCTGAAAATGCCCTCTCCCTCCGGGAGAGGGTTGGGTGAGGGAGGTTCAAGCTCGGGCGAGTCCTTGACTGAAAGTCCCTCATCCCTGCCCGTCTCTCGGGGGAGAAGGGTTCGAAGCGTTTTTCAGAGCGACGTTAACCGAAACACGCTGGGTTTCGTTTCTCAACCCAGCCTAATTTGTTGCTTTGGCCGCTGCTTTGGCGCCGGCGCACAATCGCGTAAACGCCGCCGCAAACTCGGCGCCGAACAGAAACACGGCCGCCGAATAGAACAACCACATCAGCACCACCGCGAGCGAGCCGGCCGCACCGAACGCATTGGCGGTACCGGCACGCGCGAGATACAGACCGAACAGATGTTTGCCGCCGGTGAACAGGGCGGTAGCGACGATCGCTCCGGCGAGCACGTCGCGCCAGCGCGGACGCTGGTCGGGCAGCAGGCGCAGCAGGATCGTGAAGACGGCGCTGAGCAGCGCCATCACGGCGGCCTGCTTCGCAAGAATCAGCACGCCATCAGCGCCCCATAGCCATTCGATCGCGACACTCATGCCGGCGTCGAGCACCAGCAACACCAGCATCAGAAAACCGATGCCGATGACCAAGCCGAACGACATCAGCCGCACGCGGAAGAAGCTCTTGACGCTCTGAAACAGCGTCACCGGCGCGGTGGCCGGCACCGCACCCGGCGCGCGCCAGATCTGGTTCACCGTCTCGTGCAGCTGCGAGAATGTCGCCGAGGCGCCGACGATGGTCGCCATTATCGAGATCACCGTGGACCAGCCGCTGTTGCCGGCCTTCCAGGCGCTCGCGACCATGGCCTGGATGATGTGCGCGCCGTCGGGACCGGTGAGACCGGCGATCTCCTTGAACAACCGCCCCTGCACCGCTTCAGCACCGAACGCGAAGCCGGCCACGGCGATAACGATGACCAGCGTCGGGGCGAGCGAAAACGACGCGTAAAAAGCAATGGCGGCGGCCATCGTCGCGCAGCGGTCGGAAACCCAGTTGCCGCCCGCGTCGCGCAGGCTCTGCCGCCAGACGATCGCGGGCGGCAGTTTCATCCTGCGGCGACGCGCGCCTTGAGAAGGCTGCCACCGCCTGTGTGGAGCACGTCAGTCCGGGAGCACCCGGTAACGCAGCACACCGACGCAACGCCAGAATACCGCCAGCGGCGGCACCGCTACCGAGGTCGCGATCATCTGGCCGAATTGCATGAGCGTATGCCGCTTACCGTTGAGCCGCTGCGCGACACAGCGCAGCGTCAGCAGCGACCAGAGCACCAGGGCTGCGCCGGTGAGGTAGACCTGCCCGGCGGCGGCGGCGGCCAGCGTGACGCCGAGGGCAGCGAAGATTGCGTAGTAGTCCCAGCGCGGCGCACGCCGGATGCACGAGCGGTAAAGCAGCGGATGCTTCTTGTGGAGCAAGGCGTCGAACTGGAGCCGCCGCTGCTGGAAGAAGCTGATACCCAGGCCGGCCGGCGGCGTGCGATGCATGACCCTTGCCTGCGCCTCGTGGCGAATGCGCTGCTCGCCGCCGAAGCGCTCGATCAGGCGGAAATGCAGGTCCGAGTCCTCGCACCAGGCGGCGGTAAAGCGCTCGTCGAAGCCGCCGACCGCGACCAGTGCGCGCCGGTGTACGAAGTAATTGAGACGGACGAACTCGGCGCGGGTGTCGCTCGAAGTGTCGCATTCGTTGAGACTGCGCAGCGCCGGACGCGGCGCCAGAATCTGGCCACTGACCGCAACGATATTCGGCGTCATCGCCGTCATGCCGTAGCTCAGCCAATCGCGCGCCGGCACGGCGGCGGCGTCGGTGAACGCGATGACCGCGCTGCGCGCGTACATCCAGCCGCGATTGCGCGCGGCGGCCGGTCCTTTGGCGTCGTTGGCCGCCAGATACTGCACGGCCGGCGCGCCACGGCTGCGCCCGGCCACGGCCTGGACTACGCGCCTGGTAGCGGGGTTGCCGCCATCGTCGACGACGATGATCTCGTAATCGGCGTTCGGAAAATCCTGCTTGATCAGCGCGTGCAGGCACTGCAAAAGCTGCGATGGCCGCCGGCAGGCCGGCACGACCACTGAGACGCGCGGCGTCTCGCGGGTCCAGGATCGGAATTGCGCGGCCGGTGCTGCCGGCAGGTCAGGGCCGGGCCTGACGGCGATGCCCTGCGCAGGCAACGCCGCCGCCGGGCTCACCCGGTTGCCGGCATTGTCCTGCCACAGGCTGAGCACACGCCGTTCGCGACGCGCATTGGCGAAAGGAGATGGCCGGCTCATGCGTTCACCGGCTCGTACCGGGACGGGACATACCGGCTGGCGGCGATCACGCGGGCGGCGTCGTCGAGGCCGTGCACCAGATAGTGCGGAGAGCGGTACGGGCCGGGTTGCCAGCGCATCTCGCTGCCGCTGGAGAGCAGAATCGTGCGGAAGCCGGCACGGCGTCCGGCTTCGATGTCGTCGAGGATATCGCCCACCATCCAGGATCCGGCACTGCCGACGTCGAGTTCCATCGCGGCGCGATGCAGCAGGCCCGGCATGGGCTTGCGACAGACGCAGGCCAGGCGACGTCCCTCTTCCGGCGAATGCGGGCAAGAGAAGAAACCGCTGAGCACGGCACCGCATTCGGCGAACAGTCCGGCAAGACGCGCCTCGACTGCAGCGAGCGCGCGCGCGCGCGATGACCCGAACCCCGCACCGGTTTGGTTACCGACCACGATCAATCGATAGTCGAGCGAGCCGAGTACGCGCAACGCGACGCGCGCGACGGGGGTGAGGCGCATGAGTGCCGGGTCCACATTGGACCCGGTGTTTTCCAGCAGCGCGCCGTCCTTGTCGAGAAACACCGCAGGGTGGCCCTGCGGTGCACCCAGTGGTGGCGCTGCTGCGGCGCTCATGAAAGACGACTGGACGACATTCAAGGCCATGCTGGCTTCCTCATCCGCAACTCGACCACGTGCAAACAGGTGCAGCACACCGCGTGCCCGGAAGGCGCCGCCGGCCGGCCCGGCTGAAGATTTGCGCCAGACAACCGCTGTCCGCTGCCACGGCGATCGATGTCGGGTGCGTGGGGAGTGATCAGTTGGTCTTGATGCGCAAGTCGTTCTTGACCGCCTTCACACCGTTCTGCTTGCGCGCAACGGCGACAGCGCGGTCGATCTGCGTCTGGTTATTGACAAAGCCGCTGAGCTGCACGTTGCCGCGGTAGGTTTCGATATTGATGTCGTTGGATTTGATCTCGGAGTCGCCGATCAGTGCGCTGCGCACGCTGGCCGTTACTGCCGCATCGTCGACGTACTCGCCGGCGCTTTCCTTGGTGCGGCTCGACGCGCAGCCGCTCGCCACGAGCAGGCTCATGCCGAGCAGAAGGGCTGCCGCAAGGCGGCGCGGAAGGACGTTGTTCATGTGATTCTCCGAAGGCAAGGTGGCGAGCCGCGATCGGCTCTTGCAGCGAGACAGCATCCGCTGTGCCTGGATCGGGGCCAGGACCAGGGCCAGCGCTGCTCTGAAAAATGGCAAGCCGCTCTCCCGGAGGGAGCGGGCTTTCTCATATTTCTCTACGACTGCGCACGCTGCCGTGCGAACGCGGCGACCGTCACGATCAACTCCTCGAGCGCGACCGGCTTGGAGATGTGCATCTCGAAACCGGCGTTGTGTGCCCGTACGCGGTCCTCGTTCTGCACGAACGCGGTCAGCGCGATCGCAGGCAGGCGTACGCGGTCGGCCCGGCGCTCGAAGGCGCGGATGAGCCGCATCGTTTCGTAGCCATCCTGGCCCGGCATGGCGATATCGCAGATCAACACGTCCGGCTGTTCCTCAGGTATCGCCTGCTCGATGTGCTGAACGGCTGCCTCACCCGAGGACAGCACGTCGACGCTGGCGCCGGCCCGCGACAACAGCACCGCGAGGGCGTCGCGTGATTCGGCATGATCGTCGACCAGCAGCAGCCGCACGCCCTGGAGTCCCGGCAGCGGCGCCGGCTGCGCCCGGGCGACGGGCCGGGCGAGCGCCGACGGCCGCGCGTCGCCGTCGAGCGGCAGGCGCACGGTGAACGTCGCGCCGAGATTGGGGCCGGCGCTGGACGCGCTGACGCTGCCGCGATGCAATTCGCAGAGATGGCGTACCAGCATCAGGCCGAGGCCGAAACCGTCCTGGCTGCGGCTGTTGCCGGTTTCGTCGCGCTGGAAGCGCTTGAACAGCAGCGGCAGGAAATCGGCGGGGATACCGCGGCCGTCGTCGCGCACCGCGATCACCGCAGTGTTGTCCTCGCAGCACGCGGTCAGCCAGACATGGCCGCCAGCCGGCGTGAACTTGATCGCATTCGACAGCAAATTCCAGACGATCTGCTGGACGCGGTCGGCATCGCCCTGGATGCTGGCGTCGCCCGTTTCCACGTCGGTGGCCAGTACGATGCGCTTGTCGGCCGCCTTGCGATGGACGCTGACGACTGCCGCTGCGAGTACCGGCGCCAGCTCCACCGGAGCCAGGCTAAGACTGAGCTTGCCGGAGATGATGCGGGTGGCGTCGAGCAAGTCGTCGATCAGGCGAACCTGCTGTTCGACGCCGATCTTGATGCCGGCGATCGCGCGCCGCGTGGCGGGGCCGGCATCGACCAGCGTCGAATCCAGCACCTGCGCCCAGCTCTGGATGCCGTTCAGCGGCGAGCGCAACTCGTGCGAGACGATGGCAAGAAATTCGTCGCGGCTGCGCGCGGCGGCCTCGGCCTGCTCGCGGGCTTCGCGCTCGCTGGCCAGCAACGAGTCGCGCTCGATCTGCACGCGAATGCGCTCACTGACGTCGTAGACGATCAGCAGTACCGATTCGAGGAGGCCGAGGTGATCGAACTCGGGCACTGCACGCGCGACGAAATGGCGGGGCGCGTCGATCCGGCCGACGCTGAAGCTCGCCGAATGCTCGAGACCGCCGGCGAACGCAGCTGTGATCGCTTCGGCGGTGGCGCCGACATACTCGGACGGAAAGCCCAGCTCGGCCGCCCGGAGCCCGGCGCTGTGCTCGCGCTGCACGCCGAAAGCCGACTCGGCGGCGCGGTTGATGTACAGGTAGCGCAGCTCGCGATCGACGCGCGCGATCACGTCGGGTGCGTTTTCGGCCAGGGTCTTGAACTCGCGCTCGCGCTGATGGAGCTTGGCCTGCGCGATCTTGCGCTCGGTGACGTCCTCGATCATCGCGACGAAGCCGCCGACCTGATTGCCTTCGTCGTACTCGGGCACGCAGGTGACGTGCACGTAACGCAAGCCGACCGGCAACTGCATCGGCGTCTCGAAATCCACCGTCCAGCCGACCAGCACCTGATCGATCCGCGAGCGCAGGACTTCCAGGGCCGACTCGCCAAGCACTTCGCTCATCGTGCGTCCGATGACCTTGTCCGGTGTCGTCGCGAGCAACCGCCGGGCGTGTGCATCGTTGACGAAGCGGTAGCGAAGATTGCGATCGAGCCGGGCCATGCCGATCGGCACGGCGGTAGTGACCACGCGCAGTTCGCGCTCGCTGGCCTGCAACTGCTGCTCGACGCGCTTGCGCTCGGTGACGTCGCCGGCCACGCCGTGGACGCGCGCGCCATGGCGGTCCTCGTCGGGAATGAGGATGGCGCGCACATCGAGCCAGAAGATCGAGCCGTCGGGGCGCTGCACGCGGAATTCCTCGCGCAGCGGTTGCCGGTCCGCGATCAGCCGGCGCAGCGCCTGCTCGACCCGCGCGCGGTCCTCTGGATGCAGCCGGCGGCGCCAAGGCCCGAGCCGCCGGCCGTGCTTCGGGCTCAGCCCGAAGATCGCGCACAGGCTTTCGCCGATGTGCAGTTCGCGCGTCGGCGTGTGCAGCGTCCAGACATGGAGCTGTGCGGCATCGAGTGCGAGCTGGAAACCCTGTTCGCGCTCGCGCAGCGCGCGGATCACCGTGCGCCGGTCGGTGATGTCTTCGGCGATGCCGACGACGCGCTCGATCGCACCATCGGCGCCACGCAGCGCGGTGCCACGGTCGCGGATCCAGCGCTGTTCGCCGTTGCCGGCGGTGAGTCGGTATTCGACCGCGAAGGCATCGCGATCGACAGCGCCTTCGCCGAGCGAAGTGAAGGCGTGCGCCACCGCCGAGCGGTCGTCGGGGTGGATGTTCTCGGACCAGCGAGAAGTGCTGGCATATAGCGCCTTCTCGTCGAGCTGCCAGTGGCGTGCGTAGGCCGGGCTGACGAAAATCTGCCGACCGGTTTTCCAGTCGACCACCCAGAACACGTCATCGAGATTGTCGACCAGCAGCCGGAAGCGCTGCCCCGCCTCCTGCAATTCGGCCTTCCGGCTGCGGCGCACGCCCATCTCCGGCACCATCACGTGCCCGCCGATGGCGATGCTGTCAACATCTTTCACCACGGTCTTGCTGGGCTCTGATCGGCATTGGCGTGCATCGATCGTCTCTCATCTCGAAGCGGCGTCGGCGCGAGTATTCGCATGCGGCCCGGTCGCATGCAATGCGAACCGGCTTTCCTGTACTCCTTGATGGCGGGCAAGCGCCATTCCCGTATCCGCCTGCGCGCCCCGGGTTGCGCGTGCAATTTTTTCTCACAGCCCGGAAAAAAATGCCCTGGGGCCATCGCGGCGGAGCGGGTCGGCAGCGCTGGCCATGCGGCTTTGCAGGCACAGCGCTTGCAGTTCGGCCATTCGCTACGGCGTCGCCGGGAATGTCAGCGATACCGATGCAGCAGCCGAATTCAATGGAGACGATAACGATGGCGACAAAGACGAGGGGAGCGCCCAAGAGCGCGAAAGAACTGGACGCGATTGCCTTGCTGATCGCCGATCACCGCAAGGTGCATGCGCTGTTCGATCGCCACAAACAGAGCGACGACGACGGCGAGAAGGGCGAAATCTGCTATCAGGTCTGCGCCATGCTGACGGTGCATGCGGCCATCGAGGAGGAGATCTTCTATCCTGCGGCGCGCGACGCGCTGGACGATGGCGATCTGCTCGATACGGCCGAGACCGAACACGACGTCGCCAGGAGTCTGATCGAGCAGTTGCAGGAAGACGATCTGCGGCTGAACAAGCGCGATGCGACGTTCGACGCGCTCAGCGAATGTGTCGATCTCCACATCGAGGAAGAAGAGTCCGAGCTGTTCGCGCAGGTGAGGAAATCCGGCCTGGATCTTCACGAACTGGCCGACGAAATGCGTTCGCGGAAGAAGGAGCTCGAAGACGAACTCGGTCTCGCCGGCGAGGACGAGGAGGAGGAAGAGGCCCTCGACCTGCGCTTTTCCAGGATGGCTCGAGCGCGCTGATCGCCGGCGCATGCCACATCCTGCTGCATCCGTTTTCTGCAAAAGGAGCCTTGGGGAAACTCTGAAAAAGCCCTCTGGAGAGGGTTGGGTGAGGGAGTTTCAAGTTAAGGGAAGCCCTTGATTGCGAGTCCCTCATCCCTGCCCTTCTCCCAAGGGGAGAAGGGTTCAAGGTACCTTTTCAGAACTCCCTTAGCTCGCCGCCGCCTCGCCACCTTGCATGCCGTATTCCTCAAGACGGTTGTAGAGCGTCTTCAGGCTGATGCCGAGTTGCTCGGCGGTGTATTTCTTGACGCCGCCGCACTGGGCGAGCGCGGCGAGGATCAACTGCTTCTCGGCCTCCGCCAGTGACATGCCGACGGCGATCTCGATGACTCCGCCCTGTGCCGACTGGGCTGGTGTGACGGAGAAGGGCAGCGTGCTGCCGGTGTCGACGATGTCGTCGCCCATGATGTAAGCGCGCTGCACGAAGTTGCGCAATTCGCGCACGTTGCCGGGCCAGCGGTGTGCGGCAAGCTTCGCCGCCCCGCCCGGCGGGAAGACCTTGCGCGTGCCCTGCGCCTGGTTGAGTTCGTCGAGGAAGCGCTGCGCCAGCAGCTCGATGTCGCCCTCGCGCTCGCGCAGCGGCGGCATCACGATGGGGAAGACGTTGAGGCGGTGATAGAGATCGGCGCGGAGCTTGCCGGCCGCGACGGCAGCCTCCGGATCGCGATTGGTTGCAGCGATCACGCGGACGTCGGTCTCGACTTCGCGGTCGGTGCCGATGCGCATGAATTTGCCGGTCTCCAGTACGCGCAGCAATTTCACCTGAAGCTCCACCGGCATCTCGGTGATCTCATCGAGGAACAAGGTGCCGCCGTCGGCGCGCTCGAAGTAGCCGCGATGCTGGCGGTCGGCGCCGGTGAAGCTGCCGCGCTCGTGGCCGAACATCTCGCTTTCGATCAGGTTCGGCGAAATCGCGCCGCAGTTGACGGCCATGAACGGCTGCTTCGCGCGTCGGCTCATCTCGTGCAGCGTCTGCGCCGCCAATTCCTTGCCGGTGCCGCTCTCACCGATCAGCAGGACTGTCGCCTCGGTTGGTGCAACTCTCGTGATCTGGTCGTAGAGCGCGCTCATGACCGGCGCCTTGCCGAGCATGTGGCCGAAATACCCGACTCGCCTCAGCTCGCCGCGCAGCGCGCCGATCTGGGATTTGAGATCGGCGGCTTTCGGCACGCGCGAAAGGATCGCGCGCAGACGCGTGACGTTGACCGGCTTGACCAGATAGTCCGCCGCACCGGCCCGAAGCGCTGCAATTGCCGTGTCGACGCTGGCGTTGCCAGTGATCAGGATGATCTCGGTCGCGCAGCGGTTTTCGATGGCGCCGATCAGTTCGAGACCATCGCCGTCGGGCAGATGCAGATCGATCAGCACCACGTCGGGGTGTTGCCGCGTCAGCTGGATGTGCGCCTCGCGCAGATCGCCGGCGGTCGCGGTGGTGAACCCTTCGGCCTCGACCAGCGCCGCCATTGCTTCGCGCGTATTGCTGTCGTCGTCGACGATCAGGACATGCGCCATTCATTACCTCAGGCTTATCGGATGGGGAAGCCCGAATTGTGCGCCAGCGACGAAACGTCTGCGTCGGCTCCGGCTTCGCCGCGTGGGCCGGACCGGGGTTTTGCGGAGGGCGCCGAAGTGGCCACCATGCCGCCTTCGTTCTCCCAGCGGTTCAGCTCCGGCGCCGGTGGTTTGGGCCGTTTCGGAGCGCTGCGGTTCTGCCGGGTTTTGCCACCGGCCGCCATCACGGAGCGCACCAGATAGCCCGCCGCGCCGGCGACGACGGCGAACGCGACGAAGCGCCAGCCAAAACGCCGCAACACGGGCAGCGCCACGCCCAGCGCGGGCTTCATGACGTCGAGCGCGGAGCCCGCCGCCTTGCATAGCGGCGCCGCCTGGAATGCTGCGCCAGGTTTTTCAGAATTCAGGGTGTCGGTCATCGTGGTCATGGCAGGGGTTCTCGTTGTGGCATGGGTCTCGGAGAAGTGTCGGCGTTGAACGGCGCACGCCGGGCCGGAAGCGCTGGCGACGGCATCGGCCGTATCGGCGACTTCGTGCTCGCCTGCATCAGCGATCGGACCTGCGTCGCGACGCGATAAGCCACCATCGCCTGTTGCAGCCGCGCCAACCAGCCGAGGCGGCGCAGACCGGGCCCGCCAGGGGACCGTGCGCCCAGCGCACGCAGGCAAACCCAGATCACTCCGCCGACCAGCAGCAGGCCGGGCAGCACCGGCCACACGGTGCGAGCCCGATCCTGCCAGCGCTCGACGGCCTGCATCGGCCGACCCAACTGATGCAACGCCAGGCGCAGATCCTCGCGATTGCGCTCGATGCGGGCGAGCACCTGTCGACGTTTTGCGTCTCGATCGGGTATGGCGCTCATGCCCGGCCGTCGATCGTCCGCACGTCCTTCGCGATCTCCTCGACGCTAGCCTCGAACAGCGTGGAACCGGGTGTCGCCTGGTACGCGCGGATCATCAGGATGGTCACGACCAGGGAGATCGTCACCAGGCCCACAACCACCGGAATCCGCCAGTTCGTATCCCACGCCAGCGCGACCAGCAGCACGGCGAGCAGCTGCACCGTCAGGAAGATCATGAACCCGGCGAAGAGGCCGCGCGTCAGAAGTAGCCCGAGTCGCTCGCGCTCATCGCCCAGTTCGCACTGAACCAGCTCGAACCGGCCCTGGGCGCTGTCGATTGACAGCGCCAGCAGCCGCCTCAGGGTGTCGGAGATTCCCGGCGCTTTCGGCGCACTGTCAGGCGACGACATCACGGGCGGGTGCTCCTCAGTTGCGCGAGCTGCGGCTCATGAAGCCGATGACGACGCCGAACAGCGCAGCGACGGCGATGGCTTGCCAGGGATTCTCGCGTACGTAGGAATCGGTCACAGTCGCCGCCTGCTTGCCGCGCTCCATCGCGTAGCTCTGGGCGTCGCTGATCTGCGCGCGGGCAACGCTCAGGCTCTCGGTGAGTTTCTTGCGCAGCGTGGCGATGCCTTCGTTGGAAATCGACGCGGTGTTCTGCAATAGCTCCTCGGCATGCGAGGCGAGATTGCGCGCGCTGGCGGCGAGGCCATCGCTGGCGTCATTGCCGATACTGCTGTTGGGTCCGCTGTAGTCGCTCATGGTGTTGTTTCCTCTGGGAGTGGGAAGCGGTCGGGACTTGCACCCCGACCTGGAGTTGCCGTCCTGTTTACTTGACGGTCAAATGGTT
This sequence comes from Nevskia sp., assembly GCA_043781855.1. Taxonomy (GTDB): domain Bacteria; phylum Pseudomonadota; class Gammaproteobacteria; order Nevskiales; family Nevskiaceae; genus Nevskia. Next base: position 27,309 of record JAYWBB010000159.1, on the reverse strand, counting down.
CTCGACACGGGTCACGCCCTCGATGCCGCGCGCGACGGTCGACGCCTTGTCGCTATGCGCGGCGGACGACACGGTGCCGCTCAGCATGACGGTGCCGCGGCGGGTTTCGACCTTGATATCGCCGGCCTTCAGATCGGGTTCGGCGAGCAGCGCAGCCTTGGTCTTGGTGGTGATCCAGCCATCGTCGACGACCTTGGTCGCCGAGCGCGTGTCACCGGTTCCAGGCACTGAGTCGCCGGTGGTCGGCGCGAGGGTCGGATCGGTTCTGGCAATCGACGGGGCGCTAGAGTCGGCGTTCGGATTGACCACCGTTCCCGCCGCATCGGAGCGGGCCGGCGGCGTGGCGTCGCTGTTGACGATCGGCGGGCGATCCTGCGGAGAATTCGGCGCGTTCTTGTTGCGGTCGCACGCGGCAAGAGCCAGGGTGCCGATCGCAAGACTCAGCGAGATAAGTTGAACGTGTTTCATGCGGCCTCCAGTGTGACGACCCGGGATCGGGTCTATAACCAATGCACCGCCGCGCTGCTGGGAAGGCGTCAGCGCGAGTCAGTGACACCGACCCATGAAGTGCAGAATCCGTGCCCGTGGCGCATTTGCGGCGTAGCGCCGGAAGACGGGGCCGGCGGCTCGCGAATTCGCGTAATCCCTACAAGGGGTCGGTAAGTTTTAGCGGCCGATGGTTCGACTATCATCTGCACCGGGCCCGCCGCGCGACTCCACTCGCCATCGCCACCGCCAAAACCATTGCCGCTGACCGAATGCCTGAACCGAGCGCCAAGAACCGTTCCCCCGATCCTCCCCTTCCCGGCGAGGAGGGCGGCCTTGTGCGCGGGCTGGTCGGGTTGATCGGCAACGCGCCGGTGATGACGCAGCTCTACGACCAGATTCGCCGCGTCGCGCCGACCGAGACCACGGTGCTCATCGTCGGCGAAAGCGGCACCGGCAAGGAGGTGGTCGCGCAGGCCCTGCACGCGCTCAGCGCGCGCGCGCAGGGCGCGTTCGTGGCAGTCAACTGCGGCGCCATCGCGCCGACGCTGATCGAGGCCGAGCTGCTCGGCCACGAGAAGGGCAGCTTCACCGGCGCCGACCGCCAGCGCGCCGGCTACTTCGAGCGCGCCAACGGCGGCACGATCTTCCTCGACGAAGTCACCGAGATGCCGCTGGCGATGCAGGTCAAGCTGTTGCGCGTGCTGGAGGCGCGACGCTTCCAGCGTGTCGGCGGCACCGACACGATCGGGGTCGACGTGCGCGTGATCGCCGCGACCAACCGCGACATCGAAAACAGCGTCCGCGAAGGCAGCTTCCGCGAGGACCTGATGTACCGCCTCGCCGTGTTTCCGCTGCGCGTGCCAAGCCTGCGCGAGCGCGGCGACGACGTCCTGCTTCTCGCCAGATATTTCCTCGACGGCCTCAACGCGCGCGCGGGGCGCAAGAAGACTTTTTCGCGCCAGTATCTCAAGCAGCTGCCGCTGCAGAGCTGGGCCGGCAATGTGCGCGAACTCAGGAACGCCGTGAGCCGCGCGTTCATTCTCGCCGACGACACCCTGGAGCCGCCTGCGCTCCCCAGCTCGGCGGCGCAGCGCAAACCGGTGCAGCGCAACGGCGTTCTCGAATTCGGCGTCGGCACACCGCTGGCCGATGCCCAGCGCGAGATGATCTTCGCCACGCTCGAACACTTCGACGGCAACAAACGCCGCACCGCCGATGCGCTCGGCGTCAGCCTGAAGACGCTCTACAACCGCCTCGAATCTTATCGTCTGGAAAAGCTTGGCGGCGACCCGCCGGGTAACGGCCAGAGAACTCCCGATTGATCGGGTCGCCTCCCTCGCGCCCGGAAAGCCGCCGGGCGTGAGCGCCTCTCAATCCGGGATGAGTTCTCTAAATTTTCGCAAAATCCCTCATCCAATCCTTGCCCCCGAGGGAGAAGGGCTCTCCCGTCAGGCCGCAGGTTCGAGCAGCAGCTGCCGGAATCGCGCCAGTTCCTGCTCGTGCAGACCCAGGCCGGTTTCGATGAACGCCGCGTCCGAACGCCAAAGCAGGTCGATGGTCTCGAAGGTGGTCGTCAGATACGACGGATGCGCCTGAACGACAGCCGACAGAACGCTCTCGTCGACGCCGTCGAAAAGAATATGGGAGAGGTCGCGGCGAAAGAGATCGCTGAGCAGATAGTCTTCTAGGATCGTCTCTCGCGGCACGCCGAGCGCCATCAGCAGGAGCGCCGAGCCGACGCCGGTGCGGTCCTTGCCGCTCGCGCAATGGATCAGGGCCGGCAGGGCATCGGGCGCGAGGAGCATGTCGAACATTCGGCGATATTCGCCCAGGTGATCGACGACGAACATGCGGTAGTGTTCGCGCATCCGCTCCTCGACCTCGGCCGGCGAGAGCTTCCCGGCATTGATCTCGCGCCACATGTCCAGCGTGCCTTTCGGCGCGAAACCGATCTCGTGAATCCTCGGGCCGGAACCGGAAGGCAGCCGGTTGGGCTTGCGTTGCCGCTCGCTGTCCAGACGAAAATCGCAGAGGCTGCGCAGCCCGAGACCGGCGAGCATTTTCAGATCGTCGTCGTTCAGATCGGACAGCGAGTCGGAGCGGTAGATGCGCCGCATCGCGACGCACCTGCCGTCCGTCGTCGCGTAGCCGCCGAGGTCGCGGAAATTCACTGCTCCAACGAACGACAGGCGACGCGGTTCCGTGCGGTGTCCGGGTTGCAGGGGATGCTCAGGAGACATGGAATGCAGTGGTTCAGGCCTGCAAATCTGGACGATTCGCGCGAAAAAAATTGTACTACAAAACGGTATTGGCATACTCTCCGGAAAACAACCGAGCTGCGCCTTCGGCCACTCGCGGATACGACAGTTCGATCGAAACGAAACGGCTGGAGGAGAAGCAATGGCAATGCTTTATGTCGATACCGACAAATATGCCGACGGCGAAGGTCCGCCCATCGTCGACGCGTTCCACAGCGCGCTCAAGGATCTGGTGCGCCGGAAAGTCGACGAGTCGGGTGGCGACTGGAACCGCTTCGTGTTCGACCGCGCCTACTCGCTGATCACCGCGAAAGACATCGCCGCCATCGAAAAGAAACTGCTGGCGACGGGCTATCGCTATACCGGGTCGGCGATGATTTCCGGGCGCGAGCGGCCCGACGCCTACAAGGTTCCGGAAGGCGCGATCAGCGACGGCAGTTTCTCCTTCGAACATCCGGAGGCGCGCACGGAGCCGGCCGACAGCAACGGCCGCGAATTGCGCGGTCAGGGCGACAACGTGGTCAAGTACCCGCAGAACCTGATCGGGGTCGCGCGCTATTTCCGCTCGAGCGAACAGGTGCTGAGCAGCCTGACCCAGGGTATTCCTGACGGCACGGTCGCGATCATCGACGACAGCGGCGGCACGCTGACCGCGCCGATTCTCGAACGCTTCATGGGCGTGATCTGCGCCGGCGGCACGGTCCGCTCGCATCTCGGCATCCTCACGCGCGAGTACGGCATTCCCTGCCTCATGAACGCGAAGATCAGCGGCATCCGCGAAGGCGATCTGGTGGAAATGGAAACCTCCGCGTCGGCGAAAACGGCGGAGGCTTATCAGAAAGGAATCGATATGTCGGTACGCGTCTGGAAACTTCCGGCCCGCCGCTGAGGCCTTGCTTTCGAAGCTCCACGCGGTCTCCAAGACCACGATTCAACAAACCAGGAAACGAGCGATGTCCAAGAAACCGTTGACCTACGCGCAACTTCTGGAGACCAATAATCTGATCCAGAACTGCGGCGACGAAACCTATTTCCTCTGCGTGACGCGCACGGTGCAGGAATCGAAACTCTTTCCAGTGTCGTCGTACATGTTGCTGTCGTACCTCAATGCCTTCTATCGCTACCCGACGCTGCTGCGGAAAATCGAGGCGAGCATGCCGGCCGAACGCATCGCCGATCGCGTGCGCAACATGGGCGTCAAGGTCGGCGCCATCGGCGTCGGCTGGTGCATGATCGGCTTCTATCTGCTGGGCCGCGAGATGCTCATCAACATGGGCATGATCCGTCCGCAGGACGCGGCCGAAGACGTCGTCTACGTGATGGATTTCTGGAAGCGCTACCAGTTGTCCTGGCATCGCAACAACGGCCACATCACGGCCCGCGAAGCCGGACACCGCCTGCAGATTCTTCCCGAACGCCGTCTCCAGGTGTTCCACTCGGACCTCTACTCGTGCGAACCCGGAGACGCGCTGCAGGCCGCCGCAGTGAAGTTCTCGGCGGCCGCGTCGCAATATGCGTTTCTGGTCGCCTGTGAAAGCCGCATCAGCCTCAGCAATCACGGGCCGTACAATCTCGGTGACGGTCGCGAGATGATCGTGCGCGACTTCTTCGATCTTGGCGAAGGCGATCTGCCCTGGCTCGATGGCGTGGCCAGCGCGGTTCCGCACAACGCGCTGACCATGACGACGGCGGTCAAGGACACGCACTTCTACCTGGTGGACGACTGGGGCAGCTTCGAGGCACGGCCCGAATTCAAGGCTGAGAACATCTGCGGTGTCGGCCTGTATACGTCGGATGTTTTGTCCGAGGGCTATCTGCCGGTCGGGATGGGCAGCCGCGAGGAACTGACGCGCACCTTCGAGGAGTACGCTGAACTGATGCGCGATGCCACGTCGAAACTCTGGATGCGGGTTGCCGGCTGGACGCGGGACCAGATGCTCGACGCGGGCGCGATGACCTACTACGCGATCATCAAGGACATGGCGCACGTCGCCGGTGTCTTTGAGGTGGACGACTGGTTCAAGATCGACGAACGCGCCGAGCGCTTTCGCGGATTGCTCAACGACGAGTATGGCAATGAGTTGCTCGGCCACTTGCTGGTGCCGCTGACGCTACCGAGCGCGCAGGTCAACGAATACACGATGATGCAGCACGCCGATGCGGCGAAGCGGATCTATACACCGCTGTCGTACACGATTCTGGATGGCGCGGACTACGTGCCTTCGGTCGGCGACGGCATCCATCCCGGCGTGACCTATCTCGATCCCAAAAACGATCGCTACCTGACGACGCAGGGCGCCATGACGTTCGCCGAACTGAACCGCCGCGTGCAGGCGTTCACGCCGAAACTCTGCGAGGACAAATTCCGCAACCTCGACGACACCTGGGTCAAATACAACTACGACTCGCCACTGGCCGACGAGATGTATCTGATCGAACAGCAGCATTCGCGGAAACTCGTCGGCAAAGGCGCGGGCCTGCGCCGCGCCGATGTCGAGAACCTGCAAAAACCGGATTGACCAGGCGGAAACGTCAACCCGCTGCCAGGTCCATCGCGAAAGCCTCGTCCGGCGCGTGCTGTATCTGCATGCGGCTGCGCCGCACATGCAACTCCACAATGCGGTTCGCACGCTTCGAATCGCCTTCCATCAAGGCCTCGTAAAGCAGGCGGTAATCGGCGAACTGCTGGTTGCGCTGATCGACCGGAATGTAGGCATGAATCTGCATTCGCAGGATCTGCGTCGGCACCACCGGATTGATCCGGACCAGTTCGTTGTTTCCGGCAATCTCGAAAATCGCGTCGTAAAGACTCGTGCGTTCGATCGACTGCATGATGCGGCCGCTCGCGACCCCCAGCGCTTCCAGGCGCTTGAAGGCGAGTGTGAGCTTGATGCGGCTGCTGTCCCGACGATGGCGGATTTCCTGCTTGATCCGCGACGCCGCAAGTCGCGCTGCAAGGCCGATGACGATCTCCAGAACCTGCATCAGTTCCGTCACTTCACGGCGCGTGAGCGCCCGCACGTAGGCGCCGCGATGCGGATTCAACGCCACCACACCTTCCGCCGCCATGCGTTTCAGCGCTTCGCGCACTGGCCCGCGACTGACTTTCAGATCGCGTGTGAGATCCGCTTCGATCAAGCGCTGCCCCGGCACAAAGCGGCCCATGAGGATGCCCTTCTTGATCGCCGCGACGACCAGATCGGGAGAACTCGGACCATGAACCGGTCGTTCCGCAATGCGGCCGACCTTGGCCAGGCTCGTGCGCCGCGTGCGCGTCTTGGGAACCGCAGAAGTCTTCACGAGCCACTCCCTTTTGCGCTGTGTAATCCTACTGGAATGCTGCCATTGCGGACGCGAACAGCTGCGCTCGGCGATCACGATTCTTGTGGGTCCGGCCATATTGTCCTACAATAATTCGACTAATCGACAAGTGCAATCGGCTGGCGCGCGCCCGCGCGGCAAACGCCGCAACTTGCGGACTTCGCAACGCAGGAGGAGCGGACAATGGATCGAGTCAAAGGCAAGGTGGTGGTGGTGACCGGCGCCGGCGCCGGCATCGGGAGAGCCTGCCTGCACCTGTTCGCGAAGGAAGGCGCCAAGGTCTTCGGCATCAGCCGCACCGGCTCGACACTCGACGCTTCGGTGGCCGAGGTCAAGGCGGCCGGCGGCATCGCGGCAGGTGCTGCGGCGGATCTCTCGAAGCCCGAAGAAGTCGAAGCCGCGTTCAAGGCGCTGATGGCGGCTTATGGCCGCGTCGACATCCTGATCAACGCAGCCGGTGTGGGCTACAGCTGGGCCGCGAAAAGTCCGGGCTCGATGAACGAAACCACGACGACGACGCCGGAAAAATGGCGCGAGGTGATGTCGATCAACCTCGACTCGGTGTTTCTGATGTGCCGTCAGGTCGTGCCGCAGATGCGCCTTCAAGGCAAGGGCTCGATCGTCAACATCGCCTCGATCTACGGCTTGGGCGGCGCTGCCGATGCCCACGCCTATACCGCCTCGAAGGGCGCGATCATCAACTACACACGCTCGCTGTGCATGGCGTACGCAAAGGACAACATCCGTTCGAATTGCGTCTGCCCCGGCTTTGTCGACACCAACATGGTGAAAGCGGTGGTGGCCCTGTTCGACGACCCCGCCATGGCCGAAGCGATCTCGCCAGCCCGCCGCCCCGGCACGCCGGACGAAATCGCCTACGCCTGTCTTTATCTCGGTTCGGATGAGGCAGGTTACTGCAATGGTTCGATGCTGATCGTCGATGGTGGATCGACGGCGCACTGACCCGAACACGGCGTCCGGAGCGAATATGCAAATTGGCGCACTCATCCGCAGGGCTGCATTGCATTACGGCGACAGGCCTTGTCTCGTCGAAGGCGCGCGTACCGTCAGCTTTCGCGAGTTCGACGCGCTGACCGACCGGCTCGGAAACAATCTGCGCGGCCTCGGTCTCGAATCCGGCGATCGGGTCGGCGTGCTGTTGCCCAACGGCATCGACTGCCTCGTCGCCTATTACGCGCTGGCGAAAGCCGGCCTGGTGCGCGTCGGGCTGAATACGCGCGAAACGCTGGACAATCATCGCTACAAGCTGGCCGACAGCGGAGCGCGCGCGGTGCTGCACCTCGATATCGAGGGTATCGATGCGGAGATCAACATCGGCCGCCAGCGCTTCCGGAAGCTGGTCGACGAGGGTTCGACGCTGGCTTGCGCTGTCGATCGTTCGCTCGATGCGCCTTTGCGCTTCGGCTACACCGGCGGCACCACCGGCCAGGCCAAGGCGGTGACCCTGACCACGCGCGGCGAACTGTCCGAGCTCTCGGCATTCCTGATGGACCTGGTGCCGGACCTGCAACACGGCGACACTTTCCTGCATGCGGCACCGATCGCCCACGCCTCGGGCGCGTTCTTCCTGCCGGCGATTGCGCGTGGCGTCCGCTCGGTGGTCATGGCGAAATTCGATCCGGCGGAATTTCTCGCGCTCGCCGAACGCGAGAAAGCCACACACACGTTTCTGGTGCCGACGATGCTGGCGATGATTCTCGAAGAGCCTCGTCTGGAATCCGCCAGGCTGAGCCTGCGTTCGATCAGTTACGGCGCGTCGCCGATCGCGCCCAGCGTGCTCCAGCGCGGTGAGGCCCGCTTCGGCAGGGTTTTCGTGCAGACCTACGGCCAGGCCGAAAGCCCGATGGTGATCACCTATCTCAAGCCCGGGGATCACGACCGCGCCGGTTCCTGCGGTCGTCCCTACACCGTCGCCGAAGTGGCCATCTTCGATGACCACGACCGGCCGCTGCCGCCCGGGGAAATCGGCGAGATCGTCTGTCGTGGCCCGCAGCTGATGGGGGGTTACTGGAATCGTCCGGAGGCCACCGCGCAGGCGATGCGTAATGGCTGGCTGCACACCGGCGATGTCGGTTCGATGGACAAGGACGGCTTTTTCTACATCCTCGACCGCAAGAACGACATGCTGATTTCCGGTGGCTTCAACGTCTATCCGCGCGAAGTCGAGGACGTGCTGCTGGCGTTCGAAGGCGTGGTCGAAGCCGCCGTGGTCGGGCTGCCCGACGAAAAATGGGGCGACCGGATCCACGCCGTGGTGTCGGGTCGTCCCGGCCTCGATACCGAACGCCTGCTCGCCTACGCCCGCGAAAAACTGGCCGGCTTCAAATGCCCGAGGTCGATCGAAATCTGGCCCGACCTTCCGAAGTCCGCCGCCAACAAGATCCTGCGGCGCAGCGTACGCGACCAGGTCATCGCGGCGGCAAAACAGGCGTCGCCGCGCTGAGCGCCCCAGGAGGAACCCCGATGCAGGACATGCACCTCGCGCTTCACGGCCTCGCAATCAAGAAGCACGGCACACCTGCGGAAGTGGCGGCTGTCGTCGGCCTCGATGCGGCGCGCGTCGAGGCGCTGCTGACCGATGCGGTCGCGCGCGGTCGCGCGGTGGCGAATCAGGGCAAGTACCTGCTGACGCCGACCGCGCGCATGGCGCTCGACGGCGAGTACTCGCGTTACTACGGCAAGCTGCGCGGCAACGCCGCCTACCTCGCCGCCAACGAAGCTTTCGAACGCGTGAACGTGGCGCTCAAGAGCCTGATCACGGATTGGCAGACGCTCGACCTCGGCGGCGAAAAGGTTCCCAACGATCATTCCGACGAAGCGCATGACAGCCGCTGTATCGACCGTCTCGGCGCGCTGCACGAGCGTGCCGACAAGGTGTTCGCCAGCCTTGCCGAACAGCTTCCGCGCTTGCAGATATACCGCGACAAACTGCTCGTCGCGCTCGAAAAAGCCGAAGACGGTGCGCACGAGTGGGTCAGCGATGTACGCATCGACAGCTACCACACGGTCTGGTTCGAACTGCACGAAGACCTGCTGCGCATCGCCGGTCGCGAACGCGTCGAGTAGCCGAATCGTGAACGCCTCTTCGACAAGCTGGACGCTGGCCCTGGACGGCACCGCGCTGCCCGAAAAATTCCTGATCGGCGGCAAGGCCTGGTCGATTGCGCGCATGCGCTCGCTGGGCCTGCCGGTCCCGCCGGCCTTCGTGATCACGACCCGCGCCTGCGTCGAGTTTCTGAACAGCGGCCGATTTCCGCAAGGTCTGGAACAGCAGCTGGCCGACGGCGTGCGCGGCCTCGAACGGCAGACCGGACGAACCTTCGGCAGCGGCCCTCAGCCCCTGCTGCTTTCGGTGCGTTCCGGTGCCGCGGTATCGATGCCGGGGATGATGGATACCGTGCTGAATCTCGGCATCAACGACCTTACCGAACGTGCGCTCGCCGGCGAATGCGCAGATGAAACCTTTGCCCGCGATACCCATCGCCGCTTCATCGAGCTGTACGCAGGCATCGTCCTGAAAGCGACAGTTCCGGAACTGCCGCCCGGCCTGACCCCGCCCGAATGGCGAGCGGCGGTCGCCAGCGCAGCCGGCGCGGTGATTCCGGAAGATGTCGCCGGCCAGTTGCGCGGCGCGGTGCACGCGGTCTTCGACTCCTGGAATTCGCGGCGGGCCAAGCGCTACCGCGAACATCACGGCATTGCGCACGACGCCGGCACGGCGGTCACGATCCAGGCGATGGTGTTCGGCAATCTCGACGAGCGCTCGGGCACCGGCGTACTGTTCAGCCGCAACCCGCTGAGCGGCGCGCCCGAGCCCTATGGCGAATACCTGCCGCGCGCCCAGGGCGAGGACGTGGTCTCCGGCAAATTCACGCCGCGGCCGCTGGCGGAGATGAAGCTGAGCGTGCCGCAGGCACTGCAGGAACTGCTGGCCGCTGCGCAGACGCTGGAGCAGGCCAATGGCGACATGCAGGATATCGAGTTCACAGTGGAGCGTGATCGGCTCTATCTGCTGCAGACGCGCGCCGCCAAGCGCGCGCCGCTGGCAGCGGTGTGCTGCGCCGTCGACATGGCCCGCGAAGGCCGCATCGACGAGGCAACGGCGCTGACCCGGGTCACGCCCGAGCAGTTGCGCACCTTGTTGAGCCCACAGCTCTCGGCGCGGAACGCCGCCGCCGCAACGGTGCTCGCCAGCGGTGAAAGCGCCTGTCCCGGTGTTGGCATCGGCGTCGTCGTGGTCGATTCCGACGAAGCCGAACGCCGCGCCGCGAACGGCGAAGCGATCGTGCTCGCAAGGCCCACGACGAGTCCCAACGATCTGCACGGCATGATCGCCGCGTGCGCCGTCATTACCGAACAGGGTGGAACCACTTCTCATGCCGCCGTGGTCAGCCGCGCACTCGGACGACCCTGCATCGTCGGTTGCGGGGCGGGTCAGTTGACCGCACTCGCGGGGCGCGTCGTCACCGTCGATGGCCATGCCGGCCGCGTTTACGCCGACGCGCTCGAAGTCGCAGCGCCCGACGAGCAGGCCAACGAACGGCTGCGCGCGCTCGCGGCCTGGGCCCAGGCGCGCACGGCCCTGAAAGTCTTCAGGCCGGCCGACGCGCCTCGCGACGGCGTCGCCGACCTCGACAAAATTCCGGGTGCGGAAGACCCCGAGCGGATTGGGCAGATCATCGCCGCACTCACCGGCGTGCGCGGGGCGCGCGGCGGTGCGATCGCGAGTGTCGAAGGCGTACGCGCCGCCATCGACAAGGGACTGGAATTCATCGTCGCGGAGCCGGTGCTGCCGGCGCTGCTGACGGCCGCACAGGTGTGCGCTCCGACTTAATGCAAAAAAATGAGAGAGACCCATCCATGAGCAAGGTGACGGCGGGCGACATCGAATCGCTGGTGGAGATCTTCGACGGCTCCGACTGGGACGAACTGCACTTCGAGATGGCAGGCTTCGAGATTCGCCTGTCGAAGAATCCCGAGGATCGCGAGCGTCGTGTCGCCGCTGCCGATGGCGGCGGCAAAGCGAGCAGTGCTTCGACGGCCGTTGCCGCGCCGAAATCGCACGATCAGGCGGCGCCCGAACAAGAGGTGCCCGCACACTGGCTGGCCGTGCGTGCGCCGAATCTCGGCACCTTCTATCGCTCGCCCAAGCCCGGCGCAGCGCCCTATGTCGAACTGGGCCGGACGGTGTCCGCCGACATGGAGGTCTGCCTGATCGAAGTGATGAAGCTGTTCACGTCGGTCTGCGCCGGCACGCCGGGCGTCATCCGCAAAATCTGCGTCGCCGACTCGGAGATGGTCGAGTTCGGCCAGGCGCTGTTCTACATCGAGCCGGCGGGCTGAGTCCGGCATGGCCCTGCGCCGCGTGCTGGTCGCGAATCGCGGCGAAATCGCGTTGAAGATCGTGCGCGCGGCGCGGGCGCTCGGCATCGAGTCGGTGCTCGCGGCATCATTCGCCGATCGCGAAAGCATGGCGGCCAGCGAGGCCGATCGCACCGTCGTCATCGGCCCCGCCGCAGCGCGCCTGTCGTATCTCGATGCGCGGCTGATCGTGCATGCGGCGAAAGCCACGGGCTGCGACGCGCTGCATCCGGGCTATGGCTTTCTCTCGGAGCGCGCGGAGCTGGCGCGACTCTGCGAAGGCGAAGGCATCCGCTTCGTTGGGCCGACGCCGGACTCGATCGAACAGGTCGGTGGCAAGATCGCGGCACGGGCGCTGGCGAGCGCGGCGGGCGTGCCGCTGGTGCAGGGCAGCGGCAAGCTGGACTCGACCGCCGACGCGCTGGCCTTCGCGGAGAAGATCGGCTACCCGGTGGTCACCAAGGCCTCGGCCGGCGGCGGCGGGCGCGGCATGGTCGTCGCGCACAACCGCGCGGAACTGAGCGCCGCTTTTGATCGCGCCTCGAACGAGGCGAAGGAAGCGTTCGGCGATGGCACGCTGTTTCTGGAGCAGTACATCGAGCGCGCGCGCCATATCGAAGTGCAGGCGATGGGTGACGGTCGCGGCACCGTGCTGGCCTTCGGCGAGCGTGATTGTTCGATCCAGCGCCGTTACCAGAAAATGGTCGAGGAAGCGCCCGCCGCGATCCTGAGCGATGCCCTGCGCGCGCGGCTGCACGCATCGGCGACCAACCTGCTCGCGTCGATCAACTACCGCAACGCCGGCACCGTCGAGTTTCTCTTCGATGAAGGCCGTGGCGAGTTTTACTTCATCGAGGTCAACGCGCGCATCCAGGTCGAGCATCCGGTTTCGGAAGCGATCACCGGCGTCGACCTGATCCAGATGCAGCTGCGCGTCGCCGCCGGCGAAGCGCTGCCGATGACGCAGCGGGACATCAAGACACAGGGCCACGCGATCGAGGTCCGCATCATCGCCGAAGACCCGGATCGCGGCTTCGCGCCTTCGCCGGGCCGCATCACGCGCTGGCAGGCGCCACAAGGCCCGGGCGTGCGGCTCGATACCGCGATGCGCGAAGGCACTCTGGTGCCGCCGTACTACGACAGCATGATCGGGAAGCTGATCGTGCATGCCGAAGATCGGCCGCAGGCGGTCGAGCGGCTACGCACGGCGCTCGGGCAATTCGCGATCGAAGGCATTGCGACCAATCTGCCGCTGCTGCGCGCCATCGTCGCGCATCCCGATTACGCCGCCAATCGGATCACCACACGCTGGCTGGAGCAAACCCTGCTGCCGGCTTACGCAAACGCAAAGGGACACTGACGCTCATGGCTCATATCGAATTCCTCGACGAAACGATGCGCGACGGCCAGCAAGCCCTCTGGGGCATGCGCATGCAGGCCGGCATGGCGCTGCCTGTAGCGCCGCTGATCGACCGCACCGGCTACCGCACGATCGACCTCACCGGCTCCTCGATGTTCGAAGTGATGATCCGGCACTGCAACGAAAATCCCTGGGACGGGCTGGACCTGCTGGTGCAGGCGATGCCACGCACGCGGATTCGCGGCGGCATGCGCTCGAATGCCTCGGTGACGTTCGGCGTCACCCCGGACGCGCTGATGGACGCCTGGATGCGCCAGCTCAACGTCCACGGCTGTCGCAGCTTCTGGATCTACGATGTGCTGTACAACATCGACAAGATGCACCGGCTGGCGAAGGTCGCCAAGGAATTCGGTTCGGATGTCGCCGGCTCGATCATGTTCACGCTCTCCCCCGTGCACACCGACGAATACTTCGCCGACAAGGCCGACAAGCTCTCCGCCTCGCCCGACATCGACACCATCCTGCTCTACGACACCGCCGGCGTGCTCGACAAGGAACGCCTGAGCACGCTGGTGCCGGCGATCAAGGCCCGCTCGCGCGGCAAGCCGATCGAGTTTCACTCCAACAACATCCTCGGCCAGTCGGCCAAGGCCTATCTCGATATCGTCGATCTCGGCGTGACAATCCTGCACACGGCGATCCGGCCGATGGCGAACGGGCCGTCGGTGCCATCGACCGAGATCATGGTTCACAACATCGAGCTGCTCGGCCACACGCACAACCTCGATACGTCCTTGCTGCCGCCGGTCGCGAAGCACTTCGAACAGGTCGGCAAGGCCGCCGGTTTTCTGGTGAATCAGAACAACGAGTACGACGCGCTGGCGATCCGCCACCAGGTGCCGGGCGGCATGACCGGCACGCTGAAGGCGCAGCTCGAACGCCACAACATGACTGATCGTCTCGAGGAAGTGTTCCGCGAAACCGCCGTGGTGCGCCGCGAGCTCGGCTACCCCGGCATGGCGACACCGTTCAGCCAGCTGGTCGGCATCCAGGCCGTGTTGAACATCGTCAACGGCGAGCGCTACGCCATCGTCCCCGACGAGGTGATCCAGTACGCGGCCGGCTACTACGGCCAGACCGCAGCCCCCATCGAGCAGAATATTCTCGATCGCATCCTGAGCGCGCCGCGCGCCCGACACGTGCTCGCCAATCCGCCGGAACAGCCGACGATCGAGGAACTGCGCAAACGCTACGGCACGAACAACGATGACGAGCTGATCCTGCGCGCGCTGGTGCCGCAGGCTGATCTCGACCGCATGTGGGCCGCCGGTCCGATCAAGACCAGCTTTCCGCTGCTGTCCTCGCCGGAGCTGGACCAGGTGCGCCGCCTGATGCGGCTCGCGAAGTCGCCGGTGGTGCAGATCCGCTCGGCGGAGATGTCGTTGTCGCTGCATCGCAAGTCGGTCTGAGGATCGCATGCGCCGCGCGGTCATCATCGACATCGTCCGCTCGCCATTCGGGCGTGCCCGCGCCAACGGCGCGCTGGCCGGCATCCATCCGGTCGACCTTTACGCGCAGGTTTTGTCGGCACTGGTGCAGCGCACCGGCATCGATCCGACGCTGATCGAAGACGTCATCACCGGCTGCGTGCTGCAGGTCGGCGAACAGGCCGGCAACATCGGCCGGCAGGCCGCGCTCGCGGCGGGCTTCCCCGAAACGGTCCCGGCCGTGACGCTGGACCGCAAGTGCGGCTCGGCGCAGCAGGCCGCCGATTTCGCCGCACAAGGTGTCATTGCCGGCGCCTGCGATTTCGTCATCGCCGGTGGTGTCGAGATGATGAGCCTGGTGCCGATGAAAGCGAATCGGCTCGGCCGCGACAATATGGGCGAGCGGTTTCACCGTCGCTATCCCGAGGGCCTCGTGCATCAGGGAATCTCGGCGGAGCTGATTGCCGCGCGCTGGGACCTCTCGCGCGAAGCACTGGATACCTTGGCCTTCGAGTCGCATCGCAAGGCCGCAGTCGCCGAGGATCGCGGCATCACGGCGCGCGCCATCGTCCCCATCACCATTACCGGCGCCGATGGTGTTGAGCGCATCGTCGATCATGACGAAGGCCTGCGCCGCGACACGACATTCGAACGGCTGGCCGCGCTGAAACCCGCGTTCGAGGATGCGGCGATGGCCGCGCGCTTTCCCGAGATCGCATGGCGCGTCACCGCCGGCAATTCCAGCCAGGTCAGCGACGGCGCGGTGGCGATGCTCATCGCCGAGGAAAGCGCGGCATTGCGCCTGGGCCTGAAACCGCGCGCCGCGATCACCCATTTCGCACTGAGTGGCGACGACCCGATCCTGATGCTGACCGCCATCATCCCGGCCACGCGCAAGCTGCTGAAGCGCGCTGGCCTGTCGCTGGATAAGATCGACGCCTTCGAAGTCAACGAAGCCTTCGCGTCGGTCGTGCTCGCCTGGGCCAAGGAACTGGGCGTCAACCCCGACCGCGTGAACCGGCTCGGCGGCGCGATCGCGCTCGGTCATCCGGTGGGTGCCTCGGGCGGCCGGCTGCTGACCAACCTGCTCGCGACCCTCGAAGACCAGAATGGCCGCTACGGCGTGCAGACGATGTGCGAGTCCGGCGGCATGGCGAATGCAACGCTGATCGAACGCATTCCCTAAAAGTGGCGTGCGCTCGGCGCACGAGATGGGTTGCGCATAGGGACGAATCGCACAGGAGCGGCGGGCAATTCAAGTGCTTTGTCAGATGCCTCGTAACTTGGTGATCTTTAGCTGAGCATCAGCTTCTACTGACTCCTTAGTGACGATCGCGCTCTGCAACGCACCCGCCTCGTTAGAAAAAGCATTGATGCGCGCGACGAAAGCGACTCGCTTTTCCTCCAGATATAGATCCTCGCCGTTTTGTCGAACCGATCTGTGGACCAGCCAATCGCGTTCCTCCTTGAACTGATTGAGACGTTCAAAAAGGGCGTTGGGAAAAATCTGCGCTTCTCGTGCGATACGCAACGACGTGCCGAGAGTACTGGCTTGATGTTTAGCAAGAAGAGCGTCCGCTTCATTGGGCGGAGTTGAGCCGCGAACTTTTATGTCACGTTTGATGGTGATGCAGAAACTCAGAGCATTCTCAACGAGCTGAAGATTCCAAATGGCTTCACCTATGAGCGCATATAGGATTGCCAGTTCTTCTTCATTTATCTGGCGACGCGTCATATGGCCCCCTGGCGAACAATCAGATCATTTCGCCCAAGTATCGTCACACACGTCGCCGCTTCCTCGATCCCATAAAACCCGCCGCCGTTTTCCGCAATCGCGAAGCGCGCATCGGGAACCTGCCGGGCGCCGGCTTCATGGCGTAGCTGCGTTGCCAGCTCGTAAATTTGTGCAAGGCCGGTGGCGCCGATCGGATGACCCTTGGATTCGAGCCCGCCGGACGTGTTAATCGGGATGCGTCCACCCAGCGCCGTCGCGCCGGATTCGGCGAGCGGGCCGCCGTCGCCGAAGGCGCAGAACATCAGGTTTTCGGATTGCACGATCTCGGCGAAGGCGGTGGCGTCGTGCACTTCGGCGAGCGAGATGTCTTCGGGCCCGATGCCGGCCTGGTCGTAGGCGCGCTTCGCGGCGAGATGGCAGACGTGTTTCTCGTATTCGTCGAGCGTGCGCCGGCTGCCGCTGGCCACGACGCTGGCCATGAGCTTGACGGCGCGCTTGCGGTCGAAGCGCGTCAGGGCGGCTTCGGTACAGACGATGACCGCGCTCGCGCCATCGCTGACCGGCGAGCACATCGGCAGCGTCAGCGGCCAGACGATGGCCCGCGCGGCGAGCACCTCGTCGACGCTCATCGCATTGCGGAACTGCGCCAGTGGATTGAGCGCGGAATGCTGGTGGTTCTTCGCCGAGACGGCCGCGATCTGGCGCGCGGTGGTGCCGAAGGTCTGCATGTGCTTGCGCGCGAGCGCGGCGTAGATGTCCATGAACACGCTGCGGCTGGCGGCGCCCGCGTTGCCTGCGCCCTCGGGAATCATCTCGCGGCTGACGTCGGTCAGCGCGCCCAGCGCCTGCCTGGCGCTGTGCACGTCCCAGCAGCCGTCGAAGACACTGGCGACCTTGCTGCGGTCATCCACGCACATCTTCTCGCAGCCGACCGCCATCACGACGTCGGCCAGCCCCGCACGCAGATAAGTCTGCGCCGCGTTCAAGGCAGTGCTCGAACTCGCGCAGGCGTTTTCGACATTGATGACGGGAATGCCTTCGAAGCCGAGCCCGGACAGTGCAAGCTGCCCGCGCACACCATGCTGGCCTTCGATGGCGCCCTGCCCGACGTTGCCGAACCACGCGGCCTCGATCGCCGCAGCGTCGCAACCGGCGTCGGCGAGCGCGGCGCGCACGGCCTCGGCGGTCAACTGCTTTACCGACTTGCCGGGATGTTTGCCGAAAGCGGTCATGCCGATTCCGACGATGTAGACGTTCGACTGCATCGCTTGCCTCCGTGAAGGACGAGCGTCCTTCGATCAGGCAGCGAGCTTATCGCGTTCGAGCACGCGCACGATGCGCCTCGAACAAGCGTGTTTCCATGAACGGATACGGTGACGACCAGTCACCGTATCCGTCTGCCGATATCAGGCGGCCGCGTCTTTCAGCTTCTTCAGCGGGCGCACCTTGATCTTCAGCGAGGCCGGCTTGGCGGCGAACATCTGCTCCAGGCCCGTAAACGGATTGATGCCCTTGCGCTTCGGCTTGGCGGGAACCTTGACGGCATTGATTTTCAGCAGGCCCGGCAGGATGAACGCGCCCGCGCCCTTCTTGCTGACCGAGGCGGCGATCGCCCCCTCCAGCGCATCGAGCACCTTGCGCACAACCTTGGGCTCGACGCCGCTGTTCTCGGCGAGGTTGGCCACGAGGCCGGTCTTGTTCAGCGTTTCCTTGATCGGCTTCGCAGCGGTGGTCTTGGCGCCGGTTTGGGGCGATGCGGGCTTCTTGGTCGCTGCTTTGGTTTTGGACATTGGTTTTCGTTCTCGGTGTCGATGTGGATGGCCGTAAACACAACTGGCACGCGCAATGTAGTGCAAGTGCGCTGCGGGGCCAACCATTGAATGTGCCTTGACCTGGTTTTAGCGCGAGATTTCGGGCCACGGCGGCACCGCTGCAGCGACGTACGCTCAATCCTCGATACCGAGTTCCTTGATCTTGCGCGTCAGCCTGCTGCGCCGCGCGCGGCGCGGTTCATCGTGTCGGATACGCTGACGCGCCGCTCGCCGAAGCAACGAAGCGACGAAGACTCAGTCCTCGATACCGAGTTCCTTGATCTTGCGCGTCAGTGTATTGCGGCCCCAGCCGAGGCGGCGCGCGGCTTCCTGACGCTGCCCCTTGCAGGCGGCCAGCGCGACTTCGATCAGCGTGCGTTCGAACTGCGGCGACGCAGTGCCGAGCAGGTTTTCGTCACCGGCGCTGAAACGCCGTTGCGCCCAGACGCGCAAGACTTCGAACCATTCTGCGGATGCCGCCGGCGCGGTGCTGCCGGATGCCGCGGCCGGCGCCGTCTGCGTGCCGGCACGCGGTGCGCGCTCGCGCAACTCCGGCGGCAGGTCCTCGACATGCACGTCCTGCCCCGGCGCCATGACGGTAAGCCAACGACAGGCGTTTTCGAGTTGACGCACGTTGCCGTGCCAGTCGTAAGCGATCAATGCCCTCAGCACGTCGGGCAGGAGGCGCTTCGTCTCGGTCTTGAGTTCGCGCGCCGCAGCTTCGAGAAAATACGTGAGCAGCAACGGGATATCCTCACGCCGTTCGCGCAGCGGCGGCACGCGCACGCGGATGACGTTGAGGCGGTGATAGAGGTCTTCGCGGAAGCGGCCTTCGGCGACGGCGCGGTCGAGGTCCTGGTGTGTGGCCGCGATGATACGGACATCGACCGTGACTGGCGCTACGCCACCGACGCGGTAGAACTGTCCATCCTGCAGCACGCGCAGCAGGCGCGTCTGGAGATCGGCCGGCATGTCGCCGATCTCGTCTAAAAATAACGTGCCGCCGTCGGCCTGCTCGAAGCGGCCCTTGCGCTGCATCGCCGCGCCCGTGAACGCGCCGCGTTCGTGGCCGAAGAATTCGGATTCGAGCAGGTCTTTCGGAATCGCGGCGGTGTTGATCGCGATGAACGGCCGCTGCACGCGCGGGCTGTTGACGTGCAGCGCGCGCGCGATGAGTTCCTTGCCGGTGCCGGATTCGCCGGTGATCATCACGGTGATCTGGCTTTGCGAAAGGCGGCCGATGGCGCGGAACACGTCCTGCATCGCCGGCGCTTCGCCGATGATCGCGGGGCGTGCTTCAGTCGGTTTCGCGTCGCTGGTCACGACGCGCTTCTGCGCTGCGCGGCGCACCAGCGAGGCGACACTGTCGACATCGAACGGCTTCGGCAGATACTCGAACGCGCCACCCCTGAACGAGGCCACAGCGGCATCGAGATCCGAGTGCGCGGTGACGATAATCACCGGCAGCTCGGGTTTCACCGCGCGCACCCGCTCCATCAGCGCCAGGCCATCGATGCCGGGCATGCGGATGTCGGAGATCAGCACGTCGGGGCTGGCGTCGTTCAGCGCGTCGAGCAGTTCCGCCGCACCCGGGAAACTCTGCACGGCCATGCCCTCGCGCGCGAGGGATTTTTCCAGCACCCAGCGGATCGATTCGTCGTCGTCGACGATCCAGACGCGGATCGCGGTTTCATGCATTTTCAATACGGTCATCAGGCCTCAGGCGGCGTTCATGCGGCGTGTTCGAGCGGCAGGAATATCGAAAAGACGGTGGCGCCTAGCCGCGACTCGCATTCGACCAGGCCGGCGTGACTATGGATCAGATACTGAGCAATCGGCAGGCCAAGACCGGTGCCATCGGCGCGCGTCGTGACCATCGGAAAGAAGATTTTTTCGATCAGCGCCTGCGGAATGCCGGGGCCGTTGTCCTCGACGTCGATCTGCACGACGAGCTTGTGCCGCACGCCGCTGATCGTGAACTGGCGGCGCATGCGCGTCCGCAGCACCAGCATCGGCCGGTCCGGCCGGTCATCGCCGGACAGGGCCTGCAGGGCGTTGCGCGCAATATTCAGCGTGGCCTGGATCAGTTGTTCGCGGTCGCCCCAGATTTCCGGAATGCTGGGATCGTAGTCACGCTGCACACGCAAGCTGCCGTGCCCTTCCGCCTCGATCAGCTGGCGCACGTGTTCAAGGACTTCGTGGACGTTGACCATCGCCTTCTGTGGCAGACGGCTGGGGCCGAGCAGGCGGTTGACGAGATTCTGCAGGCGATCGACTTCGCGAATGATCACGCGCGTGTACTCGCGATGCTCGGTGTCCGGGAACTCGCGCTCCAGCAATTGCGCCGCACCGCGGATGCCGCCGAGCGGATTCTTGATTTCGTGCGCGAGCCCGCGGATCAGCTCGCGGCTGGCCTGGTGCTGCGCGAACATCGCCTCGTCGCGGGAAATGCGCAGGTGCCGGTCGAGCGGCAGCAGTTCAATCACCAGACTGGGGCCGGACAACTGGATCGGCGTGACGTTGCAGTCCACCGTCAGCACACCATGGGTCGCGGGGTCCTCGCCGGCACGCCTTAGTTTCATTTCGCGCTCGATGAAGCCGGTGCCGGTGTCGAGCGCGCGTCGCAATCGCACCGCATGCTCCGCAAGATGCGGTATGGCCAGCGGCAGCGCTTGCCCCTGCACGTGCCGGCGGCCGACGCTGAAAAGGCTTTCCGCCGCTGTATTGAGATAGCTGACGCGCAGTCCATTATCGAGCGTGACGATTGCCGTGGTCAGGCCATCGAGGATGGCGGCAGGCTGAACACGGTTCAGCGCGGGTAGTTTCATGCGCATCCGACTGCAAGATGCGAGCCATGAGCGGCTCGCGAAAAACCATCAGGGTCGCTTCGATACCTGTTGCCGATAGAACTTCACCGGCCCGGCGCGCGCGAGTTCGCGCCCGTCGGCAGCGACCAGCGCGGCACTGATCTGGTGTTCGCCGCGCTCGACGCCGAGCAGCAGATAGCCCGTCGACGGCGTCGGCTCGTTCTGCGCCTTGCCGTCGAGGTAGTAGACAAGGCCCTGTCCGGTTTCCACGGCGGCATTGACGACGACAGAGACCTTGCCTTCGCTGTCGCGGATCGTTTCCTCCGGCTGCGGCGTCACGATCGCGATACTCGAAGCTGCGACCGGCGCGGCGGCAGCATCATCGTCCGGCGTTGCAGAAGGCGCCGGCGTCGCACCGGGTTTGTACGTCTGCAACTTCGGCAGCTCAACCGGCTTGGCGTTCCCCGCCGGCGGCTTGTCGGTGTAGTGGACAACGCCCTTGTCGTCGGTCCAGCGATAGACGTCGGCGCTGACCGG
Source organism: Nevskia sp. (assembly GCA_043781855.1). Classification (GTDB taxonomy): domain Bacteria; phylum Pseudomonadota; class Gammaproteobacteria; order Nevskiales; family Nevskiaceae; genus Nevskia. Next base: position 6,122 of record JAYWBB010000159.1, on the reverse strand, counting down.
GAGCCAGAGGAGTACGAGCAGAAAGCAGAGTAAGGGGCGCATGCGCGCAACATAACGCGGGCCGCGCCGTCCGTAAACCGCCGTACCGTCCCACAAAAAATGCCCCCGTTTCCGGAGGCATTTTTCGTGAAGCGTCGGCGACTGCTTACAGCGAGTAGTACATCTCGAACTCGATCGGATGCGTGGTCATGCGGAAGCGCGTGACCTCCTGCATCTTGAGTTCGATGTAGGCGTCGATCAGCTCGTCGGTGAACACGCCACCCTTGGTGAGGAAGCCGCGATTCGTGTCGAGATATTCGAGCGCCATGTCGAGGCTGTGGCAGACACGCGGGATCAGCTTGTCCTCTTCCGGCGGCAGATGGTAGAGGTCCTTGTCGCTCGGCTCGCCCGGGTGGATCTTGTTCTGGATGCCATCGAGGCCGGCCATCATCATCGCGGCGAACGCGAGATAGGGGTTGGCGGTCGAGTCCGGGAAGCGCACTTCGATGCGCCGGCCTTTCGGATTGGCGACATACGGAATGCGGATCGAGGCCGAGCGGTTGCGCGCCGAGTAGGCAAGCATGACCGGCGCTTCGAAACCCGGCACCAGGCGCTTGTAGCTGTTCGTGCCCGGGTTGGTGAAGGCGTTGATCGCCTTCGCGTGCTTGAGGACGCCGCCGATGTAGTACAGCGCCGTTTCCGACAGGCCGCCGTAGCCGTCGCCGGAGAACAGGTTCTTGCCGCCGAGGGCGAGCGACATGTGCACGTGCATGCCACTGCCGTTATCGCCGACGATCGGCTTGGGCATGAAGGTGGCGGTCTTGCCGAACTGGTCGGCAACGTTCTGCACGACATACTTCAGCTTCAGGACTTCATCGGCCTTCTTGACCAGCGTGCCGAACTTGACACCGATTTCGCACTGGCCGGCCGTGGCGACTTCGTGATGGTGGACTTCGACGACCATGCCGATCGATTCGAGTGTTTCGCACATCGCCGAGCGGATGTCTTGCAGCTGATCGACCGGCGGCACCGGGAAATAGCCGCCCTTGATACCCGGACGATGGCCGGTGTTGCCATCCTCGTAGTCCTTGCCCGAATTCCACGCGGCGTTCTTGGCGTCGATGTAGACGTAAGAGCCCCAGGGGCCGGAGTCGGAACGCACGGAGTCGAAGACGAAGAATTCGTTTTCCGGGCCGAAGAAGGCGGCGTCGGCGATGCCGGTCGACTTCAGATAAGCCTCGGCGCGCTTGGCCAGCGAGCGCGGATCGCGGGTATAGCCCTGCATGGTCGACGGCTCGATGACATCGCAGGTCAGCACCAGCGTCGTCTCTTCGAAGAAGGGATCGATGAACGCAGTATCCGCTTCCGGCATCAGGATCATGTCGGACTCGTTGATGCCCTTCCACCCGGCGATCGAGGAGCCATCGAACATCTTCCCTTCGACGAAGAGCGTCTCGTCGACGGTATGCGCCGGTACCGTCACGTGCTGCTCCTTGCCACGGGTGTCGCAGAAGCGGAAGTCGACGAACTTCACGCTCTTCTCGCTGATGATCTTCAGTACGTCTTTACCCGACATCGGTGTCTCCTGGGGGTGAATATCTAGTGTTGAAACGCGCGGGAATGTAGCAGCAACCATGCCAATTCGGGCGAGACAGGCGCCACTTCGGAGCGGCCGGCCCGGGCGTTTTCACCGCCGGGGCCAGCGCTTCAACCGTCAGCCAGGATCAGCCTTTCAGGCAGGTGCTCATGAAGCTCTTGCGCTCCGGCCCCTTGAGCGCCTTGGTCTTCGCCTCGGCGTTGCAGTTGGTCATCTTCTGTTGCTGCGTGACCTTGCCCGATGCCGGGGCTGTGGCCGGGGCGGCTGCCGGCGCCGCAGCCGCTTCGCCTTTGAGGCAGCTGCTCATGAAGCTCTTGCGGTCAGCGCCCTTGAGCGCCTTGGTCTTGGCGTCGGCATTGCAGCTGGTCATGCGCTGCTGCTGACCGGATGGCGCTTTGGCCGGCGCGGCGGCAGTGGCGGTATCGGCGGCGAACGCGGGGATTGAAGCAACGACGAACGCGATGGCGAACAAAGTCTTCTTCATGACAGCTCCTCCAACTAATGAGGGCGCCTCGCAAGGCTGACCCGGGGCAGAGAGAACGTGATTGCTCGGTGGGCCGAAAGCCGTGAGCGGCGCGAGCGTAGCACGCGGCTCGATCGGTAAGCATCCAGCAGGGAAGTCGCGCCTGCCGGGTGCGCTGGCGGCTTGGCTATACTGATAACCGCTGACCCGACCCGACCTGGTTCTGCGGCCCCAATCGAACCAAAAAATGACTTTCCAGGATCTGATTTTCACGCTCCAGAGCTTTTGGGCCAAGCAGGGCTGCGTCATCGTGCAACCGCTGGATTTGGAAGTCGGCGCCGGCACCTTTCATCCTGCGACCTTCCTCCGCGCGATCGGCCCCGAGCCCTGGAATGTCGCGTACGTGCAGCCCTCACGCCGGCCCACCGACGGCCGCTACGGCGAAAACCCGAACCGCCTCCAGCACTATTACCAGTTCCAGGTGCTGATGAAACCGAGCCCGCCGGACCTCCAGAATCTCTATCTGGAATCGCTGACGCTGCTCGGCTTCGACCCGCTGGTGCACGACATCCGCTTCGTCGAAGACAACTGGGAGTCGCCGACGCTCGGCGCCTGGGGCCTCGGCTGGGAGGTCTGGCTGAATGGCATGGAAGTTACGCAGTTCACCTATTTCCAGCAAGTCGGCGGGCTCGAATGCCGGCCGGTTGCGGGCGAGATCACCTACGGCCTCGAACGGCTCGCGATGTATATCCAGAAAGTCGAATCGGTCTACGACCTGGTCTGGTCCGACAATCGTTCGAACGGCGGGGGTGGCCGGGTCGTGACCTACGGCGATGTCTACCACCAGAACGAAGTCGAGCAGAGCGCCTACAACTTCGAGCATGCCGATACGGCCGCGTTGTTCGCACGCTTTGACGTCGCCGAGCGCGAATGCAATTTGTTGCTCGCGTTGCCGCAACCGCTGCCGCTGCCGGCCTACGAGCGCGTCTTGCAGGCCAGCCACAGCTTCAACATGCTCGACGCGCGCTCCGCGATCTCCGTGACCGAGCGCCAGGGCTACATCCTCCGCGTGCGTACGCTGGCCAAGGCCGTGGCCGAGGCCTATTACGCCGCGCGTGAAAAGCTCGGCTTTCCGATGGCCGCGCCGCAACGGGCCAAGGCGGCCTGAGGAGTCGCCGCGATGATCCTGATCGGCATGTTCGATTCACCCTTCGTGCGCCGCGTGGCCGTGAGCCTGCGCCTGCTTGGTCATGACTACGAGCACCGCAACTGGTCTGTCGGGAAGGATTTCGACCGTATCCGCGAATACAACCCGCTCGGCCGCGTGCCGGCGTTCGTGCTTGATGACGGCGAAGTGCTGACCGAATCCGGCGCGATTCTCGATCACCTCGATCAACTTGCCGGACCCGAGCGCGCGCTGCTGCCGCCATCCGGCATCGCGCGCCGCCACTCGCTGCACCTGATCGCACTCGCCAGCGGTGCGGCCGAGAAAGGCGTGATGCAGATCTACGAGCGCGTGTTCCGCCCGGAAGAGAAAGTCCACCAGCCGTGGCTGGATCGCTGCTACACGCAGATGATCGAATCGCTGCGCGCGATCGACGCCGTCTGCGCCGAGCGAGTCGGCGCACCTTCGCTGGCCGGCGAACGCTTCAGCCAGGCCGACATCACCGTCGCCATCGTCTACACGTTTCTGAGCGAAACCCGGTCACTGCCCGCCGACCTGCTCCCGGCCCTGCACGCGCACACCGCACACTGCGAAGCGCGGCCGGAATTCGTCGAAACGCACGTCCCGTTCTTCGTTCCCGCTTCCAACTGATTTTCGTCGTCGAGCCGGCCCGTTCCAATGACTGATTCACTGACTGCAACACTACTCCTTGAAATCGGCTGCGAAGACTTGCCGGCGCAATACGTCGTGCCGCTGGCAAACGCCTTGGCAGCTGGCTTTTCACGGGGTCTAGCTACAAGGAAAGTGATCGTCGACCGATCGGACACCGTTTTCCCGACGCAAATTGCTCACGGAGCAGCGTCCGTATTTGCGACGCCAAGACGCATCGCATTTCTTTTGCGAGATGTTTCCCTCAAGCAGTCAGAACAAACGATTGAACGCTCCGGCCCCGGCATCGCCGCAGCCATGAAGGAAGGCCAGCCGACGCAAGCCGCGCTGGGCTTCGCAAAAACCTGTGGCGTCGAGTTCTCGGAACTCACCGAAAAAGCCGGCAAGCTGCATTTCTCGAAGCGCCAGCCCGGCAAGGCAACCGCCGATCTGCTGGCGGAAATCTTCGAGGAAACGCTGAAGTCGATGGACGAACTCGTGCCGAAGCGCATGCGCTGGGGTTCGAGCAACGAAACTTTCGTGCGGCCTGTGCAGTGGCTCGTTGCAATGCTGGGCAAGGACATCGTGCCGCTGCGCCGCTTCGGCCTCGAAGCCGGCCGCATCACCTACGGCCACCGCTTCCACGCGCCGGCCGCTGTATCGCTCGCCACGCCAGCGGACTACGTCCCCGCATTACTCAAGGCGAAAGTCTGGTCCGACGTCGCCTCGCGCAAGGCCGAAATCAGGCGTCAGATCGAAGCCGAAGCCGCGAAGCTCGGCGGCACCGCGCGCATCAGCGAAGATCTGCTCGATGAAGTCACGGCACTGGTCGAATGGCCGGTCGTGATCTCTGGCCGCATCGAGGAACGCTTCCTCGAACTACCGCCAGAAGTCATCGTCGCGACGGTCGAAACCAACCAGCGTTATTTCACCGTGTTCGACAAGGCTGGAAAGCTGCTGCCCTGCTTCATCACGATTGCCAACATCGAATCGAACGACGTGGCGCAGGTCATCCAGGGCAACGAGCGAGTCGTGCGTCCGCGCCTCAGCGATGCGCTGTTCTTCTGGCGGCAGGACCTTAAAGCGTCGCTCGCCGAGCACGCTGCAAAGCTCTCAACCGTGACCTTCCAGAAAGACCTCGGCAGCACCGCCGAGAAGATCACGCGTGTCGCGAAGCTCGCGGTCGAGATCGCGGATCAGCTCGGCGCGCATCCGGGGGCCGTGGATCGCATCGCCAGACTCATGAAGGGCGACCTCGCCACGCGCATGGTCTACGAGTTTCCCGAGCTGCAGGGCTTGATGGGCGGCTACTACGCACGCCGTGGCGGCGAGCCGGAAGCGATTGCTACGGCGATCGCTGAGCATTACCGCCCGACTCACGCTGGTGGCCCGATACCCTCGACGACCGAGGGCCGCATCGTCGCGCTCGCCGACAAAGTCGACACGCTCGCCGGCATCTTCGCCGTCGGCCTCAAGCCCACCGCGAGCAAGGACCCATTCGCGTTGCGCCGCACCGCACTCGGCGTGCTGCGCATCCTGCTCGAAGCGAAACTCCCGCTGAACTTGCGCTCACTCTTGCAGGGCGCGCTGAACGCGCAGCCGACCGGCAAGCGTAATGCCGAGATGCTTGGTGAATTGCTCGGCTTCGTGCAGGAACGCCTGCGCGCGTTCCTGGTCGGCAGCGAGATCGACGGCCGTGCGGTGACGAGCGAGATGTTCGAGGCCGTCGCCAGCCTCGGCATCACGCAGCCGCTGGATTTCAGTGAACGCCTGCACGCGATCCATGCGTTCTGGTCGCTGACTGCGGCACAGAGTCTCGCCGCCGCGCACAAGCGCGTCCGTAACATTCTCAAGCAAGCCGAGGGCAGCAGCGGCGACGTCGATCCGGCGCGATTCGAATCCGACGCCGAGCGCAGTCTGCACGCGGCGCTCGAAGCCCTCGACGTGGAGCGCGTCGGCGCCGATTACACCGCGCGGCTGGCACAGCTCGCGCAACTGAAAAGCCCGGTCGATGCCTTCTTCGACGGCGTCATGGTCATGGCCGACGATCCGGCGGTGCGCGCGAACCGCATTGCGTTGCTGCGTCGCCTCGATTCGGTCTGCCGCGAAGTCGCCGATATTTCCTGCCTGCCGGGTTAGGGAAACTCTGAAAAAGCCCTCTCCCTCCGGGCGAGGGTTGGGTGAGGGACTTTCAAATTAAAGTAAGTTTTTGATTGAAAGTCCCTCATCCCTGCCCTTCTCCCGGAGGGAGAAGGGTTTAACTGCTTTTT
>JAYWBB010000158.1:0-24333 GCA_043781855.1 Nevskia sp. | reverse complement strand
CGCCGGGCTCGCTGATCGGCGACTCCTGCGCGATCCTCGGTGTGCATTTCATCTCGGCTGCAGTGGTGACGCGCAATACGCGCATGCGCCGCGTAGCGGCTGTGACCTTCAACGATCTGATCAAGCAGAACGCGGAAATGTCCTGGACGCTGCATCTCAATCACTGCAACCTGCTCGCCACGCTGCTGGATCGCAGCGCCCAGCTCGGCTATCTCTCGGTGCGCGAGCGCGTCGAGCAACTGATCTGGAATCTGGCCGGCGCCTGCGAGCTGCTGCCGACGAGCAAGGGCTACCGCATGCAGTTGCCGCTGAAGTATCGCGAGCTGGCGCAGTTGATCTCGGTGACACCCGAGCATCTTTGCCGGGTGCTCGGGACGATCGAAAAGGACGGTCTGATCCGCCGCGAAAAGGGCTGGCTCTACCTGACCGAGCGCGACAAGCTGTTTCATCGCAAGCTCGACTGAGTGACGAATCGAGCCCGGTTGCCGGCCTGCTGATGGCTGCACATTGATTGCTAAACTGGGCTGGCGCCGAACTCGTGCGCGCGCTGACCAGACTCGGAGGCATCGTGGACGCAGTGCTGTTGTCCAGAATCCAGTTCGGATTCACGATCGGCTTCCACATCCTTTTCCCGACGCTGACCATCGGCCTCGCCTGGTTCCTCGTGGCGTTCGAGGCGCGCTGGGCGGGCGGGAAGCGGCCGCAATATCTGGTTCTCTACCGGTTCTGGGTCAAGATTTTCGCGCTGACCTTCGGCATGGGCGTGGTCTCGGGGCTGGTGCTGTCCTACGAGATCGGCACCAACTTCAGCCGCTTCTCGCAGATCGCCGGGCCGGTCATGGGACCGCTGCTGTCGGTCGAGGTGCTTACCGCGTTCTTTGTCGAGGCTGGTTTTCTCGGCGTCATGCTGTTCGGCTGGAACAAGGTCGGGCCGCGCCTGCATTTTCTCGCGACGCTTCTGGTGGCGATGGGCACGACCAATTCGGCGTTCTGGATTCTGTCCGCCAATAGCTGGATGCAGACGCCGCAAGGCGTCGAGATGATCGGCGGCCGTCTGGTGCCGCAAGACTGGTTCGCGGTTGTTTTCAATCCCTCGTTTCCCTATCGGTTGACGCACATGGTGCTCGCGAGCTTGCTGACGAGCGCCCTCGTCGTCGCCGGCGTTTCGGCGCTGCAAGTGATCCGGCACCACAAGTCGGATGATCCGTCGTCGTGGTCGAAGCGTGGGTTGCGGCTCGCGGTTAGCGCCATCGCGGTGCTGGCACCGCTGCAAATTGTCGCGGGCGATTTCCATGGCCTTAATGTGCGCGAGCACCAGCCGATGAAGCTCGCCGCGATGGAAGCGCTCTGGCAGACCGAGAGCGACGTCCCGCTGGTGCTTTTTGCGCTGCCGGACCAGGCCCGACAGGTCAATCGCTACGCGCTGAAAATTCCGAATCTGGGCAGCCTGATCCTGACGCATACGCTGCACGGCGAGGTGAAGGGTCTCAACGAAGTGCCACGCGATCAGCAGCCGCCGGTGCTGCCGGTGTTCTTCGGATTTCGCATCATGGTCGGGCTCGGACTCTGGTTCGCGCTGCTCGGCGTGCTCGGCGTGATCCTGATGTGGGGCAGCCGGCTCGAACAGAGCCGCTGGTATCTCCGTGCGCTGGCGCTGTCGACGCCACTCGGTTTCGTCGCAACGCTGTCCGGCTGGATCGTTGCGGAAACCGGACGCCAGCCGTGGGTCGTTTACGGCATCCTGCGTACGACCGATGCGGTCTCGCCGGTTTCCGCGTCCGCCGTTGCCGGGTCGCTGCTGGTCTTCTTCATCGTCTATGGCCTGCTGCTTTCGGCCTACGTCTACTTCGTGATCAAACTCGTGCAACAAGGCCCGGCATTGCCGGCGAAGCCTCCCGAGGCGATGCGCGGTGCGCGCGTCGGCGAAGTCATTCCAGCGGACGCCTGATGTCACATCCCGTAAATTCGTTTGCGAAGCCGGCGCGTCTTTTCGCGCCTGGCTGTGTCGCGGCTCCTCGCCATGGAACCGCGAGGGCTCCTGGCCGCGCTTTGCCGGAGATGAAAATCCGCTGCCGGCCTCATCAAAGAACCTGCGGGAAGGGGCAATAGCATGGATCTCAATCTTGTCAGCGCTGGCGTCATCGCTTTCGGCGTGCTGCTGTACGTGATCCTCGACGGTTTCGATCTCGGCATCGGCATCCTGTTCCCGTTCCTGCCCGACGACGAAGCGCGCGACATCGCGGTCGCCAGCATCGCGCCGGTCTGGGACGGCAACGAGACCTGGCTGATCCTCGGCGGTGCCGTCCTGTTCGCCGCGTTTCCGGGCGCCTACGCGGTGGCCTTGCCGGCTTTCTACCTTCCGCTGCTCTTGATGCTGTTCGCGCTGATTTTTCGCGGTGTTGCCTTTGAGTTTCGCTACCGCGCCGTGCTCGAACGCCGCTGGCTCTGGAATATCGCGCTGATCGCCGGTTCGACCACGGCCGGGTTCGCGCAGGGCCTGCTGCTCGGCGGATTGATCGAAGGCGTGAAAGTCGCGGACAGTCCCGCAGGCGTCGTCTTTGCCGGTGGCGCCTGGGACTGGTTGACGCCGTTCGCGCTGGTCTGCGGCCTCGGCGTTGTCGGCGGCTACGCGCTGCTGGCGAGCACCTGGCTCGTGCACAAGACCGAAGGCGCGCTGCAGGGCTGGGCGCGAAAGATCGCGGGACACCTGCTGCTGGTGACGCTCGCGTTCATCGCGATCATCAGCATTTACACGCCGCTCGCCTACCCGCAGATCGCCGTCCGCTGGTTCGGCGAACAGCGCTGGCTGACACTCGCGCCGGTGCCGATCGCGACGGCGGTCGTCGCATTCTCGCTCTGGCGCGAACTGCGCACCAAGGCCGAGCTGATGCCTTTCGTCTATGCCATCGCGCTGTTCCTGCTCGGCTTCCTCGGCATCGCGATCAGTCTATGGCCGGCGCTGGTGCCGCCTTCGATCACGATCTGGAATTCGGCGGCGCCGCCGTCGAGCCAGCGCTTCGTGCTGATCGCCGTCGCCCTCGCGTTGCCAATGGTGCTGATCTACACCGGCTACGCCTACTGGGTATTTCGCGGCAAGATCGGCAAGGATGGCTACGACCACTAAACCGCAGTGGCGAAGGCTGTTGTGGTTTGCAGCGCTGTGGCTCGCGAGCGTCGTCGCAATGCTTGCCGTCGTTTACACGCTGCGCTACGTCTTCGGCGCCTTGATGACCGGTTGAGCTCAGGACGAGCAGCTGACCTCGATATGCCGCGCGTCAGCCGGCGGTTCGGCCGCATACGCCGCGAACGCCGGCTGCTCGTCGAAAGGCTTTTGCAGCAGATCGAACAGTCGACCAACTTCCGCAGCATCCCCTGATTCCGCCAGCGTGATCGCCGCTTGCGCCAGGTGATTGCGCAGCACGTATTTCGGATTGACGGCGTTCATGCGCGCCGCTCTTTCGGCATCGTCGCTCTGTTCGCCGCGCAGCCGCGATCGGTAGTCGACCACCCAGGAATCGAAGGCGGCAAGATCGACGATCTCGTCACGTGCGCCCTGGGCCGGCTCGTCGGTGTCGGTGCTTACGAGCGCGAGCCGCCGGAAGCTGCGCGTGAAATCGGAATGGCTGCGGTCGAGCAGGTTCAGATAACGGTCGACCAGCGCGCTATCGCCTTCGCGCAACTCGCGCAGGCCCAGCTTGTCGGTCCAGCGTCGGGTCATCGCCTCGCCGTAGATGTCGGGATAGCGGTCGACGATCGCCTGCGCGACAGCGACCGCTGCCTCGGGCGTTTCACCGAGCAGAGGCAGCGTCGCCTGCAAGAGCTTCGTGCAATTCCAGTGGCCGATGATCGGCTGCTTGTCCCAGGCGTAGCGTCCGCCTTCGTCGGTGTGATTGCAGATGTGGCCGGAGTCGAAGGCATCCATGAAGCCGAACGGACCATAGTCAAGCGTCAATCCGAGCACCGAGAAATTGTCCGTGTTCATGACGCCGTGGCAAAAGCCGACGGCCTGCCACTGCGCCATCAGCCGCGCCGTACGTGCAACCACTTCTGAAAGCCAGGCGACATAGCGATCCTTGCGTCCGGCGAACTCGGGAAAATGTGCGGCGATGACCTGATCGGCCAGCGGTGCGAGCTGTGCGTGTTCGCGGCGGTAGTAGTAGAACTCGAAGTGCCCGAAACGCAGGAAGCTCGGCGCAATGCGGCAGACCACGGCGGCGGTTTCCAGCGTTTCGCGGCGCACCGATTGCGGGGAGCCGACCAGCGTCAGCGCGCGCGTCGTCGGAATGCCCAGGCCGTGCATCGCCTCCGAACAAAGATATTCGCGGATCGACGAGCGCAGCACCGCGCGGCCGTCGGCGAAGCGCGAGTACGGTGTCTGCCCCGCACCTTTCAATTGCAGCTCGCGGGAGTGGCTTTCGCGGTCGTCGATCTCCGCGATCAGCAGCGCCCGGCCATCGCCGAGTTGCGGCACAAACTGGCCGAACTGGTGGCCGGCGTAGACCGAGGCGCGCGAGTCATAGCCGGGCCAGACGTGGTTGCCGGCCATCAGCGCGGTGAACTCTTTGCTCGCGGTCAGCCGTGCATCCAGCCCGAGCTCGAGGGCCAGCGCGCTGTTGAGATGCAGCAGCGTCGGCTCAGGCAGAGGCCGCGCCGGCACCAGCACGGAGTAGGGCTCGCCGAGTGCGCCAAAGCGCGCCGTCGCCTGCGGCAGAAGGTCGAGCGGAGAAGTCGTCATCGATTCACGGTGTGGGCTTGGCATCGGTGTCGGAGCCGACGATCAGCCGCGCCGCGCGGCTGTAGCTCAGGTAATTGAAAAACCATTGTGTTGCGACCAGCATGCGGTTGCGTGCGCCGATCAGGAAGTAGACGTGCGCGATGCCCCAGAGCCACCAGGCGATCAGGCCTTTCATCTGGAAGAAGCCGAAGTCGATCACGGCGGAGTGCCGGCCGATCGTCGCGAGGTTGCCGGAGTCCCGGTAGCGGAACGGCGCCGGACGGGGTTTGCCGCGCAACGTGCTGCGAATGAGTGCGGCGACGTACGCGCCCTGCTGTTTCGCGGCCGGCGCGACACCCGGCACCGACTTGCCATTTTTCTGCATCAGCACCGCCGTGTCGCCGATGACGAAGACCTGGTCGTGACCCGGCGCGCCGAGATCGGGCAACACCGGCACGCGGCCGGCGCGGTCCGCAGTGACGCCGAGCCAGCGTGCGGCCGGCGAGGCGGCGACGCCGGCGGCCCAGAGCACCGTCGCGCTCGCGAGCCGCTGCTCGCCGAAGCTCAGGCCCTGCGCATCGCAGCCGGTGACTTTCGTGTTCAGCAACACCTCCACGCCTTTCTTCTGCAATTCGCTCAGTGCGAAAGCGGACAGGGAGGGTGGAAACGCGCCGAGCACACGGTCCGCGCCTTCGACCAGCACGATGCGCGTCTGCCGCGTGTCGATCGCGCGGAAATCGTGGATCAGCGCGCGCTTGCTCAGTTCGGCGATCGCACCGGCAAGCTCGACGCCCGTCGGGCCCGCGCCAACGATCGCGAAAGTCATCAAACGTTTACGCTCGGACTCGTCGTCGGAATTCTCCGCGTGCTCCAGCGCCAGCAGGATGCGGCGGCGGATCCGCGTTGCGTCTTCGACCCGCTTCAGGCCCGGCGCGAACGGCGCCCATTCGTCGTGACCAAAGTAGGTATGCGTGGCGCCGGTCGCGACGATCAGCCAGTCGTACGGCAGGCGGCGGCCGTCTTCCAGCAGCACCGCTCGGTTCGCCGTATCGACACCCTTGACGTCGCCGAGCAGCACTCGCGCGTTGGACTGCCGGCTGAGGATTCCGCGCACCGGCCAGGCCACGTCGGAAGGGTTCAAGCCGGCGGTTGCGACCTGATACAGCAGCGGCTGAAAGAGGTGGAAATTGCTCCGGTCGACGACGGTCAGTTCGATGTCCAGACCGGCGAGCGCACGCGCGGCAGTGAGCCCACCGAAGCCGGCGCCGATGACGATCACCCGCGGAAGTTGCGACGTTTCCATATCCAGTTTCAATAACCGTGTCTGATGGCGAAGCGCCTGCCGCTATTCTAGTCGCTGACGATCGCGAGCCCGTGCCGGTTTTCAAGCGAGCGACCGGGCTGCGTGGAATCGGCGTTGGCGCGCTTTCCGTCGATGTCGCAGAATCAGGGTCGGCATATCGACGGAACAGCGCGCATGAACTTCGGTGGCGGCTATGGCATCTGGGGCATCCTGGTCCTGATTGCGGATATCTACGCAATCCTGAACGTCCTGCAGAGCTCGGAAGAAAATTTCAAAAAGGCGGTCTGGGTCGCGGTCATCATCGTTTTGCCGTTTCTCGGCGCAATCCTCTGGTATTTCCTCGGCCCGCGCAGCCGCAGGGCATGACCATGGACCAGAGCCAGCAGGATCGTCTCGACGCCGCCGTGCTGCGCCGGCTCGTCGCGCATCTCGATTCGCGCACCGACGTGCAGAACATCGATCTGATGAATCTTGCGGGTTTTTGCCGCAACTGCCTGTCCAAGTGGTATGCGGCGGCTGCGAAGGACGCGGGCGTCGAGGTCAGCGACGAGGCCGCGCGCGAACGTATTTACGGCATGCCGTACGCCGACTGGAAACGATTGCACCAGAAGGAAGCCTCGGCCGGGCAGCAGGCGGAGTTCGCGCAGAAGAAGCCCGCGTAATTTTCGTCTTTTCAAGGAAAGAACCATGAAATCAGTCCGCATCGCTTCGGTGCTGTTAGCCGTCCTGCCGCTTGCCACCGGCGCACAGTCGCTGCGTTGTGGCGACCGTCTTGTGCAGACCGGCGATTCGAAAGCCTCCGTGCTCGGCAAGTGTGGCGAGCCGGTACTCAAGGACTCATTCTGCAAGCCGTTCGAGCCCAGCGCGACGCCGTCGGCCACCGTGATTCCCTGCGAGACTGTCGACGAGTGGACCTACAATCCGGGCTCCGGCAAGTTTCTGACAAGGTTGCGCTTCGAGCAGGGTGTATTGAAAGCGCTCGCCAATGGCGATCGGGTGCCTTAGGTCATGCCGATCCGAAGGCCGGTGCCGAGATACGTTTCGATGTCGGTCCAATCGAAACGCTTGCTGGCCAGCCCGAGATACTGATCCGGTCGTACGCGAGCAGCAGCGCCCGTTCGCGCACGCCGCAGGCTCTGAACAACGCATCGGCCTGCATCATCAGCAGATGAAAAACCGGGGCGGCGAGCCAGGAACAAGCGGACTTTGGCTTCGATGTCCTCAAGCGCAGGGAATCTCGTCGCGACCCGGCAGCAGCGCGCCGACCACGCGATGGCGCCGCTCGCCCGGCATCGGAAGGAACAGCGCGTGGCTTTCGCGCGAGAGGCAGACCGTCAGGTCGTTGCAGGGCAGAGCCCATGCGAAGCCTGCGTCGAGGCGCATCGCAATGCGGCACTACGCTAAAGTCAGCTGGGGAAAAAAGGAAACGCCATGAGAACCTGGGGACTGCCGATCGCGCTGGTGCTCTGCCTCGGGTGCGTGCGCGCCGACGAAGCGACGCAGAAGATGCTTGACTGCATGCGCGCGAATATTCCGCCGACAGTGCGCATCCAGGAAGTGGAGATCACCGCAACCGACCGCACGGGTGCGGACCGCATGCTGAAAGGCAAGCTCTATGCGCTCAAGGACAAGGGGCTGGTCCGCGCGATGCTGAAGATCAGCGCGCCCAGCGACCTGTCCGGTGCGGCGTATCTGCTGCGCGAAACCCAACCCGACCGCGGTGACGAGACCTACTTCTACTTGCCGGCGGTCGATCGCGTGCGCCGCATCACCGGCGCCTCCGCCAACGCGTCGCTGCTCGGTACCGACTTCAGCTACGAGGAAATGAAACAGCTGCAAAGCGCGTTTTCCGGCAGCGACGCGAAACTCGAAAAGACGGAAACGCTCGATCAACATCCGGTGCAGGTGCTGTCGCTGGCGCCGGCGGCCGGATCGGCGGCTCGCTACAACACCGTGCGCGCCTGGGTCGACCAGAAATCCTGCGTCGCGCTGAAAATCGAATTCTTCGAGGGCGATAGCGTGCGCAAGGAACTTTCTGCGCCAGCCGCTTCGCTGCAACAGTCGGGCAACTACTGGTATCTGTCCGAGGTGCTGATGCGCGATCTCAGGGACGGCACGAAGACACGCCTGAAGATCGTCGGCGTCAGCAGCGGCGCGGATATTCCGAACCGCCTGTTCGACCCGCATACCTTCTATATCGGAAACTGAGACGCCGCAGGCATGGATACTGCGCGCTGGCTGGGTAGGGTCGCGCGGCATCCGCGATGGACACTGTTGACGGTCTTCCTGGTCTCGATCGCGGCAGCGCTGCTTTGTTTCGATCCGGAAACCCGCACACCGCGCCTGCAGATCAATCCTTCGGCCGAGGCACTGCTGCCGGCGCGCGATCCGGGTCGCGCGGTGCTGGAGCAGGTGCGGAAAATCTTCGGCGATGACGATCCGATGATCGTCGCGGTGCGCTTCATGCCGGGCGTATTCACCGCCGAAAATCTCGAACGGATCGACCAGCTCACGCAGCGCTTCCGCGCGCTGCCGGGCGTCACCGGCGTCTTGTCGCTGGCCACCGCGCCGAACCTTGTCGCCTCGGGCGATGAACTCGCGGTGACTTCGTTCACCGAGCAGGCGCGCGCCACGCCCGATGCGGTCGCGGCGTTTCCCGCGCAGCTCGCGGCAAATCCGCTGTATCGCAACACACTGGTTTCGGCGGACGGTACAGTCGCGGCGTTTGCACTGTCGACCGACTCATTGACTCCTCGCAAATACGTGGAGCAGGACGTGGCCGGCAAGGTCCGCGCGGCGGTCGCGGAGCTGGCCGGCGCGGCACCCGTCTGGATCACCGGCACGCTGCCGGTGCGCGCCGCGACCAGCGCGGCACTGACGCGGACGCTGCGTTTCATCGTCCCCGGCGTGTTCATCGTCGTCGCCGCATTGCTGCTGCTGGCCTTCCGCAGCCTGCTCGCCACGTTCTCGGCGCTGCTGACGGTGGGCTTTGCGTTGCTCTGGACGCTGGCGACCGCAGTGCTGCTGGGCATCGACTTCAACCTGGTCACCGCAATCGTGCCGCCGCTGGTGATCACCATCGGCCTCTCGTACACGATCCATCTGCTGTCGGCGTATTACCTGTCGAGCACGCTGCTGCCCGATGCCACCCCGGCCAAGCGCAGCGAATGGGTCATGCGCCGCATCGCCACCGGGCTGACGCTGTCGGCGACGACGACCGTGATCGGTTTCCTGTCGCTGCTGCTGAACCCGCTGCCGGCGATCCGCGAATTTGCGGTTTTGGCCTCGATCGGCACATTTTACGTCGGCGCGTTGACGCATCTGTTCATGCCAGCGCTGCTCAATGTCAGCCGCTGCCGCCGCGAAATTTCGCCGTTCGGCCAGCGCCTGTTCTCGCACCTCTCGGAGCAGCTCGCGGCCTTCGACCTGCGCTGGCGCCGGCCGATCATCGGCGCTGCGGCCTTGCTGATTCTCTCCGGCGTCTGGTTCGCGACACAGATTCGCACCGGCGCAGAGTTCATCCGGAGCTTCGACGCGAAGACCGTCGTGCGCGGGGATTTCGAAGCGATCGGCGCCGCCTTCAACGGCACCAATCTCATCACGATCTTCGTCGACAGCCACGTCAACGATGCGTTGACCGACCCCCAGCAGATCGCGCCGCTGGATGCGCTCGAAGGCTGGCTGCGCGCGCAGCCGGAAGTGGGCGCGGTGGTGTCGTACGTCGATCACGTCAAGCTGCTGAACCAGGCGTTTCACGATAACGATCCGCAGTATTTCGCGATTCCGGAAAGCGCAGTGGCGATCAAGCAGATGCTGGTCTTCGGCGGCGGCGACGCACTGGCGCGGCTGGTCGATCCGCGCTACCGGAGTGCGGTGATGTCGGTGCGGATCAACGTCGACGGTTCGCTCGCCATCGGCGATTTCCTCGAGCGGCTCGATGGGCAACTCGCGGCACTGCCGCCGCCGCTGCAGGCGCAGGTCACCGGCAGCACGGTGCTCACGACGCGCGCGGTCGAGGCCATTGCGCGCGGCCACCTGCTATCGATCGCGATCGCCATCGTCGCGATCTGGGCGCTGCTGTCGCTGATGTTCATGTCGATGCGCGCCGGTTTGCTGGCAACCGTGCCGAACATCGTGCCGATCGCGGTGTATTTCGGCACGCTCGGCGTGCTCGGCATTCCGTTGAATCCGACGACCAGCCTTATCGCCTGCATCGTGCTCGGCATTGCGGTCAACGACACCGTGCACTTTCTTGCGCGCTTCAACGCCGATGCGCGCGCGCAGGGCAGTGAGATCGACGCCGTGCGCTCGGCACTCGGCTCGGTGCTGCGGCCGATCACGCTGGCCACGATCGCACTCTGTCTCGGCTTCCTCGTCTTCACCGGCAGCGAACTGAACAACCAGGTGCAGTTCGGTGCGCTCGCGGCGTGGACGCTGTTCGTGGCCTGGATCGCCGACATGACGCTGACACCGGCACTGGGCTCGCGGCTGCGCATCGTCACCCTGTGGGACCTGCTGCGGCTCGATCTTGGCCGCAGCCCGCAACACACGATTCCGCTGCTCTCGGGCTTGAGCACTCGGCAGGCGCGCGTGTTCGCCCTGATGTCGCACGTCGAGCACGCCCTGGCGGGTACGCGGCTGATCCGGGAAGGTGATCTGTCACGCGATATTTTCGTGATCATCGACGGCCAGGTCGAGGCCACGATCGACCACCAAGGCGAGCGCCGCGTGCTGTCGGTGATGAGCCGCGGCGCGGTCCTGGGCGAGGCCGGCTACTTCGGCCAGCGCCGGACTGCGAGCATCGATACGGTCACGCCGGTGCGCTTGCTGCGCTTCGACTCGCAGGATCTAGAACAACTGCGCGAACGCTATCCGAGCGTGGCCGCGACGATCTTCCGCAACCTCAACCGCATCCAGGCCGAACGCATTGCGCGCCTGACGGCGTTGCTGAAGTAACGCACGGCGTGCTGGCATAATTTCACCGTCAAGCAATCAAACTAAGGAGAATCACGATGCGCAAGATGCTCGCGGTTGCAGCCGTTTCCTTCCTTCCTTTACTGGCGCCGGCGCGGGCGCAGGAGCCTTCGGCGGTCGCGATCAAGACGGTTCCGGTCGCCGGTTCGGTGTCGATGCTCGAAGGTCAGGGCGGCAATCTCGGCGTTTCGGCCGGGCCGGATGGCCTGTTCATGATCGATGACCAATACGCCGTCATGACCGACAACATCAAAAAGGCGCTCGCCGCGATCGGCCAGCAGCCGCTGCGCTTCATCGTCAACACGCACTGGCACGGCGACCACACGGGCGGCAACGAAAACTTCGGCAAGACGGGTGCGGTGATCGTCGCCCACGACAACGTCCGCAAGCGCATGAGCACGGAGCAGTTCATGAAGGCGTTCAGCAAGACGGTGCCGCCGTCGCCGGCCATCGCGTTGCCGGTCGTGACCTTCGCGGACGCGGTGACGTTCCATCTCAACGGCGACGACATCAGCGTCTTCCACGTCGCGCCGGCGCACACCGACGGCGACAGCGTCGTCATCTTCAAGAAGGCCAACGTCATTCACACCGGGGATGTCTTCTTCAACGGAATCTATCCGTTCATTGATGTCTCCAGTGGCGGCTCGATCAATGGCACGATCGAAGCGGCGGAGCGCATCCTCAATCTCGCGGACGAAAAAACGAAGATCATCCCGGGTCATGGCCCGCTCGCCGACAAGGCTGCACTCAAGGTCTATCGCGACATGCTTGCCACTGTCCGCGACCGTGTCACCGCCGCGATCAAGGACGGCAAGACGCTGGAGCAAGTGCAAATGATGAAGCCGACCGCTGATCTCGACGCGGTCTGGGGCAAGGGCTTCCTGAAGCCGGAGCAGTTCGTGATGATCGTGTATTCGAGTCTCGACAGCAGCGTTGTGCACTGAGTAAATTCGTCATGAGCCTGAAAGGAAAGACCCTCTTCATCACCGGCGGCAGCCGCGGCATCGGCCTCGCAATTGCGGTACGCGCCGCGCGCGACGGCGCGAACGTCGTCATCGCCGCGAAGACCGGAGAACCGCACGCCAAGCTGCCGGGCACGATCTACAGTGCGGCCGGGGAGATCGAGAAGGCCGGAGGCAAGGCGCTGCCGATCCTCTGCGATATCCGCGATGAGCAGCAGGTGATCGATGCGGTTGCGAAAACCGTCGCAACGTTTGGCGGCATCGACATCCTCGTCAACAACGCCAGCGCGATTCAGCTGACCGGCACGCTGCAAACCGACATGAAGCGCTATGACCTCGTGAACGGCATCAACGCGCGCGGCACCTTCATGAGCGGCAAATACTGCATTCCGCATCTGAAGAAGTCTTCGAATCCGCATATCCTCACACTGAGCCCGCCGCTGGACATGAGCGCGAAGTGGTTTGCGCCGAACGTCGCCTACTCGATGGCGAAGTACGGCATGAGCCTGTGCACGCTGGCCTGGTCCGAGGAGTTCCGGCGCGATGGCATCGCCGCCAACGCGCTGTGGCCGCGCACCGCGATTGCCACCGCTGCGGTCAAGATGCTCGGCGGCGACGCGATGATGGCCAGGAGCCGCCGGCCTGAAATCATGGCCGACGCCGCCCACGCGATCCTGAGCCGGCCGAGCCGCGAGTTCACCGGCCACTTCTGCATCGACGATCTGGTTCTGCATGAAGCCGGCGAGCGCGACTTCGCGAAGTATCACGTCGTGCCCGGCACGAAAGAGAGCGAGTTGCTGCCCGATTTCTTCGTGCCCGACAGCACGCCGAAACTGGCGCTTTGAGCCGAGCCTGACGCCCGCTTGTCACGCTACCGCGAGCCGGCGCCGCCCAGCGCCGCCTACATCACCGCCGAAGGCTTCGAGCGGCTGCGCGCCGAGTACGACCAGCTCTGGCGCGTGCGCCGGCCCGAGGTCGTACGCGCGCTGTCGGCCGCTGCCGCCGAGGGCGACCGGTCCGAGAATGCCGAGTACATCTACCGCAAGAAGGAACTGCGTGAGATCGACCGGCGCGTGCACTACCTCCAGATGCGCATGCCGGATCTGAAAGTCGTCGCCGCAGCGCCCGGCGATCCCTCGAAAGTATTCTTCGGCGCCTGGGTGCAACTGGCCGACGAGGCTGGCGAGGAAAAGCGCTACCGCATCGTCGGCCCGGACGAGATCGACGCGGCGCGTGGCTACATCAGCATCGACTCACCACTGGCCCGGGCGCTCCTGAAGCGTGGCGTCGGCGACGTCGTCACGATCCTTCGTCCATCCGGGGAGCAGACGCTGGAACTATTGCGAGTCAGCTACGAGTCACCATAGCCCGGTTCGCCAGCGGCGAGCCGGGGCTTGCCGCAATTGATGCGGATGTTGCTGCTCCACCGCGCGCAATGGCGCTACCTCAGCGACGCGGCTTTGCAGTCCAGTTATTCCCGGCAAGATAGACTCAGCGCGACATCCGCCGGGGGCTGTATGCACTACATCAAGTACGCCGCAATTTCGATCGTGGGCCTGGTCGCCTTTTTTATCCTGTGGCCGTTCTACACAGTGCCGACCGGCAATCGCGGCGTCGTCACGACCTTCGGCAAGATCACGGGTATCGAGGACGAAGGATTGGTCATCCTGCCGCCGTGGAAGAAGCTCAGCGTCTTCAACATTCGTGCCGAGCAGGCCGATATCGAGAATGCCGAAGGCAGCACCTCGGATACGCAGCCGGTCAAGGTCAGCCTCACGGTCCGGTATTCGATCGCGACCGATCGTGTTTCCGAGGTCTACGAAAAGTATTCGCACAACGGCGACCTGTCGTCTTACGTGCAGACGGCAACGCAGGAAGTGTTCAAGGCGGTCACGGCTCGCTACAGCGCGCCCGACCTGATCGGCGAGCGCGCCAAGGTTTCATCCGATATCGGCACAGCACTTCGCGACAAGCTGTCGCTCTATGGTGCCTTGGTGATCAGCATCGACATGCGCAGTTTCTCGTTTTCGCCGTCCTACATGAGCGCCATCAACGACAAGGTGACGCAGGAACAGCTGCGTCTGGCAGCCGAGAACAAGCTCAAGACGGTGGAAGCGGAGCAGAAGCAGAAGGTCGCGATTGCCGAAGCTGAAGCCAGTGCCCGCCGGGCCCAGGCCGATGGCGAGGCTTATGCCAATTTGAAGGTGGCGACTGCGCAGGCCGAGGCTTTGAAAGTCCAGAATGCGGCCCTGGCGCAGAACAAGGACGTGCTCGAACTGCGCCGCATCGAAGTGGAGCAGACCAAGGCCGAGAAATGGAATGGCGTACTGCCGGCCGCTATTTATGCCGGGGCTCCGATTCCATTTCTCAATGTCGGCAAGTAAGCGTCTGATGCGCCCGATCTGATCCGTCTCTGAATCATTCCGAGGCTGGCGAGTCTCCAACGGGCGTCCGCCCCGGCGCCAGTGCCAGCAGGCAGGAACCGATGACCAGGGCGATGCCGAGCGCGGACCAGCGGTCCGGCGTCTCGTTCCAGGCGAGCCAGCCGAGCGCGCCGGCAAAGATCACGGTGCTGTAGGTGAACGGCCCCACGCGCGCGGCCGGCGCTGTGGAATAGGCACGGGTCAGCAGCAGTTGGCCGAGCGTGGCCGACACGCCGATGCCCAGCAGCCAGGGCCACGCTGCGGGCGGCGGCGCCTGCCAGAGCCAGGGTAGCGGCACGGCGGTGATCAGTGTCGCAGCCAGCATGAAGTAGAAGACGACGCGGGTCGGCGGTTCGGTGCCGCTGATCCGGCGAATGCTGACCATCGCCGAGGCTGCGGCCAGTCCCGAGAACGCGCCGACGAGCGCCGCGAACGAGGCGAAGCCGGCCACACCGGGCTTGACGATCAGGCCGATGCCGATCAACCCGAGTAGAGCCGACGGAAACGAGGCCGGCGGCGGCCGCTCGCCGAGCCAGGCCCAGGCAATGAACGGGACGTACAGCGGCATGCTGTAAGTCAACAGCACCGCTTCGGCGAGCGAAAGATGCCCGATTGCGTAGAAAAAGCAGTACATCGACCCCACGCCGAACAGCGCGCGCCAGAGATGGCCGCCGAGCTTCTGCGTGCGGATCATCGCCATACCGCCGCGCAGCAGCCAGGGCAGCAGCAGCGCAAGCCCGATGGCGGAACGGAAGAATACGATGACGCCGTTCGGAACGTCTTGCGCCGCGGCCTTGATGCAGGTCGCGGAAACGGCGAGGGCGGCAGCCGAGGCGATCGCGAAGATCGCGCCGCGCCGGATGTCTTGTTGCATGGCCGGGTCACGAGCTGCGGGGGAGGCGGCGAATGGTACCGGCTCGGGAGCCGGTCTGCGGCCGGCGGCGCAGGCGTCCGTCCGCAGCGGCCCGACATCAGTACGAAAAAACAGTCTCGGGGGGCTTCCGCCTGCGACCATTGCACCGCTAGAGTCGAACTCTTGATCGGCAAGTCTGTGGCGATGGATTCAGGTCTGTGCGCCGGTTCGCGCCGAGATCCGGGATTGAGGCTTGCAACAGGGCGCGCGGCGTCACAGCAGGGGGACTCAGGAATGTCGAGGACTGGGCAGGACATGGCGGACGCGACGGATACTCCCGCCGTGCGGGTGGCGGTCATCCTGCTGGTCGAGGACAGCCTCGCCGACGTGCGCCTGATGCAGGAGGTGCTGCGTGAAACCGAGCTGGCGCATCAACTCGTCGTCGCCGGCGACGGCGAGCGCGCGCTGCGCGTGCTGCGCGCCGAGGGCGAGTACGCCGGGCAGGCCGCACCCGATCTCGTGCTGCTCGATCTGAATCTGCCCGGGATGGACGGCCGCGAAACCCTGCGCACGATCAAGCGGGATCCGGCGCTGCTGCGCACGCCGGTGCTGGTGTTGTCGACCTCGACTGCCGATGCCGACATCATCGCCAGTTACGAGGCGCATGCGAATTGCTACCTGAGCAAGCCGGTCGATCTCGCCGACTTCTTCCGCCTTGCCGAGGCGCTGCGCGATTTCTGGCTGCGCCTCGTCTTGCTACCGCCACGCTTGCCCGAACCGTCGGAGCGCCCACGATGACCATCCAGAATGCCAACGACGCGTATGGGTCGGCCTCGGGCGAGCGTCTCGAGCCGCTGGCGCTGCTGCTGATCGAGGATTCCCCCGCCGATTCGCGCCTGCTGCAGGAACATCTGCGCGAGGCCACCCAGCGCGGCGAGGTCATGCTGCAGGTCGTGCGCAAGCTGGCCGACGCCACGCTCGCGCTCGGGCGCATGGAATTCTCCTGCGTGCTGGTCGATCTCGGTCTGCCCGATGGTCAGGGCGCGGCCACGATCGAAGCGCTGCGCACGATCGATTCGCAGGTCGCGATGATCGTGCTGACCGGCGACGACAGCGACGACATGATGCAGCAGACCATGCAGCTGGGCGTTCAGGACTACGTGGTCAAAGGCCGCTACGACGCCGGCCTGTTGCTGCGGCGCATCCGCTTCGCGGTGCAGCGCAGCCGGGAGCTGGCGCAGCTCACCGTGCGTCACCAGGAAAGTTTTCAGAGCGCCAGCCGCGACCCGCGCACCGGCCTGCCGAACCGCCAGCTGTTCGAGGATCGCGCCGCGCGCGCGCTCGCGCAGGCGGAACGCAGCAGTACGCAACTCGGCGTCGCCCACATCAATTTCCACGGTTTTCAGGGCCTCGAAGACGAAAGCGGTCGACCGCTCGGCGACGCGGTGATCAAGCGCGCCGGCAAGCTGCTCAGCGACACCGTGCGCAAGTCCGACACGGTCGCCCATCTCGGCGGCGACGCGCTCGGCGTGATCCTGCTGCCGACCGATCCGAACTTCGACGCCGGTACCGTCGCACGGCGTTTTCACGAGCAGCTGCGCCGGCTTGATTTCGAACCGGCCCGCATCGTCGACAGCATCGGCGTGGCGGTGTTTCCCCAGCACGGCGACACGCTTGAAGCGCTGCTCGAAAATGCCGAGCAGGCAATGCATCGCGCCCAGCGGGCCGGCGGCGGTGTCGCGGTCTGGGACGATCGCTCGGTCGTGCGGCCGGCGACTGCGCTCGAGCCGCAGCCTGGCAGCGAAGCACTGACGGGCATCGAGCCGCTCTACCAGCCCTGGGCGGATCTGCGCGATCTGCGCTATGCCGGCGCCGAGGTGCTGCTGTCGCCGGCCGACACGCTGGCCTGGCGTCGTGCCGCGCCAGAGCAGCAACGCGCCACCGGTTACGCACTGATCCGACGCGTCTGCGGTCAGTTGCGGGCCTGGCGTGCGGACGGCCTGGTGCTGCCCTCGCTGGCATTCAATCTGGATGCCGGTCTGCTCGAACAGCCGGATCTGCTGGCGTTTCTGGAAGCGCAAATCAAGGAGGCCGAACTTTCGCCGCAGGACCTGCGTCTGGAAGTGCCGGCGCGGGTGTTTGCCGAAGGTTCTCCGGAACAGATCGGACGCCTGCGCCAGCTGCGCGACGTCGGCTTCCCGATCGTGCTCGACGAGATGCTGACCAGCGCCGACGGCCTCCTGCCGTTGGCGACGATGCCGCTCGACGGCGTCAAACTTTGCCGCGAAGTGCTCTCGACGCTGCCGACCGACCGGCTCGGCGGCAGCGTGCGACGCGTGGTCGCCGCGACCATCGGCGCGGCCGCCGGACTGGGGCTTGACGTCATCGCCAGTGGCGTTGAGACGCTGGCCATGCGGCAGACGCTGCGCACGCTCGGCTGCCGCTATCTGCAGGGCGATGTGTTCTGCCCGCCACTGGCGGCCGCTGCGCTGCCCGCGCGCTGGCGCGAAGGCCCGTCGGCCGAGCCGGTCGCCTGAGACCGGCATTTACCACCCTCCAGGCAGGGCAGTGCCCGGCGCATGGTTCAGCGGTGACGGTCTGGCTGCCGCACGGCGTCTCCTTGCAAGCCAGAGTCTGAGTGAGGAAATCGCCGCGTGGCGCTCGGCTGAGCCGAGTTCAGCGCACCGGACGCAACACCAGATCGGCGCCGCAGTGGTCGCGCAAGTCCGATCCGCAGGCGCGCGGCGCGAGCCGGGTGTCGAGGCAGACGCGAACTTCCTGCAGATAGTGACCCGAGCATTGCAGTACGAGTCCGCGTGCGGCGATCTGCGGATTGGCGGCGATGAAGTCCTGTTTCAGGGTCTGCGCATCGACTGTCAGATAGTCACCGATGCCGCGATAGCGTTCCGGAATCCGGATCGAATGGTAAGCCCGCTCGACCGTCGAGAAGTAAGCCTCGGCATCGAGCCCGCTGCATGCGCCATGGGTGCGCCATTCGTGGATCACCAGGCTGCGGCTCGGCATGATCGGCAGCAGGCGCGCGATCGTCGAATCATCGACGCGCTCGCGAGTCTGGCAGTCCTTCGGATAGCCGCGCTCGTTCTGCGGCCACAGGCCATGCGCGACGAACGCGTAGGGTCGAACGCATTGCGGCTCGTCGCTGCGGCGGGTCTCTGCGCAGTATTCCGGTGACCAGGACAGGCTCAGCACGTAGTAGTCGAAAGCCTGCCCGGGCTCGCGGGCGTTGCAGGCGCTGGAGAACAACGCGGCGAGCAGAGCGAGAGCAGCCGGTGCGCGCGCCAGGAAGATCATCAAGATTTCATGTCGCTATCGCCAGGGAACACCATTCATAAGCGATCAGCGTCCGTTTAGGAAGGGTGGCCTCAAACCTGCCGCGCCCAAACGCCAGACAAAAAAAGACGGACAGGCCATCGCCCGTCCGCCGAAGGGGAGAGCGCTTGCGTCAGGACTCAGGGAATGCTCGCCTTGTCGAGGAGTTTGGTGATCGCCGGCTCCAGATCATCGAGACCCGGCGAAGTATTCGGCGCGAAGTTGCGCGTGCTCAGTGTGAACGCCCAGTCGAGACCGTCGCCGCGCGACTGCACGCGTGTCGACGCACCCGGCGTGCTGCCCGTCCGCACCGAACCCGCCGCGCGGCCACCGTTGCCCCAGGCCGCGTGCGAATGCGCGAACAATGCCAGTGCCGAAGCCGAGGCGGCGGTGCCGTCGTTGGCCACACCGACTTCGTTGATCTCACCGTCGCCGCCGAAGACGTTCGGGACCTGCAGCGGGGAGTTGATGTCGAGGCAGCTCAGGCCAAGACCCTCGTCATCCTGGATCACCTCGTTCACCGGTCTGGGGAAACCCTGCGTCGGGCAGACCTCGACCTCGGTGATGTTCAACGGCTGCAACACATATGTCTTCAGATACTGGAAATAATCCATACCGCTGATCTTCTCGACGACCAGGCTCGCCAGCAGATAGCCGTAGTTCGAGTACTTGTCGTTGGTACCCGGCGTGAAGTCGAGCGGCCGCGCGTACATGTACTTCGCGACGTCGAGCTTCTTGACCGGCCGACCGAGATTCATGTCGAGCGCGATCTTGCGCATGTTATAGGTCGGATCGAAACCCGAGCCGGTGCCGGTGTCGTCATAGCCGCCCCGATGGTCGAGCAGCTGCTGGCTCGTGATCTTGTCGCTGCGCGAATCGGCCGGCCTGGAAAATCCGAGCAGCGGGTAGACCCTGGTATTCGGCTTCAACTTCGGATGCTTCGACCGCCTCCCGCGCTTCGCGTCGTAGAGCGATTGCACGGCGGCTTCCAGAAACATCTTGCTGCAACTCGCGAGCAGGAAGCGGTCGGTGGTCTGCGTGCTGCGATAGCCGGGCTCGGCCCAGGTGAAGGCGCGCGCGTACTTGACCACGCCGTACTTCGCGACGGTGAGCTGCGCGCAGCGCACGGCCTGTGCCTGCATGAAATTCTGCATGACGTGATCGAGCCCGGCGAGCGCCGGAATCGCGGCGCCGGCGACATGCCAGTGGCGCATCGAGGGAATGGCCTGCTTCGCGAAAATCGCGGCGTAGCGCGTGCTGTTGCCCGAGCCGCCTCCCTGGACGCAGATCGGGTAGTTGCCGGCCTGGGTCTGCTTGTCGAATTCGGCTTGGTACTGCGCGGCGGTCAGACCGTGGCGGGACGACCAGGCGCCGACCGAATCGTCCCTGAAGACAGCGCAGTAATTGCCGTCGCCGGAAACGGCGGTGAACGCTGGCCGGAACGAGGGAATCGAGGTTTCGGCGTTGAATGCGGTCTGATAGCTAGCCCCGGTTTCGGACGGATAGACATGCCATTTCACGAACGCCGGATTGGCGTGCCAGATGGCGGCGTAACGTCGGTCGCCGACGCTGCCGTAGATCGCGACCGAGCGCAGAATCAGTTTGTTGCTCTTCGCCGATTTGTTCAGATTCTGGAAAGTGCCGGCGTTGGCCTCCGGCCCCGAGGTCAGTCCGTGCCGCGCAACCCAGGCGCCGTTGATGCCCTGTTCGAACAGCGCAGCGAAGACCGCATCATTGCCGGAACCGGTCGCCGAAATCAGGGTCGGCACGTAGCCCTTGGCGGTCCATGTGTCGAAGAAGGATTGGTAGCCCGCACCGTCGAGTCCGTGCGTCGCAATCCAGGCCGGCCCCTCGCGCTGCACCCAGACGGCGGCATAACGGGCGTTGCCGGGATCGCCATACACACTCAGCGAGATCGGCCGGTAACCGTGGCCCGAGAGCCGGTCGAAGTTGCTTTGATGCTGTGCGGCGGTAACGCCGTGATAGGCCTCGAACATGGCTCTGCCTCCTGAGTTCCGGAAGCAGGCCGCGATTTCGCGGCAGGCTTCTTCCCGGCACAATCGCCACCCTGAAAAAACGCATGGGTCCGCCGGTAATCTGGAGACTAAGTCCGCCGTTCAGGGAAAACCGTGAACTGAAACGCAGCGCGAGGCTGTTGCGTGATCTGCGTCACGAACACGGACCGGAAACCGCAGAGCCGACAGCCTTCGCGAAAAAGTGGTCGCCGGGGTTCCGTTCGCCCTAGCGCTCCACGAACGCCCGCTCGAATACATAATCCCCGGGCGTGCCCTGGTGTGGCGAGACGACGAAGCCGCGCGCGTCGAGCAGGCTGCGTGTGTCGGTGAGCATGGTCGGGCTGCCGCAGATCATCGCGCGGTCGCGGATCGGGTCGAACGGCGGCAGACCGATGTCTTCGAACAGCTTGCCGCTCTCGATGAGGTCGGTCAGCCGCCCACGATTGCGGTAGGGCTCGCGCGTGACGGTTGGGTAGTAGATGAACTGCTCGCGCACGTATTCGCCGATGAACTCGTCGTTCGGCAGTTCGAGATCGAGATAGTCGGCATAGGCCAATTCGCTGACCATGCGCACGCCGTGCACCAGCACGACCTTCTCGAAGCGCTCGTAGACGTGCGGGTCCTTGATGATGCTCAGGAACGGCGCGAGTCCCGTGCCGGTCCCGAACAGGTAGAGGTTTTTACCGGGCTTGAGATCGTCGACGATCAACGTGCCGACCGGTTTCTTGCTGACCATGATCGCGTCGCCGACCTTGAGATGCTGGAGCTTCGAGGTCAGCGGGCCGTCTTCCACCTTGATGCTGAAGAATTCCAGGTGTTCCTCGTGATTGGCGCTCGCAATCGAATAGGCGCGCGTCAGGGGCTTGCCATCGACTTCGAGGCCGATCATCACGAAATGGCCGTTGTGAAAACGCAGGCCCGAGTCGCGGGTGGTGCGGAAGCTGAACAGGCTTTCGTTCCAGTGGTGGACGTGGGTGACGGTCTCGTGAAAATAGGCGGCAGACATGCGGGGTTCCGGTTGATCGCGGGCGGCGCGTTCGCCCATAAATCGGAAACGCCGCACGGTGGCGGCGTCTCGAAGTGGCGCTCCTACCCGGATTCGAACCGGGGTTAAAGCCGTGAGAGGGCTCCGTCCTAGGCCTCTAGACGATAGGAGCAAGTATCTTGCGTCGCGTATTATAGGGATCACCGCGCGTCAGCACCACCTCGGCGACACGTGCGAACAACATAAAATCAAGGATCACGCCATCACCGAGCCAACACGCATTCCGCGCGAGCAGCACCCGATTTCGCGCGCCAACATTTCCCAGGGCGCGCTGAAAGTGCTGTACGGACTCAAGGACGCCGGCTACGAGGCTTATCTCGTTGGCGGCGGTGTGCGCGATCTGCTCGCCGGGATCAAGCCGAAGGATTTCGACCTCGCGACCAGTGCCCATCCCGACGAGATCAAGCGCGTGTTCCGCTCCTGTCGCCTGGTCGGACGCCGTTTCATGATCGCGCACGTGCGCGCCGGTGAAGAGGTGCTCGAAGTCACCACCTTCCGCGGCCCGATCACCGACAGCCACGAGCGCGACGAAACCGGCCGCATCCTGTCCGACAACATCTACGGCACCTTGGAGGAAGACGCCTTCCGGCGCGACTTCACCGTCAACGCGCTGTACTACGACATCCGCGATTTCGCCATCGTCGATTTCGCCGGCGGCATGGACGACCTGAAAGCGCGCCGCCTGCGC
Organism: Nevskia sp.; assembly: GCA_043781855.1. GTDB lineage: Bacteria > Pseudomonadota > Gammaproteobacteria > Nevskiales > Nevskiaceae > Nevskia. The sequence goes on along the minus strand of JAYWBB010000158.1, from coordinate 2,026 downwards.
CTGATCGGCGACCCCGAACTGCGCTACCGCGAAGACCCGGTGCGCATGCTCCGCGCCGTGCGCATCGCCAACAAGCTTGGCTTTACGATTGACCCGGCGAGCGCCGAGCCGATCGCGCGCCTGGCTTCGCTGCTGCGAGAAATTCCGCCGGCCCGGCTGTTCGACGAAATCCTCAAGATTTTCCTGACCCGCGACAGTCTGGCGAACTTCGAGGGACTGCGGAGCCTGGGTCTGTTTGCCGAGCTGTTCCCCGAAACCGATGCCGCGATCAGCACCGCCAAACGCGATCTCGAACTCGTGCGCCTGGCGCTCGCCAATACCGCGCTGCGTATCGAGCGCGACCAGACAGTGACGCCCGCCTTCCTTTACGGGGCACTGCTCTGGCCCGCCTACGCCGATCGCGCTTACGTCCTCGAAGTCGAGCAGGGCCATCCGCATCCGGTCGCCGATGTGCAGGCCGCCGAGGAAGTGCTTGCGCGCCAGCAGCGGCGCATCGCCATTCCGAAGCGCTTCTCGCTGCCGATGCGTGAAATCTGGTCGCTGCAACCGCGCCTGGAGGATCGCCGTCCCGGCCGTGCCAAGCGCCTGCTCACGCATCCGCGCTTCCGCGCCGCCTATGATTTTCTGCTGCTGCGTGCGCAGGCCGGGGAACCCGGTTGTGCGGAGCTGGGAGAATGGTGGACGAAAGCCCAGACCGGCGCGTTCCCGGCGATCCCGGTCGAGGCAGCGACGCCGATCGAGAAGGCCGAGCGGGATGGCGCCGACGAGGGCGAAGGCGTCAAGAAACGCCGGCGTCGCGGTGGCCGCAACCGGCGCAAAAGTGGCGGCGGCGGAGCGGGTGGCTAGGGCGTATCTCGGGCTCGGCGCAAATCTCGGCCAGCCGGCGGAGCAGCTCGAAAGTGCGATGCTCGAGATCGCGGCGCTGCCGGGCACACGGCTGATCGCGCGCTCAACCCTTTATCGCAGCCATCCAGTCGGGCCACCCGGGCAACCGGATTACTGCAATGCGGTCTGCTGCATCGAAACCGATCTCACGCCGCTCGCGCTGCTCGACGCTCTGCAAGCCATCGAGGACGCCGCCGGTCGCCAGCGCGACACCATCCGCTGGACGGCGCGCGTGCTCGATCTCGATATCCTCCACATCGAAGGGCAGATCATCGAAACACCTCGCCTGAAGCTGCCGCATCCGCAACTCACGCGGCGCAACTGGGTGCTCGTGCCGCTGGTCGAGATTGCGCCGACGCTGGACATTTCGGGGGTTGGACTGGTCGCCGAACTTGCAGGCGAACTTGGCAACGCGGGTCTTCGGCAGTGGCCGTGAGTGACGCCGACGTTGAGTGCCGCTGCACGATCCGGAAGAGGCGTTCACGATGCCTTGCCGTCTTCCCGGTGAAAGCCTGTGTCAAAGTAGACTAGCTACCTTCTTCCATGCACTGCCGTCGCCTGTCTTCGTGGCTGCTGAGTCATCAGCGATTCCCTCCTTGAGGCAGATGTCGTCGCTGCCACCACCATCACGCTTTTTCATCCTGCCCCAGATCATGTCCGCTTATAAAGGCCCGGAGTTCAGATTCGTCGAGGAATTGTCTGCAGATGCGCTCGCCGCGCGCGGTGGTTTCCATGCGCGGGACCGGCCGCTGCTGGTCAAGGGTGCGGTGCGGATGTGGCCGGCCTCGGAGCGCTGGACCTTCGAGAAGCTGGCCGAACTGCGTCGCCCCGATGGCTCCGAGGTCGTGACCAGCTTCCAGAACGGACTGGTCGAGCAGGGCGTCACGCGCGAGCCGGTGATCCAGCCGGTCGCACCCTATCTGCTTGAACTGGCGGAGTCGGCAAAGAAAGTCCGCGCGGCCGGGATCGACGACATCGGCCTGCTGCCCAATCACCGCCGCAAGACGCTCGCTGCCGATGCGCGCTTTCATCTCGACTGGAATTATCTGAAGAGCTTCGCGGCCGATCGCGTTTATCTCGCGCAGTGGTACATCCTCAACGAGTTCCCGCATCTCAGGGACGACTTCGCGATCCGCCAGCT
>JAYWBB010000157.1:0-9007 GCA_043781855.1 Nevskia sp. | reverse complement strand
GGCCTTGGGGCGAGGTGCTGGATTGTTGCGAGGCGGGCGAGGGCATCGCCGTTGCCGAGGTCGATGTTCCGAAGCTCCACGCCTTGCGTCAGAGCTTTCCGTCCCTATCTCAACGAAGGATCGGAATAACGCTTGTCTCCCCTCTCCCTCCAGGAGAGGGGCGGGGGTGACGGACTCTACAATCCAGGATTGCTCCCAATTTGAGAGTCCCTCGTTCCAACCCTGCTCCCGGAGGGAGAAGGACTTCAACTTTTCTTTTTTAGCGCGGACCCAACGCCATGACCACTGCTCTCACGCTCGCCGAACAAACCCTGCTCGCACCTGCATCGCTCGACGATGCGAAAATCCAGCGCGTGCTGTCCGGGCTGATGAAGCCGGGTATCGACGCGGCCGATCTCTATTTCCAGAACTCGGTCTCGGAGAGCTGGTTCTTCGAGGACGGCATCGTCAAATCCGGTTCGAGCCACACGGAGCAAGGTGTCGGCGTGCGCGCGATCAGCGGCGAGAAGACCGGCTTCGCGTATTCCGATGAACTCACGCTGCTGGCGCTGACCGACGCGTCCTCGGCCGCGACCGCCATCGTCCGTCAGGGCGGCAGCGGCAGCCTGAGCGCGATGGCCACGCCGAATCCGGCGGCTTTGTATCCGGCGACGAGCCCGCTCGATGGCTGGGTGACGGTAAAAAAACTCGAATTGCTGAAGCGCGCCGACACGGCGGCGCGCGCGATCAATCCGCTCATCACGCAAGTCATGGTCTCGCTGGCCGCGAGCCACGAGATCGTGATGGTCGCCTGCTCCGATGGCACGCTCGCCGCCGATGTGCGGCCGCTGGTGCGCATGAACGTCACCGTCATCGCCGAGCAGAACGGCCGCCGCGAACAGGCGTCCAGCGGCGGCGGCGGTCGCGGCGAATACGCCGATTTTTTCGGTGGCGATGCGCCTGAGCGCTACGCCGCCGAAGCCGTGCGCCAGGCGCTGATGCTGCTCGAAGCCGGGCCGGCGCCAGCCGGTTCGATGACCGTCGTACTGGGCCCGGGCTGGCCCGGAATTCTGTTGCATGAGGCGATCGGCCATGGTCTCGAAGGCGATTTCAATCGCAAGGGAACCTCGGCGTATTCGGGTCGCATCGGCCAGCCGGTCGCCTCGAAGCTCTGCACCATCGTCGACGACGGCACGCTGCCGGGCCGGCGCGGCTCGCTGACGCTCGACGACGAGGGCACGCCCTCGCAGTGCACCACGCTGATCGAGAACGGCATCCTGCGCGGCTACATCCAGGACAAGCTCAACGCGCGCCTGATGGGCGTTGCCCCGACCGGCAACGGCCGCCGCGAATCCTTCGCGCACCTGCCGATGCCGCGCATGACCAACACCTACATGCTGAACGGCCCGCACGATCCGCGCGAGATCATCGCCTCGGTCGAGAAGGGTCTTTACGCCGTCAACTTCGCCGGCGGTCAGGTCGACATCACCAACGGCAACTTCACCTTCTCCGCGAGTGAGGCCTATCTCATCGAGAACGGCCGGATCACCCGGCCGGTCAAGGGCGCGACGCTGATCGGCAATGGTCCCGAAGCGCTGTCGCGCGTGTCGATGCTCGGCAACGATCTCGCGCTCGACAGCGGCGTCGGCGTCTGCGGCAAGGATGGCCAGAGCGTGCCGGTCGGTGTCGGCCAGCCGACTGTGAAGATCGACAGCATGACCGTCGGCGGTACACAGGCCTGAGCGGGTTTGTCGAGATGGGGGCTGCGGCGTAGTCTATACACGCTGTATAGACTACGGAGTGTGCAATGAAGACATCCGCGAAGATCAAATCCATCGTGGCGACGCCGAAGAAACGCAAGGCTGTCGGCGAGCGCAAGACCGCGCGTCTGTTCACCAACGGCGCCTCGCAAGCGGTGCGCCTGCCCAAGGAATTCCGCATGGAAGGCACCGAAGTGCGGATCTGGAAAGAAGGCGAGCGCGTGGTGCTGGAGCCGGTGAAGAAGTCCTTTAGCTGGGACGCATGGGCCGATGCGCTGGCGAAGTTCGACGGCAAATTCATGCCCGAAGGCCGCCAACAGCCACCGATGCCCTCGTCGAAAATCTCTTTCGACGAATGAGATATCTGCTCGATTCGAACATCTGCATCGAGGCGATCAACGATCCCGGTTCTGCGGTCGTCTTGCGGATGCGAAAGGAGTCGCCGGACGACATAAAATTGTCCGTGATCGTCTGGTTCGAACTGTCGTTCGGCGCCTGCAAGAGCGCTCGGAAGAGCGACAATCTCGCGCGACTTGAAACCTTCGCCGCACCCTTCGAACTTGTCGATTTTTCGCCGGATGATGCGCTGACAGCCGGTGAAGTCCGAGCCGGCCTCGAACGCAAAGGCCAGCCCATTGGTCCGTACGATCTGCTGATTGCGGCGCAAGCGCTCAATCGCGGCCTGACCCTCGTCACCAACAACGAACGCGAATTCAAGCGCGTGCCCGGTCTCAAGATCGAAAACTGGATCAAGCGAAAACGATGAAACGACCCCTTGGCCGCCTGCGCATCATCGGCGGCGAATTCCGCAGCCGCCTGATCGACTTCGATGCCGCCAACAGCCTGGATGGGGGCGTGCGGCCAACGCCGGACCGCGTGCGGCAGACGCTGTTCGACTGGCTCAGCCCGATCATCGAGGGCGCGACCGCGCTCGACCTGTTCGCCGGCAGCGGTGCGCTCGGGCTCGAAGCCCTGTCGCGCGGTGCGGCGCAGGCGAGCTTCGTCGAGACCGGAAGGCAGCAGGCCGAGGCGATCCGCGTCGCGATCACGAAACTGAAGCTGGAGGCCCGCAGCGACGTCGTGCAGGGCGACGCACTCGCCTTCCTGCGCTCGACGACGGGCCGCTACAACATCGTCTTCGTCGATCCGCCGTACGAAGGCACGCTGCTCGCAGCGACACTCGCCGCGCTGCCGCGCGTACTCAAGGAAGGCAGCCGCATCTATCTCGAATGGCCGAAGGGCAAGCCGCCGACGCTGCCGTCGGGTTATACCGTGCTCAAGGAAAAAACGGCGGGTCAGGTAAGCTACGGACTGTTCGCCTTGGGGGAGACGAAACCGTGAGCGTCATCGCTGGTTATTCGGGCACTTTCGACCCGATCACGCTGGGCCACGACGACATCATCCACCGCGCCGCGCGGATGTTTCCGAGGCTGATCGTCGCGGTCGGCCTGAACCCGGCGAAGAGTCCGACGTTCTCGATCGAGGAGCGCGTTGCGCTGATCGAAGCCTGCACCGCCGATCTCGACAACGTGTCGGTGCTCGGCTTCCGCGGCCTGGTCGTCGACTTCGCGCGCGAGCACGGCGTCACGGTGCTGGTGCGCGGCGTGCGCAACGTTGCCGATGTCGAATACGAGAAGCAGATGGCGACGATGAACCGCGATCTCTATCCGGATCTCGATACCGTAATGCTCGCGCCGAGTCCGCAGTTCGAGCATCTGTCGTCGAGCCTCGTGCGCGAGCTCGCAAGCCTCGGCGCGCCGGTCAAGAAGCTGGTGCCGAAAGCGGTGATCCCGGCGCTGCTGGCGCGCTTCGGGCGAAAGATGCGCTGAATGAGTCGCGGACCCGTTCGAACGTGAGCTGGCAAACATTGTTTTGAGTTCGCTGCTGATGGGCTTCTTTGGCATTTTCTTCCGTATGCGTTGTTGATTGTCGCGGTGCTGGCCCGGGTTGAATTCCCCATGGCGATGCGAGTGCTGATCGCGTAGAACAAGGTTCGCGTGCTCGTGACGCTTGGGGAATCTATGCGCAGTGGGGGTGTTGTCGCGCCGCGCAGCTGCCGGATGGCTCGAACCTGCTGGTTCGTGGTATTCCTCGTCGCGTCCTTTGCGACTTCGGCCGATGCCGACGCCGACCGGGTCGAACTGACGCCGGGCCAGCGTATCGACTTCGAACTCGGCGCCGGCCCCGGCCGCGATTACCGTCTCGATCTTCCCGCCGCAACGGCTGTTGCGCTGACCGTAACGCAGATTGCCGATGCCCTGCGCCTCGATTGGCCGGCCGAGCTCGCGCGTGCGCCGTCGAGACCGGCCGGCGGTCGCGGCGCGCAGCTGCGATTGACACTCATCGCCGAGGTCGCGACGTCGTTCCGTTTCGCGATCGCGCCGGCCGAAGCCGGGCATGGTGCCAGTTACGCGCTGCAGGTTGGCAGGCCCATGCCGCTGACACCCATCCTGCGGCGTCGCGCGGCGACAGATGTTCTGCTGGGTGACGCCGAATCACTACGTCGCGCGGGTGACAAGACCCGGTTTTCGAAAGCGCGTGTACTGTATGTTTCGGCACGGCGCGAGTGGCTGGCAATGGGTGATGGCTGCAATGCCCGCGCGGCCGGCCTTGGGCTGGCGCGACTCGAATACTCGGCCGGCGACTACCGCGCCGCGCGTGCTGCGGCGGCGACTGCGGTGCGTGCCCTCTGCGCGGACGACCGCGCCGACCTGGCCAAGGCTCATCACATGATCGGCGTGTCCAACTCCACGCTCGGGGATTTCGCGGCTGCCGTTGCCGCCGAGGAACGGGCGCTGACGCTGACCCGCGCGATCGGGGATCCGCCGAACGAGGCCACGCTGCTCGGCAATCTCGGCACGATGTATCGCGTCCTTGGCGCCAACAGCAAGGCGCTCGTGGCCGGCAATGCCGCGCTGGCGCTGGCGCAGAAGATCGGCGACCGCGAGCGCATCGCCTTTGTCCGTGACAGTCTCGCCGGGCTCTACCTCACGCGCGGCCAGCTGGCCAGCGCGCTGGCCGCGCACCGGCAGACGCTCGAAGACCTGCAGGGCTTGCGCTTTCCGCTGATCGAAGGCAACGCGCGGCTCAATCTCGGCATCACGCTGTATCAGCTCGGAGATCACGCCGAGGCCTTGGACGCCTGGCGCGAAGCCGAGGCCACCTGCCGCGCCAGCGACGACATCCCCTGCCTCGCGAGGATCGAGGACAGCCGCGGCGATCTGCAGAAAGACGAGGCGCACTGCGACGAGGCCGTGATCTCATATGGTCGCGCGCTGGCGCTCGCGCAGTCACGCCAGCTGGCGCGCGAGGCGGCGGATGCTCAGCGCGGGCTCGGCGTGTGCGCCATCGAGCGTGGCGACTTCGACGAGGCACGGCGGCAGCTGGATGCGGCCGTGACCGGATTCCGGCAGATCGGCGCTGGCGAGGAGGTTTACGCGCTGCTCTCGCTCGGCGATCTGGAAAGCCGCGGGCAGCATGCCGAAGCGGCGCGGCGCGTCTACGAGACGGCGCTCGGCATCGCGCTGAAAAATCAGGCGGTCGGCGCCGTGGTCGTCGCGCATGCCAGCCTGGCCCGGCTTGACGATGCCGCCGGCGCCCTGCCGGCGGCGCGCCGTTCGATCGAGAAGGCGCTGAGCCTGATCGAAGCCGAGCGCGCACGTATCGACGACCCAGCGCTGCGCACGAGCTATTTCGGCCCCGCGCGCAGCTACTATCAACTTTACATCGACATCCTCATGCGGCTCGATCAGCACGAGCCGCGCCACGGTCATGCCGAGGCTGCTTTGCAGGCCGCTGAACGCGCACGCGCACGCACGCTGACCGACCAGCTCGCCCAACGCCAGATACTGGCCGACACGCATTTGCCGCCGCCACTGCGCGCCGCGCGCGACGCCGCGGAGGATCGCCTTCACGCGCTCGGCTACGCGCTGAATCGTTTGCCGGCTGGTGCTGCGCCGGTCGAGCGCGTGAAGCTGCAAAGGGACATCGACGGCGCCAGCCGCACACTCGACGCCATCCGTGGCCGCATCCGCGCCGCTGCGCCGCATTACGCTGAAGCCGTCGACCCGCAGCCGCTGTCGCTGGTGAAAATCCGCTCGCAATGGCTCGATCCCGATACCGCAGTGCTCGAATACTGGCTCGGCGAGGAACGCAGCTATCTCTGGCTGCTGACGCGCGACGGCTTGCACGCGTACGTCCTGCCGCCGCGCGCGGAGCTCGAGGTGAACGCCGTGAAGCTGCGCGAAGCGGTGACGCGGCAGACCGCTGACCTGCCATTGGAGCAACGGGCCGCAATCGAAGCTGCCAACCTCGCCGATGTACGCAGATTCAGCGCGAGGCTGCGTGACCAGCTGCTCGCCCCGATCGACGCGGCGTTGAAAAAGCCACGGCGCGTGATCGTCGCCGACGGCGAATTGCAGCGGCTGCCGTTCGATCTGCTGGACTTTGGCGCCGGCACGGCCAGCAAATCCGATGACGTCTATCTGCCCTCGATCCAGACGCTGCGCTGGCTGCGCGATGAGCCTGCGCCGGCCCCGCGCCCGCTGGCGCTCGCGGTGTTTGCCGACCCGGTATTCACGGCCGACGATCCGCGACTGCGGGGCCGCGCACTCGCCGCCGGCAGCGACCCGCATCGCGCTGTGACGCGCGCAGCGGAGAACGCCGGCCTCGCCGGGCTGCCGCGTCTGCGCCATTCGCGCGAAGAGGCGCAGACCTTGTCCGGCCTCGTGCCTGCCGGCGCGTCGCTGGTTGCGCTCGACTTCGCGGCCAGCCGCGAGGCGGTGCTGAAGACCGACTGGTCGCGGTACCGCATCGTCCACTTCGCCACGCACGCGCTGCTCGATCTACAGCATCCCGAACTGTCCGGTGTGGTGCTGTCGCTGTTCGATGCGGCCGGCGCGCCGCAGGACGGCTTTCTGCGCATGAACGATCTCTACAATCTGCGCATGCCGGCAGATTTGGTCGTGCTCAGCGCCTGCGAGTCTGCACTCGGCAAAAGCACCGGCGCCGAAGGCAGCTTCAATCTCGCGCGCGCATTTTTCTATGCCGGTGCGCGGCGTGTGCTGGCCAGCCTGTGGACGGTGGACGACGGCGCCTCGGCCGCGTTCATGCAGCTCTTTTACAGCGCACTGCTGAAGGAGCATCGCAGCCCGGACGAGGCCTTGCGTCTTGCGCAGATGCGGCTTGCCGAAGACCCGCACTGGTCCGCGCCCTATTACTGGGCCGGCTATGTGCTGCAGGGCGATTGGCGCGATGCGGCGCCATGAGCAGCATTTCGCCGGCCGCCGACGAATCGCCGCCGCGTGCGCCCTTCGATGCACTGCTGCTGCGCCTCGGCGCCGATGGCGAACCGGCTGCGCCGGTTTACGAGCGGCTGCGCCTGCGGCTGATCGCGATGTTCCGGCTGCATCTGCCGATCGAGGCCGAGGCGCTGGCCGATGACTCGCTGGAGCGCCTCGCCAAGCGTCTGCACGAGGGCGTCACGGTCGAACATGTCTCAGCCTATCTGCACGGCATCGCGCGACTCGTGCTGCTCGAAGCGCGCAACCGGCCGCTGGCGCGACGCGCGGCGGCCGGCGAACTGGATCGCTTGCGGGCGCCGGAGCCGGATGAAGTGGATGATCTTGAAGCCCACGCCGCGCTGCGCGGCTGTCTGAACAAGATCGGCGAGGAATCGTCGCGTCTCATCCTTGCCTATTACGCCGACGACGAAGCTGGCCGCATTCACGTTCGGCAGCGGCTTGCCGCGTCGCTAGGCCTTAACCTGAACGCCTTGCGCAACCGCGCGCTGCGGCTGCGCGCAGCGCTCGAAACCTGTGTCCGCGAACGGCTGCGCCGTGATGAAAACGCGCGCGGCAACACTGAACAGTCATGAACGATCCGAACCTGCCAGAACCGCTGCCGTCGGCGTGGCGCACGCTGCTGCTGCATCGCCTGCCGGACGAGCAGGCACAGGCGTTGGAGCAACGCCTGCTCGCGGAACCGCCGCTGCTCAATGCCCTGCGCGAGGCCGAGCATGACCTGTACGACGACTACGCGCGCGATCGTTTGATTCCAGCCGAGCGCAGCGCATTCGAGCAGCACGTTCTGACCACGCCGGAAGCGCGCGAGCGTCTGCGTTTCAGCCAGGCCTTGAAAAGCGCTCTCACGCCTGTAGGCGATGGGGTGAAGGAACCGCCGCTGATTGCGCCGCGTCATCGCCGCCGCGCATGGATCGCCGTGACTGGCGCGGCACTGGCAGCCAGTGTGGTCGCCGCAGTGGTAGTGCTGTCGCGCGGACCTCGGCCTGATGCGGTGCAATCTGCGGCCAGCACCGCACCGCAGACGCTGGTGCTGCTCGCCTCGGTCGAACGTGGCACGCAGAACGCGGCCATCGACCTCAGGCTGACGAACGACGCAACGCAGGTTCGCGTACAGGCCGAGATCGAGCAGCCGGACTCGTCAGCACGTTATCGGCTCAGCCTGTTTGCCGACGATGGCGCAACCACGCCGCTGCTGCGCATCGACGATCTCGCGCTGGTCAGCGCGGGCCGTTATCGCTACATCGAGGCACTCGTGCCGGCGCAGCTGTTCGCCGATGGATCGAAGTCCATTCGCGTCGAAGCGCAGCCACCGGCGGCGGCGTTCACGTACGAGTGGATCGTGCATGCGGCGCCAGCCGATCCCGGATAACGCGATTCGTCGAGGCGGCTGACGAATGGCCGCTTCAACCGCGTGATGTTTTTGCGCATCCCGACACCTGTTCATACACGACTCTGAAATGCGCCGCATTACCTACCAGTAGGCAAGGAGAATTCGCAATGCGTTCAATGGGTAAGCTGGTACTCGTCGGGATCATCGGCGCATTGTCAGTCGCCGGCTGTGACACGCCTCCGCCCCGACCAGTAACACCTGACTCGCTCGACAATTTGGTTACCTTGAGCCCCGTCCGGGCCAGCGCTGCGCCTACTTCGCCTGGACCTACGTCGCTCGGGATATCGGCACAGGCAATCGCCAGCCCGGACGACGTGGTGATCCCATTTCTGCAACGCCAGGCCGACTGCTCGCTGACGCTCTTGTTCGCGGACTTGCAAGGCCATCGTCGCGGCGGGCCGACGCCGAACTACCAGAACGTGCTGCTCGCAATGGCTGGCCTTGGCGTGCCGGCCAATCCATTCCCTGGTGGCTGCACCACGACTCAGCGTGGCGCACCGGCACAGCAAGGTCTCGTGCTCGGCCAGCGCAGCGATGGCGCGTTTTACGGCGCGCTCGCGGTCAGCAACGGCGTG
>JAYWBB010000156.1:0-24722 GCA_043781855.1 Nevskia sp. | reverse complement strand
CAATGGTAGAGCAGCTGACTCTTAATCAGTAGGTTCCCAGTTCGAGTCTGGGGCAGCCCACCAGTCAATCAATTATGTACAGGTAAAACGGCCGCCACTAGCGGCTTTTTTATTGCCCGATTTTTTGCAGTTGCTGTTACTTGCGGGACTACCCCGGTGCGCCGTCCAACAGTTCGTTGCATGGTGTGCGCTGCTGCCAGGCGATAAAGCGCGCCGCCGGCGTTCGACGACGGCGAGCCGGTTCACGGCAGCGGCGCCGGACGCGCTAAATATTGCGCGGACAACGTCTGGAACTGGCCGTTGTCGGTGCGAATGGTCGTCTGATGATCTTCACCCGCGCCGAACACGACACCGAGTGCGCCGGCTGCAGTGAGCTCACCCGCGTGGGTCAGGAAATAATGCATGCGGTTGTCGCGATAGCGGCCGCTCGAGCCGCCACGGCTCGACGATGGCACGCCCAACGGTGTCTGCCACCACAGTAGAGGCAGGCCGCCGATGCCGTTGTGATAAGCCTTCGCGGTCGCAAGGTGATCGTGGAAGTTCGGATGCGTGGCGTTGCTTTCGTCCCAGTAGAACGTACCCGCCCGCGAGCAGTTCGGCCCGCTGGCCTCGAAGCAGCCGGCGTCGCGGTCCAGCGTCTGCATCACAACGAAGTCGGCGCTGCCAGCGCCGAGCTTGTTCATGAAGGTGACAACTTGTGCAGCGGTGTCGCCGCCCCAGTCAGACGGCGGGAAGCCAACGTAAGCCTTGGGCGCGTATTTGCGCGCCTTGCGCACCAGGCAGGCGGCGATGCCGGTGGCGTTGTTCGGCAACGAGGTGCAATCGGCATCGAAGCTGACCTTCGCGGGAACGAGTGCCGGGTCGGCGTTCGGCGCCTGCCGCTCCACGAAGCCCCAGAAATCCGGCTCGAAGTTGACCAAGGCTGGCTTGTTGTATTCGGCGATCTTCTGGAACAGCAGCTTGACGTTGGCCCAGTAGGTGGTCATGAACTGGCTGTCGTTGACGCTGCCGAGGTTGCCTTCGCCATTGGTCGCCATCTGGTAGAGCGTGTACATCGGCACCGCGCCGACGCTGTCCGCCTCATTGGCGACGATCCCGACATAGGCGCCGGCTGGGCTGTTCCAGGTCGTCCACGAACCGGGCCCCTGATTCGACAGATAGCGGTCGTAAATGTCGGGCTTCAGGCGCTGTGAAATGATATCGGACGGATTGTTCGCGTGGCCGAGGCCGACGAGCAGGCGACCGGGTCGCCCGAGCAGCGCGGCGAGCCTGGCGGCGCCAGACGTCGTCGTCGTCGTGCTGCTGCCGGTCACCGTCACCGTCGCCGCATTCGGCGAGCCGATTGCAGCGCCGCCCGCCGGCAAGCTCAGCTGGACCAAGAACGACTTTCGGCCCGAGTAAGGTTGCGCGGTGCTGAGCTTCACGCTGAAACTCTTGCTTGCCGTATCGCCGCTCTTCCAAGTCAATGTGACGCGGCCTGCGGTGTAGTTCGTTCCCGACACGGCTGTCCCATCTGCGGTAGCAATGCGCACGGTCACCGAGCCAGTGCTGCCGCCCGCGCGGTTGACCTTCACGGTCACCGAGCCGGCGCTCTGGTTCGCGGGATAAAGCGTCGTGGACATCGCAAACGTGCCTGCGGCCGCACTCGTGGTAACCGTCGCCGGCGTTGTCGAAGGGTTTAACGTGTCCGCAATGATGCCGGCATCGGCATTCATCGCCGAAAGACCGAGCAGCAGCACGCGCGCGCAGGTCACGCCGTTGGCAGTGATTTTCGAAAATAACTTCATTTGTTTACCAGTCGAATACAACGGAATGGAGGTCGGAAGGAGGGCCGCCGTCACGCGGGGGACGGTGCGGAGTGCCTCAATCGCCACGCAATTGCAGAACCGCTTCGGACGCTGCTGGATGCGTCCATCGTGCCACAGAGAGCAACGGATTCCGGCGCACACCCCTGGTCAGGGATGCGTTTCGGAATCTGGCGTGGGACGTGGAAGTAATACCCTCCAATCTACCCGCAGGCGCAAACGCTCTCGCCTGATGAATCGCCAAGCTTGTGACGGTAGAGCCGTCAGCCACTCGGGGCGCACGGTGCCCTAAACCGTATCAAGATCGCAACCTGAATTGCGCCGCAGGACGGCCTCGATATTGCCTTGCCGATGGCCGGACCGCTGCGCCTTGATGCCCAGCGGCCGGCGAGTTGACGCCTCGACAGATTGCGACGAGCGTTGCAGGACCTGGGGTTTCCGGTTTCTGCGATCTGCCGAGGCCGCCCGTGAATCCGTAGGTTGCCAGTTCGAGTCTGGGGCAGCCCACCCGTCAAAGCCGAACTTCCCGGTTACTGCCGGGAATCGCGCTGTTCTACTTTTTCGCAGCGCCTTCGTCGACGACGCGGGCTTGCGGGTAGCCCTGCCGCACGACCTTCTCCTGCACCTGTTGCGCTGCCGCTTCCGATGCGTATAGGCCAAGCCGTACACGATGCAGCGTCGCGCCTGCGTCGTTGACGATCTTCGAGACCTCGCCCTTGTAGCCGATGTTGCGCATCAGGCTCAGGATCGTCGTGGCCGTGCCCTCATCCGAGAAGCTGCCGATTTGCACATACCAGGCCGCAGCCGTCGTGGTTGGCGGCGGGAGCGTCGGCAGAGCTGGCGTCGAAACCGCTTCGGCAAGCTTTGGTTTTGGTGGCGCCGGTCTCGTTTTGGGCTTTGGCGTTTCGATCGGTTTGGCGGACGCCGGTGCGGCCTTCGCTGCCGACGGTTTTTGCTCCGCTAAGGCTGCGCGCGGCGACGGCTTCAACGCTGGCGGCGGATTTCCGGCAACCGTTTCCGCTGCCTTCGGGCTGTCGTTGGCGATTGCCGTCGGCTTTTCGGGCGACGCATCCGGTGTCACTGATTCGGCTGCCGGGGCAGCATTTTCCGGCGCCGCCGGCGGTGCGGCGTTTGGTTCGGCCGGATGATCGACCAGGCTGACCGTCGTCGAAAGCGCGTCGCCGCTGTCCTTCTCCCCAGGATCCTTGGGCAACAGCAACGACAACACAAAAACCAGCACCAGCAGAATCGCCAGGCCGATCAACCGACGCCGGAACACTTCATTCATCAAGCAACCTCGCGACATCCGCAACCGTGAGAAAGGAACCGCAAACCAGTATGCAATCTTCCGGCGCGGCCAGCGTCTGCGCGCGACGGAAAGCCTGCTCGATGGTGCCGCAGGCTTCGCCGATCAGACCGGCGCTCGCGGCGCGTCGCGCGAGTTCATCGTCGCTCAGCCCGCGTGGCGGCGGCAGGCGACCGAAGCAGGCGCCAGCCACCCGCGGCGCGAGCACGGCGCAGACGCCTTCGACCGGCTTGTCGGCGAACATGCCGAGCACCAGCCAGCGCCGACCCGGCGCGGCATCGGCGCGGAGATTGTCGGCAAGCACGATGGCCGATTCGACATTGTGCGCAACGTCGAGAATCACCGGACCGAGCGTCTCGTAACGGCCCTGAAGGCGTAGCGCTTTCAGGGCCGTGTCGATTGCGTCCTTCGCGACCGGCAGGCGCGCGCCGAGCGTGGCGACGGCAGCCAGCACGCCGGCAGCGTTCGTGTACTGGGCCGCACCGGCGAGCGCTGGTGGCGGAAGCTGGGTAAGCGTCAGCAGGGAATTTTTCCAGGACCATTGGTTTAGCTCGCGCTGAAAAAAGAAATCCCGCTCGAGCAATTGCAGCGGCGCGCCGATCGCCGCAGCATGATCGAGCAACCGCTGCGGCGGCTCCGCCTCGACGCAGATCGCCGGTCGCCCGGCGCGCAGGATACCGGCCTTCTCGTAGCCGATGCTGTCGCGATCGTGCCCGAGCCAGTCGGTGTGATCGAGACCAATGTTGGTGATCAACGCGCAGTCGGCGTCGACGATGTTGACGGCGTCGAGCCGGCCGCCCAGACCCACTTCGAGCACCTGCACCTCGCAGCCGGCATCGCGGAACAGCCAGAGCGCGGCGAGTGTGCCGTACTCGAAATAGGTCAGCGGTGTGGCGCCGCGCGCTTTCTCGATTTCGGTGAACGCGATGCAGAGCGCCTCGTCGCTGGCGTCGACGCCATTGATCGCAATGCGTTCGTTGTAGTCGATCAGATGCGGTGAGGTGTAACGGCCGACGCGATACCCGGCGGCCCGATAAATCCCGGCTGCGAGCGTGACGCTGGAGCCCTTGCCATTGGTGCCTGCAACCGTCAGCGTGACGGCGCGCGTCGGCAGCAGGCCGAGCCGCACGGCAACAAGGCGGACGCGATCGAGCCCGAGTTCGACCGCGCGCGGATGCAGCTGCTCCTGATACGCCAGCCAGTCGGCCAGCCGCCAACTCGCGGCGGGGCCGGCGTCAGTGGGCAACGGCGTTTTGCGCGGCCAGGTTGCCGACAGCCGGCGCGAAGTGAGTCAGCATCGAAAGCAGGCGGTAGATTTTTTCGCGCAGCTCGCGGCGGTCAACGATCATGTCGATCGCGCCTTTCTCAAGCAGGAACTCGGCGCGTTGAAAGCCCTCCGGCAATTTCTGGCGCACGGTCTGCTCGATCACACGCGGGCCCGCGAAACCGATCAGCGCCTTCGGCTCGGCGATGTGCACGTCGCCGAGCATTGCCAGGCTGGCCGAGACACCGCCCATGGTCGGATGCGTCAGCACCGAGATGAACGGCAGCCCGCGCTCGGAGAGCTTTGCGAGTGCAGCACTGGTCTTCGCCATCTGCATCAGCGAAAACAGCGATTCCTGCATGCGCGCGCCGCCGCTCGCCGAAAAGCACACGAGCGGCACGCCGTGTTCGAGCGCGGCGTTGACGCCACGTACGAATTTCTCGCCGACCACGCTGCCCATCGAGCCGCCCATGAAGCCGAACTCGAACACCACCGTGACCAGCGGCAGGCCCATCAGTTGCCCGCGCATGACGATCAGCGCGTCTTCTTCGTCGGTGTCCTCGCGCGCCTCGGCGAGTCGCTCGGTGTACTTGCGGCTGTCCTTGAACTTCAGCGGATCGGAGGAGCGAATTTTCGGAGCAATCTCGATGCGCGGCTCGGCGTCGAGGAAATGATTGAGCCGCGCCCGCGCCGAAATCGCGCGATGCGCGCCGCATTTCGGGCAAACCTCCAGCGTGCGTTCCAGCTCGGCGCGATACAGCACGGACTGGCAGGAATCGCACTTCATCCACAAGCCTTCCGGCACGCTCTTCTTGCGTACGCCGCCGGTCAGGAGTTTCGATCCGGAGATTTTTTCTAGCCAGCTCATGGCGGCATTCTAAAGGGGTTTGATCGTGTCCAGCGCTGCACGCATCGCGCCGAGCTGGCTGCCGAGAAGCTTCGGAAGGGTTTCGGGGGTTTGGACGTTGCGCTCGATCAACTGCACCAGCGCACTGCCGACCACCACGCCATCGGCGACCCGGCCGACCCGCGCAGCGGTTTCGGCATCACGGATGCCGAAACCGACGGCGAGCGGCAATTTCGTGTGCTGGCGGATCTGCGCGAGCTTGGCCGCGACACTGGTGATGTCCAGCGTCGCCGCGCCGGTGACGCCTTTCAGCGAGACGTAATAGAGATAGCCGCTGGCCTCACGCGTGATCGCTTCGATGCGGGCGTCGGAGCTGGTCGGCGCGAGCAGGAAAATGAGATCGAGCCCCCGCGCACGCAACTGCGGTGCCATCTCGGGCGCTTCCTCGACCGCGAGGTCGACGATCAGCACGCCGTCCACACCCGAGGCTTTCGCACGATCGGCGAAGGCTTCGAGACCGCGCGCCTCGATCGGATTCAGATAGCCCATCAGCACGACAGGTGTATCGGTGTTCGTGCGCCGGAACTCGGCAACGAAATCGCAACACTGCCAGAGGCTGGTGCCGTGCAGGAGCGCGCGCTCGCAGGCCAGCTGGATGGTCGGACCGTCGGCCATCGGGTCGGAAAACGGCACGCCGAGTTCGATGATGTCGGCGCCGCCTGCGACCAGGGAGTGCATGAGGCCGACGGTATGCGCGGGGCTCGGGTCGCCGGCCGTGATGTACGGAATCAGGGCTTTGCCGCCGCAGGCCTTGAGTGCCGCGAATACGCCTTCGATACGACTCATGGTCTTGGCTTTTTTTGAATAGTCCGGGCATGGATGCCCGGTTGCCGGAACAGGATGGCCATCACAGCAGCTGGATGCCTTCGCGCTTGGCGATCGTGAAGATGTCCTTGTCGCCGCGGCCGGAGAGATTGACGACGATGATCTCGTCGCGCTTCATCAATGGCGCGAGGATTTTCGCGTAAGCCACGGCATGCGCCGATTCCAGCGCCGGGATGATGCCTTCCGTGCGCGTCAGTTCGTGGAAGGCGGCGAGCGCCTCGTCGTCGGTCACGGAGACGTAACTGACGCGGCCGATGTCCTTGAGCCAGGAGTGTTCGGGGCCGACACCCGGATAATCGAGACCGGCGGAAATCGAGTGTGTGCCGATGATCTGGCCATTGTCGTCGGCCATGACGTAGGTGCGATTGCCGTGCAGCACGCCTGGCTTGCCAGCCGACAAAGGTGCGGCATGACGGCCCGTGGCGATGCCGTCGCCGCCAGCTTCGACGCCGTACATCTTGACGCTGTCGTGCGGAATGAATGGGTGGAACAGGCCGATTGCGTTCGAGCCGCCGCCGACGCAGGCGACCAGCGCATCGGGGAAACGGCCGAGCATGTTCCGGGATTGCGTGATGACTTCACGGCCGACCACGGCGTTGAAGTCGCGCACCAGCATCGGATAAGGATGCGGACCGGCAACGGTGCCGATGACATAGAAGGTGTCGTCGACGTTGGTAACCCAGTCGCGGAGCGCTTCGTTCAGCGCGTCCTTGAGCGTCTTCGTACCGCTGTGCACCGGCACCACTTCAGCGCCGAGCAGCTTCATGCGGTAGACGTTCGGGCTTTGCCGCTCGATGTCCTCGGCGCCCATGTAGACGACGCACTGGAGGCCGAGTCGCGCGGCGATTGTTGCGCTCGCCACACCATGCTGGCCGGCGCCGGTCTCGGCGATGATGCGGGTCTTGCCGAGATGCTTCGCGAGCAGCGCCTGGCCGACCGTGTTGTTGATCTTGTGCGCGCCGGTGTGGTTCAGGTCTTCGCGCTTGAGGTAGATCTGCGCGCCGCCCCATTTTTTTGTCAGGCGTTCGGCCGGATACAGCGGCGAAGGCCGGCCGACGTAGAGTGCGAGATCGCGATCGAGCTCGGCGCGGAAGGCCGGATCGACCTTGAGCTGGTTATACGCGGCTTCGAGTTCGCGCAGCGGCTCCATCAGGGTTTCGGCGACAAAGCGCCCGCCATACGGACCGAAATGGCCGCGGGCGTCCGGCAGGTTTTCGTAAATCACGGGGATACGTCTTCTGGTTTCAGGATTCGTGGTCGGCGCGCTGAACCTCGCGCACGAAGGCCCTCATTTTGCCTGAATCCTTGATGCCGGGCGCGGCTTCGATGCCGCTGCTGACATCGACTGCATAGGGCCGCGCCGCGCGGATCGCGGCGGCGACATTGTCCGGCCGCAGGCCGCCGGCAAGCATCAGCGGGACGCCGACCTTTTCGCTAGCCCGCTGCCAGTCGAACGCCCTGCCCAGACCGCCCTGCCCGCCCACCGCATGACCATCGAGCAGCAACGCCGCAGCGCTCGCGTATTCCGCCGCGATCTCGGCCAGCGAACGCGGCTGATCCTGCATCGCCACCGCTTTCAGATAAGGCCAGCCGAAGCTCGCACAGAACGCAGCAGTTTCCTCGCCGTGGAACTGGAGCAGATCGGGCTTCAGGACTCGTAGCGTCTCGCGCACGGTCGCTTCGTCGGGATTGCGCAAGAGCACAACGGCCGCCACGAACGGCGGCAACTTCACGCGAACGGCCAAGGCGGCCGCGAGCGAGACATGACGCGGGCTTTCCGGGACGAGAATGAGGCCGAGCGCATCGACGCCGAGCGCGATCGCGGCCGCAGCGTCTTCCGCCCGCATAATGCCGCAGAACTTGATGCGCGTGCGACGTTGCGGTGAATTGTTCATCCATGGCTCATGCGGGAAACCACGGATGCGCCGGGCCCGGAATGGCGAAGCGCTCGGGATATTCGGGACCGATAAAATACAGGCCTTCGGCCGGCGCCGTGATGCCGCCCTGCGTCCGGTCACGATCGGCCAGTAATTCGCCGGCCCAGGGTTCGCCGCGACGGCTCTGTCCGATCTCGATCAGCACACCCATGATGTTGCGCACCATGTGATGCAGGAAGGCATTGGCGCGGATGTCGAGCACCACGAAGTCACCGCGCCGGAACAGGCGGATTTCCTGGAGATTGCGCATCGGCGTATTGGACTGGCACTCCGAGGCCCGGAAGGCGGAAAAATCGTTCTCGCCGAGCAGTGCCTGGGCGGCTCGGTGCATGACCTCGGCATCGAGCGCATGCGGAATCCAGGTCGCGCGCCCGCCGAGCAGCGCAGCGCGGGCGCGGTGATTGTGGATGACGTAGCGATAGCGGCGACTGGTCGCGCTGCGCCGTGCGTCGAAATCCTCCGGCGCCGGCTGCACCCAGCGCAGGCTGACCTCGGACGGCAGCCGCGAATTCACGCCGAGCAGCCAGGCGTAGGGCGAGCGCACTGCGTCCGTGTCGAAATGCACGACCTGGCCAAGCGCGTGGACGCCGGCATCGGTGCGGCCGGCGCAGATCGTCGCGACAGGACGATCCGCGACCGACGACAGCGCGGTCTCGAGCTCGCCCTGCACACTCGGCCGCGTCGCCTGTATCTGCCAGCCGCTGTAGCGCGTCCCGAGATATTCGACAGCGGCCGCCCAGCGCGTCATTGGCTCAGGCCAGGAGCCTCTGAGTCAGCGTCTCCGCCTCCTGCTTCTGCTTGTCGGTGCCGCCCTGGGTCACTTCGGCGAGGAGATTGCGCGCGGCCTCGTTGTCGCCCATATCGGCATAGGCGCGCGCGAGGTCGAGCTTGGTGTCGATTTCGTCGCCGCCGCCGATGCCGTTCTCTTCATGCTCCTGCTTGCCGAGATCAAGCTCGTCGAGATTGAAATCGACTGCCGATAGCTCATCGACGTGCTTGCCGGATGCGTCGCTTCCGAGATCAAAGCTCTTGAGATCGATTTCACCAAAACCACCCGCTTCCACCACCGGCGGCGGCTCGTGACTTTTGGCGTGGCTTGGATCAACGTCAAGATCGAAGTCGATAATGTTGACTTCGGTTTTGTCCGGGCCGACCACGGCCCCCGGTGCCATCGCCACGTCCGGACCCGCTTCCGCGAAAAGGCTGGAATCGGGGCACAGCTTGCGGCCCATTTCGGCAATCTTCTGCCAATCGCCACTGGTGAGCTGGCCTTGCAGGCCTTCCGCAACGTCCTGAAACTCCATCGGCTTCCCGGCGGCAAAATAGGTTTCCGCCAGCTTGGTGCGCAGTTCCACCCGCTCTGGATCCTTGACGGCGGCCTGCTTGAGCATCTGCGCGGCTTCGTCGTAAAGGCCATAGGCGAGATGGAAGTCGGCCTCGGTCAGTGGATCGTTGGCATCGAGATTGACTGCAAGCGTCCTCGCCTCAGTACCCCGCGCCTGGCCGAATTCGCTTTCATCGGCATGCCCTGCGCCCGACCCTCGCGACGCTTCGTTCGCCGCAGCGGCTGCCGCAGCCGAAGCAGCAGCCGCGCCAGCGGTGGCGGTGTCTGCTGCGGAGTCATCCG
This sequence comes from Nevskia sp., assembly GCA_043781855.1. Classification (GTDB taxonomy): domain Bacteria; phylum Pseudomonadota; class Gammaproteobacteria; order Nevskiales; family Nevskiaceae; genus Nevskia. The sequence continues at coordinate 15,051 of JAYWBB010000156.1, read as the reverse complement.
TTTGCGTCTGCGACGAGTCGCGCCGCAAGCCCGACCTGGGCGTCATCGAGTCCGCCATCGGCGGCATGTCGACAGGACCCAGCATTGCTTTCGGCCGCGTCCGTGCTGCCATTTCGGCCTCGGCCTCGCGGCGGCGCTTCGCGGCACCGACGCCGAACAGGGCGAGGATCAAAACCAAAAGCGCGCCAAGCAAGGGCCATTTTTTCTGCTCGATGAAGCTTTGTTCGCCAGCGGTTGCTGGTGGCGTCACCGGAACCGCCGTGACCGGCGGTGTGACCGGCGCAGCGACCGGTGGCGCCGGTTGGGCGGAATCCGTCGGGGTCGCCGGCGCAGTCTCGGCGGGCGGCGTCTCGGATTTCGGGGTCTCGGGCTTCGGCGTTTCGGGCTTGGGTGTTTCAGCGGCAGCCGGTGCCGGCACCGGGGGCGCGGCAACAGGTGCGGGCACTGGAGCCGGCGTGGGCGGAGCCGCTTCCTTCGCCGGCGCAGCAGGTGGCGGGATCGTCGCGGCAGGCGGTGGCGTCACGACGGAGGGCGCGGCGGGTGCAACGACCGGTGCGGGCGTCGTCGGCTTGATCGGCGCCGGAATATTGGACGCCGCCGGAGATTTGCCAATGCCGCGCAGTTCGTCGACACGCGCCTTGGCCGTTGCCGGATCCACCGATCTGATCTGCACGTCACTCGGCACCGCAAGCCGGCTGCCTTTCAGCAGACGGTTGATCCCGCCCTCGAAGGCGCCGGGATTGCCTTCGTACAGGGCCAGCATCATCTGATCCATCGTGACGCCGGTATTTGCCCGCAGTTTGCCGGCTATACCCCACAGGGTTTCATTGGCCTGTACCGGGCCATAGGAGCCCGTTCGTTCCACCGTCGGCACAGGTGCCGGGGTCACCGCAGTCGCAGGAGCCTTCTTCGGGGCCAACTGCGGCGGCGCTGTCGGCGCTGGCTTCGGCGCGGCGGGTTCCGGCGTTGCGACGGGTGCTCTCTCGACCGGCCTCGGCACCGGCAGCACGGGCGCTGCCGGTTCCGGCGCGTTGGTCGGCGGATCGAGCAGCACGGTGTATTCGCGCAGCAGACGACCGCCGCTCCAGCGCGCTTCCACGATGAAATTCAGAAAGGGTTCGCGTGCCGTCTGGGCGCTGGTGACGCGAATCTGCCCCGGAGTGCCCGGCGTCACGGCAAATTCGAGGGACGACAGATAGTCCGAACGCTCGATGCCGGCACGGGCGAAATCGTCGACGCTGCCGAGCCTGACGGTCAGCGTCTCGATCTCCGCGCTATCCGCAGCCAGCACCGGAATGGTCGCGACGAAGCGCTGATTCAGCTTCGAGCGGACATCGATCTCCCCCAATCCCAGGGCCTGGGCAGAAGCCAGCCAGAAGGCGGGAAGCAGCGCCAGAGCACAAGCCAGTTTTTGCAGCATGGTTTTCCCCTAGAAGGCTGTCGCTTCCGCCGTTCCCGATGCGGCGTCGTGTGCAGCGTTAAATACTCGCTATAACCCCCTTTATACCTTAGAAAACTGGGCGATCCAAGACAGCTTTGCGACCAGCGCGCTCACCTACAGGTATGAACGGATCAATACTTCCGCAATCTGGATGCTGTTGAGTGCTGCGCCCTTGCGGATGTTGTCCGAGACGACCCAGAGATTCAGACCGCGCGGATGGGAGATATCTTCGCGGATGCGTCCGACAAAAGTCGCATCCTTGCCGGAGGCGTCGGACACGGCGGTCGGATAGCCGCCGTCCCGGTGTTCGTCGATGACGACGACACCGGGCGCCTTCTCCAGAAGCGCGCGCGCTTCGGCTGCCGTGATCTTCTTCTTCGTCTCGATGTGCACCGCTTCCGAGTGCCCGTAGAACACCGGTACGCGCACGGCCGTCGCGTTCACCAGGATCGACTTGTCGCCCATGATCTTCTGTGTTTCCCAGACCATCTTCATCTCTTCCTTGGTGTAGCCGTTGTCCTGGAAGGTATCGATGTGCGGGATGACGTTGAACGCGATCTGCTTCGGGTAAACCTTCGGCTCGGCGTCCTTGAAATTCAGGAGGGCAGCCGTCTGGCGACCGAGTTCCTCGATCGCCTCCTTGCCGGTGCCGGAGACGGACTGATAAGTGCAGACATTGATGCGCTCGATACCGACGGCGTCGTAGATCGGCTTGAGCGCGACCAGCATCTGGATCGTCGAGCAGTTCGGATTGGCGATGATGCCGTGGTTCTTGTACAGCGCGATCGCTTCAGCATTGACCTCCGGCACGACCAGCGGAATATCATCGACGTACCGAAACTGCGAAGTGTTATCGATGACGACACAGCCCGCCGCTGCGGCCTTGGGCGCGTAGATCGCCGAGACACTCGCGCCCGGCGAGAAGAGGCCGATCTGCACCTTCGAGAAATCGAAGGTCGCAAGGTCTTCAACGAGCAGGTCACGGTTGCCGAACTTCACCAACGAGCCGGCGCTGCGCTCCGACGCCAACGCGTAAACCTTGCCGACCGGAAATTCGCGCTGCTTGAGAATGGCCAGCATCACTTCGCCGACGGCGCCGGTTGCGCCTGCTACTGCCACGTCGTACTTCTTGCTCATGATCGTTCCTTGTTGAAAAAGAATTTCTCGCGCTAAAGACTGCAAAGCGGAGAAAAGCTGAAACAAATTTTTTCTGCTTGCCCTTCTCTGCGTGAGATCAAAGCTTGTTCACCACGGCATCGCCCATCGCAACCGTTCCGACCTTTGCCGCGCCAGCCCGCGCAATGTCACCGGTGCGCAAGCCATCGGCGAGCACACGCCGAACGGCCTGCTCGACTTTTACTGCGAGTGCGCTCTGTCTCAAGGAATAACGCAGCATCATCGCGACCGACAGGATCATCGCCAGCGGATTCGCCACGCCCGAGCCTGCGATATCCGGCGCGCTGCCGTGAATCGGCTCGTACATGCCCTGCCCGCGCTCATTGAGCGAGGCCGACGGCAGCATGCCGATCGAGCCGGTCAGCTGGGCCGCAATGTCAGAAAGAATGTCGCCGAACAGATTGCCGGTGACGATCACGTCGAACTGTTTCGGCGCGCGCACCAGTTGCATCGCGGCGTTGTCGACGTAGAGATGCGACAGCTCGACGTCCGGATATGCCTTCGCAACCTCGATCACCACCTCGCGCCAGAGCTGCGAGGACTCCAGCACATTCGCCTTGTCGACCGAGCACAGACGCTTGCCGCGCAGGCGCGCCGCTTCGAACGCAGTGCGCGCAATGCGCTCGATCTCGAAATCCGAATAGGCCTCGGTGTCGCGCGCCACGCGCGCACTTGCGATCACGTGCTCGCCTACGCGATGGTCACGAACCGTCTCCGACTCGCGCTTGCCGAAGTAGATGCCGCCCGTCAGCTCGCGCACGATCAGGACGTCGAGATCGGCGACCAGTTCCGCCTTCAGTGACGACGCCTCGGCCAGTTCGGGATACAAAATCGCCGGGCGCAGATTCGCGTAAAGACCCAGCGCTGCGCGGATTCCGAGCAGGCCGCGCTCGGGCCGCTTTTCGCGCGGAAGCGTGTCGTACTGCGGGCCGCCGACTGCGGCGAGCAGTATCGCATCCGAGGTGCGCGCGGCGTCGATGGTCGCCCTCGGCAGTGGCTCGCCGGTCGCGTCGAACGCCGCACCGCCTATGAGCCCTCGCGACCACACGGCATCGAAGCCGTGGCGCTCGCGCAAGCGGCGCAGAACCTTCTCGGCCTCGGCCATGATTTCGGGGCCGATACCGTCGCCGGGCAGGATCAGAATTTTCTGGGTCATGTCTCGATCGCGTCTGCAGGAAGAGTCGTGGGCGGGCGCTTCACCGCGTGCCCGGTCCGGCCGAAAAATCAGGGCGCGCCGGCCTGTTCGCGATTGCGTTCACGCGAACAGCCACGGCGCTTCGGCCTTGCGCTTGGTCTCGTAGGCGCGGATCGCATCGGCGTTTTGCAGGGTCAGGCCGATCTCGTCGAGCCCGCGCACGAGGCAGTCCTTGCGGAACTCATCGATCTCGAAGGAATAAGCGCGGCGGGCCGGCGTCGTCACGGTCTGCGCGGGCAGATCGATGGTCAACGCATAGTCTGGCGCCGCGCCTTCGGTAAACAGCGCGTCGATCTCCCCGGCCTTGAGCACGACCGGCAGAAAGCCGTTCTTGAAGCTGTTGTTATAGAAAATGTCAGCGAAGCTCGGCGCGATGACCGCGCGGAACCCATAGTCGGTCAGCGCCCAGACCGCGTGCTCACGCGAAGAGCCGCAGCCGAAATTTTCGCGCGCGAGCAGGATCGAGGCACCCGCATAACGCGCCTCGTTCAGCACGAAGGCCCGGTTGGGTCGGCGTGTGACCGGGTCCACGTCGAGATCGCCCTTGTCGAGATAGCGCCAGTCGTCGAACAGGAACGGCCCGAAGCCGGTCTTCTTGATCGACTTCAGATACTGCTTCGGAATGATCGCGTCGGTGTCGACGTTGGCGCGATCAAGCGGCGCGACCTTGCCGGTGACCTGAGTAAAGGCTTGCATTGTTCAATGGCTCCGGATGTCGACGAAATGGCCGGCAATGGCCGCTGCCGCCGCCATCGCCGGACTGACCAGATGCGTGCGGCCGCCCTGCCCCTGCCGGCCTTCGAAGTTGCGGTTGCTGGTCGAGGCGCAGCGTTCACCGGGCGAGAGCTGGTCGGCGTTCATGCCGAGGCACATCGAGCAGCCCGGTTCGCGCCACTCGAAGCCGGCGTCGATGAAGATGCGGTGCAGCCCTTCGCTTTCGGCCTGACGCTTGACCAATCCCGAGCCCGGCACGGCGAGCGCGAGCTTGACGTTCGTTGCGATCCGCTTGCCTTTCAAATGGACCGCTGCCGCCCGCAAGTCCTCAATGCGGGAATTTGTGCATGAGCCGATGAACACCTTGTCGATGCTGATCTCGCCGATAAGCATGTTGGCACGGAGGCCCATGTAGGCCAGCGCGCGTTCGATGCCGGTGCGGCGCGTCGGGTCGCTTTCCTGCGCCGGGTCGGGCACGCGGCCGTCGATGGCGACGACCATTTCCGGCGACGTGCCCCAGGTGACCTGCGGCTTGATCGCGGTCGCTTCGAGGACGACTTCGCGATCGAACACCGCGCCGTCTTCGCTGTGCAGCGTCTGCCAGTAGTCGATGGCCTTGGCCAGCGACTCGCCGCGCGGCGAAAACGGCCGGTTCTGCACGTAGGCGATGGTCGTCTCGTCGACCGCGATCAGGCCGGCGCGAGCGCCGGCTTCGATCGCCATGTTGCAGACCGTCATGCGGCCTTCCATCGACAGCGCGGCGATGGCTTCGCCAGCGAATTCGATCGCATGGCCGCTGCCGCCGGCGGTGCCGATCTCGCCGATGATCGCGAGCACGATGTCCTTCGCCGTGATACCGGCGCCGACCGCGCCGCGCACGGTTACGCGCAGGTTCTTCGACTTCTTCAGGACCAGCGTCTGGGTCGCGAGCGCATGCTCGACTTCGCTGGTGCCGATGCCGAACGCCCAAGCGCCGAACGCGCCATGGGTCGAAGTATGCGAATCGCCGCAGACCACGGTCATGCCGGGAAGCGTGGCCCCCTGCTCGGGGCCGATGACGTGGACGATGCCCTGACGCGCATCGTTCATGCGGAATTCGGTGATGCCATATTCGTCGCAGTTGGCATCGAGCGCATCGACCTGCGCGCGCGAGATCGGATCGGCGATGCCGGCCGTGCGGTCGGTGGTGGGCACGTTGTGATCGGCGACGGCGAGGTTGGCGGAGCGCCGCCAGGGCATCCGCGCGTTCAGGCGCAAGCCGTCGAACGCCTGCGGGCTGGTGACTTCGTGCAGCAGCTGGCGGTCGATGTAGATCAGCGCCGAGCCGTCGCCGTTGTCGCGGACCACGTGCGCATCCCAGAGCTTGTCGTAAAGCGTTTTCGCAGCCATGGTTTTGATCCGGTTTTACTTTACCGCGCGGATTTTAGGCCTGGACTGGTCATTACTCCAATGAATCGTTCTTATTTCAAGAAGTCGTGTCAGGAATACAATCGCGCAGGCATTGGCGCCTTGCCGGGTGCGCAGCGCTGACGCAGGCTTGCATCTACATCGGGATCAGAAAATGTTTGCAGCGCAGGCGACACCGTTCGACTTCGAAGCCTTCAACCGCGCTTTCGCGACGCTCGCGGCAACGCGCGCCCTGCTCTGGCTGGTCGCGGGCCTGACGGCATTGGCAGGGATGGTCGCCGCGAATGCCGATCTGCCGGTGCTGCACAGGTTCGGGTTCAGCACGCTGTCGGTGCTCGAAGGGGGCTTCTACGTACTGCTCGGCTACTACGTCGGCGAGCGCTCGCGAATGGCGCTCGCCCTTGCGCTCGCGTTGCTGCTGTTCGATTCGGCCCTGCTCGGATATGCCACCGGGACTCTGGTCGATCCCTTCGTGGCGTCGTTGCTGGTCTTCCGCTTCATGGTGATCGGCCTGCTGGTGCGCGGTTTCCCGGCGATGAAAAAGCTCGATACCGCGCACGTGATGCCAACGATGAAATCGGCAGTCGTCTTCCCGGTCCGGGGCCCGTCCGATTCCGTCGCGACCGACGCCACGCTGCAAGCGGCGGCCCCCGTTCCCGATCCAGCGCCGGCATCGACCCAGCCTGAAGTGGTCGCGCCAACCGAAGCCGCCGCGCCGATCTTCGCGAACGTCGTCGACGCCAACGGCATGATCAACTGCCCAAAGTGCCAGTATCGGCAGTACCACGCGCGCGCCTGTCTTTACTGCGGCATCGCGTTCGACCATTACTGGAGCGCGCGACGCCGCGTGCTCGAACTCGAATCGAAGCTCGGCCGCAGCTGGCAGCGAACCTGATGGATACACAGGGCCTCAGCGCGTTTCTGGAAGTGGCCGAAACGCGTTCGTTCTCGAAGGCTGGCGCACGGCTGCATCTGTCGCAGCCGGCAATCAGCAAGCGCATCGCCGCGCTCGAAGCCGCGCTCGGCGCCTCGCTGTTCGATCGCTTCGGCCGGCAGATCGGCCTGACCGATGCCGGCCGCACGCTGCTGCCGTACGCACGCCAGGTCCTGCAACAGATCGAGGACGGGCGCCGCGCGCTGTCGCAATTGTCCGGCGCGGTCGGCGGCCGCCTGTCGATCGGCACCAGCCATCACATCGGCCTGCATCGGCTGCCGCCGGTGCTGCGCACGTTCACCAACCAGTATCCGGATGTCGATCTCGACATCGAGTTCATGGATTCCGAAGACGCCTGCGCTGCCGTCGTGCAGAGCCGGCTCGAACTCGGCATCGTGACCCTGCCGACGCAGCCGATCGACAACCTCGTGGTGCAGCCGATCTGGAACGATCCGCTCGCCGTCGTCGTCGCGCCCGGTCATCCGTTGGCGCTGAAGAAGCGGCCACGCCTGACCGATCTCGGCGAATACGACGCCGTGCTGCCGGACGAGCGCACGTACACCCATCGCATCGTCAAGGCCGAGCTGCAAGCCCATGGTGTGGCGCCCCGCGTGCGCATGGCGACGAACTATCTGGAGACGCTGAAGATGCTGGCCGCGATCGGCCTCGGCTGGAGCGTGCTGCCGGCGTCGATGGTCGACGAATCGATCAAGGCACTGGCGATTCCCGGTCTGCGCATGCAGCGCGAACTGGGCGCGGTGCGGCACCGGAAGCGGACGTTGTCGCGCGCCGCCGAGGCGCTGCTCCAGGCGCTCGAAGCGGCACGTAGTCCGAAACGATAAACCGCCGCGCCGGGCCCGATTTCGGAAGCAGGTCTTCGCTTCAAGCTGGCCAATCAACGACCGCGTCCTGCACGGCAGATATACTCGCGCGGCGGTCGGCGCAGCACAAGAATCGAGAATCTGTCCAGGTCGGAGGAAGTCCATGAGCGAGATCATCCTGCATCACTACGCCGGGTCCCCATACTCCGAGAAAGTGCGCAACGTGCTCGGCTTCAAGAAGCTCTCATGGCATTCGGTCGATACGCCGATCATGATGCCGAAACCGGACCTGCTGCCGCTGACCGGCGGCTATCGCAAGGCGCCGGTGATGCAGATCGGCCGCGACATCTACTGCGATACCGCGCTGATGATGCGCGTGCTCGATCGCCTCGCGCCAACGCCGCCGCTGGTGCCATCGGCGCTGCGCGCCAGTTGCATGGCGTTCGCGCAACTCGAACAAACCCTGTTCTTTTCGACCATCCCGACGATTTTCCAGCCGGCCGGCCTCAAGGTCTGGATCGAGCGTATGGGCGCCGAAGGGCTGGATCAGTTTTCGAAAGACCGCGCGGCACTGTTCACTGGCGGCAGCGTCGGCCGGCCCGGGCCGGAATTCGGCAAGACCCACTTCCTGCCGCTGATGAATGCGCTGGACGTGCAGCTTGAAGCCACACCCTTTCTGCTCGGCAACGCGCCGACGCTCGCCGATTTCGTTTCCTATCACCCGGTCTGGTTCATCCTCGCCAATCCGGGTGTCGCGGGGCTGCTCGCACCGTTCAGGAACCTCATGGCCTGGGTCGAACGGATCAAGGCGTTGGGCCATGGGCGATCCAGCGAACTCTCATCGGCAAAAGCCCTGGAGATCGCGCGCAGTGCGGGCGCGGGGCAGCCGTTCGACGGGCCATTGCTGGAGCCGGAAGGCTTGAAGCTCGGCCAGCGGGTGCAGATCAACGCGACCGACTACGGCGTCGATCCGGTCGTCGGCACGCTGGTCCATGCCTCGGTGTTCGAGCTGGCGATCCGGCGCAGCGACGAGCGCGCAGGCGAGCTGGTCGTGCACTTTCCGCGCGCAGGATTCAACGCTGCACTGGTGGCGTGAGCGCAATGAGCGAGCCGAACTTCCTGCCACTGACGAGCTGGCGCGAATACCCGCAGCCCGAGATGCGCGAGCGTGCCGCAGCGTTTGCCGACGAGATGCAGCGACGACGCACCGTGCGTGAATACGCCAGGCGGCCGGTGCCGCGCGAGGTGATTCTAGAGGCCGTGCGCGCAGCCGCGTCGGCGCCCTCGGGCGCGAATCTTCAGCCCTGGCATTTCGTGATCGTCGAAGATGCAGCCATACGCAGCCGGATTCGCGAAGCTGCGGAAATCGAGGAACGCGAGTTCTACACGCACCGCGCAACGGCTGAATGGCTCGCCGCACTCGCACCGCTCGGCACCAGCGAGGACAAGCCTTTCCTCGAAGACGCGCCCTACCTCATTGCGATTTTCTACGAGCGTTACGGGCTCGATGCAGATGGCAAGAAGTTCAAGACCTACTACGCGCCGGAGTCGGTCGGCATCGCCACCGGGCTGTTGATCGCGGCACTCCATCACGCCGGCCTCGCCACCCTCACGCACACGCCTAGCCCGATGGGTTTCCTGCGCGAAATCCTGCATCGCCCGATCAACGAAACGCCATTCCTGCTGCTCGTGACCGGCTATCCGCAGAACGATGTAAAGGTGCCGGACATCCGGCGCAAAGCGGCGAGCGATATCCTGACCGTGATCTGAAGCCGATCAGTTTTTCTTCATCGGCGCCGGCCGGTTGTTCAGCACGATCAGCACGACACCGGCCAGTACGACACTAATGGCGATATATTCGCGCGTGTCGAAATGCTCGCCGCCAAGCGTGACGCCGAGGATCAGCGCAACGACGGGATTGACGTAGGCATAGCTCGTCGCCAACGCCGGGCTGACGTTCTGTACCAGATACATGTACGCGCTGAACGCGAGCAGGCTGCCGAAGAATGCCAGATAGACCAGAGCGCCCAGTGCGCGCGGTGTCGCCGCGATGTGCCAGGGCTCGCCCATCGCGGCACTCGCGATCAGGAACAGAACGCCGGCTACGAGCATCTGCGCCGCACTGCTCATCAGGCCCGGCGGCAAATGCATGCGCCGGCTCCAGACCGAGCCGAAGGCCCAGGCCAGCGGCGACAAAACGAGCAGGCCCGCCGACAGCGGATTCGCCGCGAAATCACCGCCCAGATTCAGTACCACGATGCCGGCAAAGCCGATGATCAGGCCCAGCCATTGCACGCGCCGCGGCCATGCACCCCAGAGCCCGGCAAACAGCGCGGCCCAGAGCGGCACGGTGGCAATTGCCGTGGCCGCAAGCGCCGAACCCACCGAGCGTTCGGCATACACCACCGCACCGTTGCCGATGTTCAGCAACAGGAAGCCAATGACCGCCGCATTGCCCCATTGCCGCAGCGTTGGCCTCGCGTAGCCGCGCAGGCGCAGCACGCCGTAAAGCAAGCCGCCGGCGATCACGAAACGCACGCCCGGAAAGAACAGCGGCGGATAGCCTTCGAGCGCAAAGCGGATCGCGAGATAGGTCGAGCCCCAGACCAGATACACAACCACGAGCGCGAGCACGACCAGCAGCGGCAACTTCGCGCGGGAAATCGGTGCGGCAGTCACGACGGCGCTCCAGCCAGTGAAGGCGCGCATGGTAGCGGGTCGGCGCTGGCGACGCCGGCCGTTTTTGCTTGCGGTGGCGCGATAGCAGCGCCGCGTACATCCGCTTGCACTTGCCTTGCTCGCTTTCCAGCGCCTGCAGTCGCCGGACGTCCGCTGCCTTTCGCCGCCGTACCTGGACTTCCCGGCGTAGTGCGTCGCGCTGATCCCCAGCTCGCGACGCACATCCTTGACCTGTCGCCCGCCCTCGACCCGCTTCAACGTCTGAACGATCTGAATCTCGGTGAATCTGCTCTTGCGCGTCGGTGGCCTCCCGAGGGCTCGTTTGCCCCGAGACCGCCCGTTATTCGTAGTGCCACTTTAGGCGGAGTCGACATGCGTACATACTTACTGCCGCTCGGGACGCGCTCCGACTGCTTGAAAGCTTGCCTCGAGAGCGGCCGAGTCAGCAGTCGAGCAAGATGCGCCGGCTCCGGCAGTCAAACAAATGGGGGAAACGACCATGTATTCCACTCGTTCGATTCAACTTGTCGCAACACTCTGGTTGGCCTGGATGCTGCAAGGCTGCCTCGCCACCGTTTCTACTGAAAAAACAGCGACGACAGCGCCGCCGGCACGCATTACCGTCCTCTACGACGCATTCGGCAAGGACGCGACGATGACCAAGGACTGGGGTTACGCGGCCCTTGTTGAGGTCAATGGCAAACGTATTCTCTTCGACACCGGCAATAACCCGGAAATCTTCGCCAGAAATGTGAAGGCCAGGGGCGTCGATCTGACCAAACTTGATTTCGTGGTGATGTCTCACCGGCATGGCGACCACATGGGCGGGCTGACCTATCTGCTAAGCGTCAATCCCAAGGTCGTGATCTACGCGCCCAAGGAAGGTTTTGGGGTCTACGGCTTCAACCTTCCCAGCAAGTTCTACCGCAAGGCTGAGGCCCTGCCTGCCGAAATGCGCTACTACGACGGCAGGCCGCCGGAGGTCATGAAGTTCGGCACGGCGTTTCCAGCAGCCAACATCCAGCTGATCGACAAGACCGCAGAAGTGGCGTCGGGAATCACGCTGATTGCGCTGGTGTCCGATGCTCCGGGCACGAGAGAACTAAAGGAGTTGTCGCTCGCGATCGACACGCCCGAGGGCCTGGTGCTCGTCGTCGGTTGCTCGCATCCGGGCATCGAAGCCATCGTCGCCGAAGCGGCGAAGATCAATCCCCACATCCACCTGATCGCCGGCGGCTTCCATCTGGTCGTGGCACAGGATCCGGTCATCGAGAAAGTCGCGGCCGCATTGCACGACACCTTTCAAGTTGACTACATTGCGCCCGGTCATTGCACAGGAGAGCCCACCTTCGCGGCGTTACGGAAGGTATTCGGTGACCGTTACCTGTACGCAGGACTGGGAATGATACTGGGCGTGGGCGCCAACCCTCGCGCCGAATCGGACCTCGCCGCGACCAGCAGGCTGGACAAAAGTGACTTGCGAAGCTATCGAAATCTCTCAGCCGAGAACGACGATATGAGTGAGGACGGTCACGAGCCAGTGACGCTGGCGCAATCGAAAGGGTCGCCAGGTTGAAATTCAAAATCAAAGGGGCCAGGGTAGAGTTTTCGATGGAACAGTGAGGGACTGTCAGAAATCCGAATCTGGCCCCTTTCATTTTCTCCTGGGACAGCCGATCGACGGGTCAAAAGATACCAAACGCTGGCCCCTTTGGCCTTACGTCACTGCCAAGCGTGACGTCCGGCGTTAGACTACATCTGAAAGTGATCGACGGGCAGCCTCTGCGAGGGCCTCGAATCCCACGTCGGCATCGTCCCGGACGTCGCAGCGTCCGGCGGCGCGAATCGCGTCGCTGCAGCGACTGCGCTTGACCGCCAGTAGAGTCTCGACCTCCTGCGCGAGGCCGTACGAACGATCTGCTTCTATGGGGCGCAGCCCTGGACAAATCGCCGACGGGTGGAATTTTAGTATTTTTGTGACGATCCGCGCGGACCCTATCGATCTGCACGCTGCTTCCGCTCTTGTTCGCCACAAACCCAGCTGCTACTCAAGAAGGGGGCCGTCGGAGGGTAAAGCGGCGCAGCCCGTCGCCGGTGATCGCGCCTTGGGCGGTGTAGCGGTAGCTGCGTTGGACACAGCCGCCTGAGTCGGCGCGCTGACACTCGGCGCGGAAGGGTCCTGGCTGGCAATCGGAATCACGCAGGTCGGACAGAAATCAAAGGGGCCAGGGTAGAGTTTTCGATGAAACAGCGGGAGTCTGTCAGAAATCTGAACCTGGCCCCTTTGATTCCTTTATTTCATTACCCGGGCCATAAATGAAAACCGAGTTTGCCAGTCGAAAAAAAAGAATACAACTAGAGAATATAATTGAATAACAAATTGTGTTTATTAATCGTTTACACTTTAAAGATTCATCATAACTTATTCGAACAGAATAAAGTCCTCTCATCTCTTTCTTGTAAATAAAATTGATTATTTCGTTTATTGAGAATAAGCAGGTTATAAATATTATTACTGTCTTGGGCATTTCTCGAAGAGAAAACGAAACTCGATAAAGCGCTAGCCAAGCGACAACAATAAACATGAAAGTTTTTGAGATTCTAATGGGCATGTTTTAGCGCTCCTCAAAAGAGTTCTCAACCGCCTGATCGGTTATGAGTTCCGCACAGAGCTGGCCCCGAACGTCTGTACAGCGGGCGTGATTTTATAAGTGGATTCTCTGCGGGGGTTTAAGCTGCCTAAGCTGCCATGGCCAGGGGCAGTGATTGGAAGTAGATCTGATCCGGTGTCTTGCGATCAAGGCTGCTGTGCGGTCGGCGGGTATTGTAGAAATCGAGGTAGCGTCCGAGCGAGGCCTTGGCGTGTGACACCGAGTCGTAGGCGTGCAGGTACACCTCCTCGTACTTGACCGACTTCCAGAGCCGCTCGACGAAGACGTTGTCGCGCCAGCAGCCGCGGCCGTCCATGCTGATCGCGATGCCGTTCTGCTTGAGCAGATCGGTGAAGGCCAGACTGGTGAATTGGCTACCCTGATCGGTGTTGAAGATCTCCGGCTTGCCATAGCGATGCAGCGCGTCCTCGACGGCGTCGATGCAAAAGCTCGTCTCCATCGAGATCGACACCCGCCAGGCCAGCACACGACGTGTATGCCAGTCGATCACGGCGGCGAGGTAGACGAAGCCCTTGGCCATCGGGATGTAGGTGATATCCATGGCCCAGACCTGGTTGGGCCGGTCGATTTTCAGGTGCCTCAGCAGGTACGGGTAGATCGGATGCTTCGGGTGACGCCGACTGGTGTTGGGCTTGCGGTAGATCGCCTCGATGCCCATGCGGCGCATCAGCGTGGCGACGTGCTTGCGACCGACGGTCACGCCGGCGAGCGCCAGCAGATCGCGCAGCATGCGGGCACCCGCGAAAGGATAGTCGAGGTGCAGTTCGTCGATCGTGCGCATCAGCGCCAGGTCGGCGGCGCTAATGGGCCGTGGCAGGTAGTACACGCTGCTACGGCTGATGCCGACAGCGCGCGCCTGCTGGGTCAGCGACAGGTCATGGGTGCGATCGATCATCGCTTTGCGCTCAGCAGTCCCACCTTGATGAGCGCGCCTTCTAAAAAATCATTCTCCAGCGTCAGCTCGCCGATCTTGGCGTGCAGCGTCTTCAGGTCTACCGGCGGCTCGGCAGCCTTGGCTTCGCCGCCGAACGCGCTTGCTGCACTGGCGATCAGCTGCTCCTTCCATGTCGCGATCTGATTCGGGTGAACGTCGAATCGCTTTGCAAGCTCCGCCAGCGTGGCGTCGCCCTTTACCGCAGCCAGTGCCACTTTGGCTTTGAACGCTGGTGAGTGGTTCCGACGGGTCCTTCTGCTCATGTCTGCTCCTGATACGAGGCATATCATCGCCTCAAAGAGCAGAAAATCCACCTATGTCACTGTGCGGAATCTCGGGGCCAGCTCTCTTTTTGATCGCTTTGATCGCAAATGATATTGCAAGCTGAAGTCGAAGCGTTGATCGCTCAGTTAGGCGAAGCTCGTTCAAGTAAGCGACGCGCAGCTGCGAAGAAGCTGCGAACCGCCGCCGTCGCTAGCGCTGCGCCCGCTATCGTTGCGGCTCTAGAGAAGGAGGTCGGTGATCGCCGAGCATGGGAGACTCAGTATCAGATGATCATGGCCGTTGCGGCTTCTTGCCCGAACGCGGAAGCCGTGTCGTTTCTGGAACGTGTACTCGCGCTCGATTTAGAACCGATGGTCCACTTAGCTGCCAGCGACGCGATTGTGCGGACCAGTCGGGGGGCGGATGCTGCTGTCCTTTCGGCCCTTCAATCAGGTTCGCTGCCGCGCGCTGAGGGTGCCATCCGAGCGCTCGCAATGACGCGAGCCATCCCGACTGAATCAACGATCCAGGCTATCACGACGTATGCAGGCAAACCCGCTCATCGGCAAGTGCTATTTTGGGTCGCCGCCGCTGCGGCAGGCTGGCCAAGAGCGAGTGTTCGTTCGATTCTCGAACTATGTCTGAGCGACAAAAGTGCTGACACTAGACGCGCGGCGGAGGCAGCGCTCGATGGGCGCTACCTTGAGTGGAATCCTCTATAGCACGTCCTGCCTCTCGGAGACGATGTCCGCAGTGTCCTTCCTCGAAGTCCCAGACGCCTCCAGTTTCGCCAGCCTCCAAAAGGCCATACACA
>JAYWBB010000155.1:0-24911 GCA_043781855.1 Nevskia sp. | reverse complement strand
CCGCCCTCGCGTATGGCACGCAGACGATTCCGCCGGTCGACAAGATCGTCGGGCCGGGCAATGCCTATGTCGCGGCGGCGAAGCGGCTGGTTTTCGGGCGCGTCGGCATCGATTCCATCGCCGGCCCGTCCGAGATCGTCGTGATCTGCGATGGCCTCACCGATCCGCGCTGGATCGCAATGGATTTGTTCTCACAGGCGGAGCACGACGAAGTCGCACAGAGCATTCTGATCTCACCTAACGCTGCGTATCTCGACGCCGTGCTTGCCGCCATGAATGCGCGCATTGCCGAACTGCCGCGCGCCGATATCGTCCGCGCTTCGCTTGCGGGCCGTGGCGCGCTGATTGCGGTTCGTGATCTCGACGAGGCCGCCATCGTGGCCAATCGCATCGCACCCGAGCATCTGGAACTCTCCGTTGCCGAGCCACGCGCGCTCCTCGAAAAAATCCGCCACGCCGGTGCAGTCTTCCTCGGCCGCCACACGCCCGAAGCCTTCGGCGACTACTGCGCCGGCCCGAACCACGTGCTGCCGACTTCACGTGCTGCGCGCTTCTCGAATCCACTCGGCGTCTACGAATTCCAGAAGCGCACGAGCCTGATCGAATGCACGCCGGATGGTGCAAAAGTGCTCGCGAAAATTGCCGGGCGGATTGCCGATGTGGAAGGTTTGCAGGCGCATGCAGCAAGTGCGCGGGATCGGGGTTGAGTCGTTGCTTCCCTGCAAGCTCAACGCGCTTCCCGCATCATTGATCCTCAACTCTTTCAAGTAAACGTAACTGCGGGGGAGTGGGCATGCGAAGGACGGGAAGCTGCGCCAGCTTTATTTTGGCACTGGTGATGATTTGCGCAACGCTCGTTTCCGGTTCGCAGGCGCGCGCCGTTCAAGTCTCGGTGGGGCCGACCAATCAGGCAAGCTGCCCGGGTACCGGTGTCCTGAATGCGACCGAATCAGCATTTGGCACCGCTATCGTTCGAACGATAGGTCAGCAGGCCTTTTATCTCAACGAAGCAGCGGAGAACGGACAGGTCGGCACGGCGACCCTGTGCTTGCACGTTCGACGTGATGGCACGATCGATCATGTCCTGATCGACCGGTCCTCCGGATATCCGCTGCTCGACGGCGCCGCACTCTACGCCGTCGGTCTCGTGGCTGCCGTCAACGAGGGCCGTATGCGCCCGCCGCGATCGCTGAGCTCCGCGCATTCGCCTTTTTATCCCGGCGTACTGCCGCCCCCACCGCCGGAACTGCTGAAAGGTCAGGACGCTCTCTGGCTTCGGTTTCCCTTCTCGTTCAGTCCGGCCGACGATCCAAATGACCGCCCGGTGGTTTCGTCGCGGCGAAGGCCACCGGCTCTTGATCCGCGTGTCGATGAGATGGCGTGCGCGTTTCGACCGAAGCCTGCCGTGGACACAGCACAAGACGTGGTGGAGACAGGCCGCGAGCCCGTTGCGCCGACCGAGGTGCAAGGATCGTTCAGCGGTTTAGTGCGAAAGCTGAGCGGCATCATCGGCGGGCAATTTTTCTATCCGGCCGCCGCAGTGCAAGCGGGCATCGACGGAACCGTTCATTTATCGATACTTATGGCACGTGACGGTGCAGTGATCTGCGCCAAGGTCCGGAACAGTTCAGGCGATGCGATCCTCGACGGTGCGGCGCTCATAGCAGTCGGCCAGGCCGCCGTAAAAAAGGCGTTTCCAGCCTTTCCGATCGGTGTCCAACCGGAAAGCCAAGTCTTCGATTTCGAAGTGCCGATAACCTACGAAATCCGATAACTCGCAGTGAAGCAGGCTGGGATGAAGCGCAGCGAATCCCGGCACAACGCTAACCGGTGATGCTGGGCTTCGTTCCTCAACCCAGCCGACATAGCTCAGGCGCGATGATACGGATGGTTGTTGAGCAGGCTCCACGCCCGGTAAAGCTGCTCGGCGACCAGCACGCGCACCAGCGCATGTGGAAAGGTCAGCTTCGATAGCGACCACTTCGCCTCGGCCTTCGCGAACACAGCCGGCGCGTGCCCATCCGGCCCGCCGATCAGCAGCGCGACGTCGCGTCCATCCTGCATCCAGCGTTCAAGCGCTTTCGACCAGCCGACCGTATCTGGCTGCACGCCATGTTCGTCGAAGGCGATGATGCGCGAGTCGCTGCCGGCGGCCTTGAGCAGGCGTTCGCCTTCGGCTTCGCGGAGCCGCGCGATGTCGGCGTTCTTGCCGCGATGCTCGACCGGGATCTCGACCCGTTCGAGCCGGCATTCGCGTGGGAGCCGTTCGGCGTAATCGCGAAAGCCGGCTTCAATCCATTCAGGCATGCGCGTGCCAACAGCGATGAGGCGGATACGCATCGAGGGTCAGATCAGCGCCAGCAACTCGTCGCGGCTCAGTCCGGCATCTCGCAGAAGCTGGCTCAGCAGGCCGGGCCCTAGCGTTTCACCGGCGTGAACCGGGATGACGGTCGCGCGGCCGTCAGTGTGTCGGACGAAGTGGTGACTGCCCTTAATCCTGATGACTTCGAAGCCGCCTGTCTTCAGCGCAACGATCAATTCCTTGCCGTTCAGCGCAGGCAACCGGGTCATGCGGCGAGCGTGACCCGCTGGATACCGACGAAATCCAGCGACTCCGCCGGCTCACCTTCAACTTCAAGATAAAGCGCGATCGCTTCGCGGATACGGCTCATCAATTCATCGAGCGATTTGGCCTGTGTGTGGCAACCCGGCAACGCGGGAACCGAGGCGACAAACCAGCCTTCGGCATCGCGCTCGACTACGACATTGAATCCCTTGGCCATGGCTCGCCTTATGCAATAAAACGGTCGTCACGCATTCTACGCCCGGCATGGAGCTGGGTGATTGAACCCGATTTGCTCAGGCGTGCGCGCTGCGTGACGGGGCTTCGCGCTGCGTGAAGTCCCAGAGCTTTTCGAGCTGGTAGAACGCGCGCGCCTGCGCCTGCATGACGTGAACGATGACGCCGCCGAGGTTGACCAGCACCCACTCGCCTTCGTTCAAGCCTTCGACGCCGAGCGGGCGATGACCGCTTTCCCTGATCTTGTCGATGACGTTGTGCGCGAGCGCGGCGGCGTGCCGGTTCGAGGTGCCGGTCGCGATCAGCATGATGTCGGTGATCGTGGTCAGCGTGCTGACATCGAGCCGCTTGATGTCGACAGCCTTGAGGTCTTCGAGCGCGGCGACGGCAATCGCGGCGAGCGCGGAGGAATCGGCCAGGGTCTGGGCGGAGGTTTCAGCAGTCATGGGCTGGATTTTCATTTAGGGTCAGTTCGTGGATGTCCTTGGGCGTGAGTGAACGGATGACGGCTTCGGGAACCAGGCCGCGGAGGCTGCGGCCTGCGTGCAACAGGTGTCGGATGCGCGTGGCGGAGATGGCGAGTGGGGGCAGCGCGACCGGCAGCCAGAGGCCGGCGCGCTGCGCCTGCAGCGCCTCGATCGAGGACGCGCGGCAGTCCCGCAGAAAATCCGCGACTTCGGAAGACGGGCTCGATGTTTCGCCGGGCCGTTCGACGAAAATCAAGTGCGCCTGTTCGAACAGCTCGCGCCAGCGATGCCAGGTGTGGAGCTGATTCGCGGCGTCGTCGCCGAGCAGCAGGAACAACGTCGCTTCGGGTTGCCCGGCGTGGATTTCGGCGAGCGTGTCATAGGTGTACGACGGCTGGCTGCAGTTCGCCGCGCGACGGATTTCGCGATCGTCGACGAACAGCCCCGGCTCATCGCCGACCGCGAGCCGCGCCCATTCGAGCCGGCGCTGCGCCGGCACTTCGGGTGCTGCGCGATGCGGCGGCCGCGCCGAGGGCACGAGCAGCACACGCGTCAGTTGCAACCGCTCCTTCAGTTCGATGGCGAGCCGCAGGTGGCCGTGATGGATCGGCGCGAAGGTGCCGCCGAAGAAGCCGATGCGCGCGCTCAGCATCCGCAGGAGCCGGATTCAGTTTCCAGTTTCCAGTTTCCAGTTTCCAGAGAAGCGATCTCCGGACTTGCCGCCCGCAATAGGCCGAAGCTGCTTTTCAACTGGAAACTAACAACTGGAAACCAACAACTGCTTCAGCGGACATGACCGTCTCCGAGCACGACCCACTTCACCGAGGTCAGCCCTTCGAGACCGACCGGACCGCGCGCATGGAACTTGTCGGTGCTGATGCCGATTTCCGCACCCAGGCCGTATTCGTAGCCGTCGGCGAAGCGCGTGGACGCATTGACCATGACCGAACTCGAATCGACTTCGCGCAGGAAGCGCCGCGCCTTGGTGTAGTTCTCGGTGACGATGGCATCGGTGTGCTTCGAGCCGTGCTGCTCGATGTGGTCGATCGCGGCGTCGAGGCCGTCGACGATCTTCACGGCGAGAATCGGCGCGAGATATTCGGTGTCCCAGTCCTCCGGCTTCGCGGCCTTGGCCTGCGGCAGGATGCGGCGCGTGCGCTCGCAGCCGCGCAGCTCCACGCCGTGCTCGCGGTAGATGCTGTAGAGCGGCGGCAGCACGGAGTCCGCGATCGGCGCGTCGACCAGCAGGGTCTCCATCGTATTGCAGGTGCCGTAGCGCTGAGTCTTGGCGTTGACCGCAATCGCAATCGCTTTCTCGATATCGGCCTCGGCGTCGATGAACACATGGCAGTTGCCATCGAGATGCTTGATGACCGGAACGCGCGCGTGCTCGGAGACGAAGGCGACCAGACCCTTGCCGCCGCGCGGAATGACGACGTCGATCGCCTCCGGCATGGTCAGCATCGCGCCGACGGCGGCGCGGTCGGTGGTGTCGACCACCTGCACAATGTCCGGCGGCAGGCCGGCGTCCTTCAAGGCGCGGGAGATGCAGCGCGCGATCGCCTGGTTACTGTGCATGGCCTCGGAGCCGCCGCGCAGCACGCAGGCGTTGCCGGATTTGAGGCTCAACGCGGCCGCATCGGCGGTCACGTTCGGGCGGGATTCGTAAATGATGCCGATGACGCCGAGCGGCACGCGCATGCGGCCGACCTGAATGCCCGAGGGACGCATCTTGAGATCGAACATTTCGCCGACCGGGTCGGGAAGTGCGGCAACCTGGCGCACGCCGTCGGCCATCGCCGAAACCCGCGCCGCGTTCAGTTCCAGACGCTCGACCAGGGCTTCTTCGAGCTTCGCTTCGCGGGCAGCACGCAGATCGCTGGCGTTGGCTTCGAGGATGGCGCCGGTCTCACCCTCGATGATGCGGGCGAGCGCGAATAGCGCCGCGTTCTTCTCGCCCGTGGTGGCGCGGGCGATGGCTCGCGCGGCCTTGCGGGCACGGCGACCGACTTCGCGCATGTAAGTGGCAATGGCGTCGCCGTCCGCGTTGCCGCGTTTCGAGTCTTTCAAGGTAGCCGCTGTCATCTCCGGACCACTGCCGCCTTTTTGCCTGCAGCCCCAGAAGCTGCCAGCACCAATGTTAGCAACTCTTCCCAGGCGACGGGCTGGCCGCCGGTAGACTTGGCCAGACGGTCGATCTGCGCGCATTTGCGCAGCCAGCCGAGAACCTGATTGACGCTGGCGCGCTCGACGGCGCGTGCATAGGACGCCTGACTCGGCTTCTGGATACGCAAGCCCTCGACCGCTGCGGCGGCATTGTGGCTGCGCGCGTAATTCGCGGCGGCCTTGGCCAGCTCGCGCAGCGCGAAGGCGAGGCTGCCGAGAATGGGCATCACCTCGATGCCTTCACCGCGCAGGCTGTCCAGCCCGCGCACGGCACCGCGCGCGTCGCCGGCCATGATCCGGTTGATCCAGCCGAAAACCTCGAAATGCGCGGAATCGGCAACGCTTTCCTCGATCGCGGCGAGGCCGAGCCGGCTACCCTTGGCATGCAGCAGCGCGAGCTTGTCGATTTCCTGCTGGGCCGCGAGCAGATTGCCTTCGATGCGTTCGCCGAGCAGTTGCAGCGCCTCCGGATCGGCGTCGAGCCCGGCACTGCGCAGGCGTGCGGCGAGCCAGCCCGGCAGCTCGGCCGGCTTCATCGCCTCCGCGTAAATGCTGACGCCGGCGCCGTCGAGTGCAGCGAACCAGCCGCCGTTGCGCGAGCGCCATTCGATCTTTCCGGCGATGATCAGCAGCAGCACGTCGCGCGGCGGGGCTTTCGCGAGTTGCGTCAACACCTGCGCGCCGACCGTGTCGGGTGCGGCGTTCAGCCGCAACTCGACGATGCGCAAGCTCGCGAACAGCGACATCGCGTTGCAGGCATCGACCAGCCGCTGCCAGTCGAAACCCTTGTCGGCGTCGATCACCTCGCGCTCGCTGTAACCGCTGGTGCGCGCTGTGGCGCGGATCGCGTCGAGCGACTCCTGGAGCAACAGCGGCTCTTCGCCGGCAACCAGATAAAGCGGGGCCAGTCCTCGTTGCAGCGCGGCGGGAATCTGCGAAGTGTTGAGACGCATGCGCGTGAGTCTAGCCGGCAAGGAAGTACGCGATCAGCTTCGCGGTTTCGACCGGCCGGTCGAAATGCAGCATATGCCCGGCATCCTCGACGCGAACGCTGCGATGGTCGCGGAAGTTAGCGCGGCGCAGACTCCGCTGCTCCGGTGTCAGCACATTGGCGAATTCGGATTTGCCGGCGTCGACGAACAGCGTCGGCGCGGTGACTTCGCGCCAGATCGCGTCGGAATCGGCCGCGTGATACAGCCCCGGCCCGTTGCGGAGATGCCGGGGATCGGCAAGAAGCGTGATCCGGCCATGGCCGTCTTCGCGGCCCCAGCAGCGCGCGACGAACAGGGCCTGTTCGGGACCGAGCTGGGGATGCTTGCGCCGTATCCGCGCCGCGAGATCATCGAACGAGGGATAGTTGCGCTGCGTCACCGGATCCCGCAGATGATCGAGCCATTTCCGGAAACGTTGCGGCGCGAGCGTCGCCGGCATGTCCGGCAGCGTGATGCCGTCGAGCAGCACCAGCTTCTGCACTTGCGCCGGACGCAGGCCGGCGTACAGGCTCATGATCTGCGAACCCATGCTGTGACCGACCAGCCGGAGGCGTTCACCGGGCGCGAAGTGGTCGGCGATCGCTTCGAGATCGCCCACGTAATCGTGGAACCAGTAGCCATCCTGCGGCCACTCGGTGTAGCCGAAGCCGCGCCAGTCGGGCGCGAGGACCTGCCAGCGGTCGAGCAGCGGCTCGACCAGCGGCTGGAAGGTCGCCGAGACGTCGAGCAAGCCGTGGCCGAGGAAGACCTTCGGCGCTGACCGGTCGCCCCAGCAGCGGATGTGGTGGCGCAGGCCGCGGGCGCGAAGGAATTCGGAGCGGCTCGGGGCCAGGCTTGGGGCCGCGCTGCTGGTCATCGGCTCAAGCCGCCAGCTTTCCGGCCAGGTAATCCTCGAGCAGCACGAGCCGGTCGTTGCCCCAGAACATCTGCTGACCGACGAAGAAGGTCGGTGCGCCAAACGCGCCACGCTTCACCGCTTCCTCGGTATTGGCGCGCAACTGGTCCTTGATCGGCTGCTCCTGCGTCTGCGCCATGAGCGCCGCGCCGTCGAGACCGGCTGCGCTTGCGGCGGCTACGATCGCCTCGGGCTGGGCAATGTCGGCGCCGTCGGCCCAGTAGGCTTGCATGATCGCCTGCGCGTAAGCGCCGCCACGTTCCTGGCGATTCGCGGCACAGCCGGCGCGCAGTGCGGCGATGCTGTTGACCGGAAATATCTTCGGGAAATTCAGCGGCACGCCGTAGTGTCCCGCCCAGAACTGGATGTCCTGAAACAGGTGCTTGCGCTTCGCGGCAACGCTGGCTGGCGCGCGGTTGCCAGTGGCTTCGAAAACCTTGCCGAGCACGAAGGGTTTCCACTCGATCTGCACCCCGCTGCGGGCGGCGAGCGCCTCGATCCGGGTGCCGGCGAGATAGGTATAGGGGCTGGCCGGATCCCAGAAAAATTCGATGATTCTTTTGCTCATTTCCGATTCCCCCACGCATGGCGGCGAGTCTTGCACGCCGCTTCTTCGCGGCACAAGTTATGCTTGCAGCCAGAGCGCTTCGGGAAGCAGAGCCCGACACGACGAGAAGACAGGCGTTCCGGCGCCGCCATCGAAGAACCCATGACTTACTGTGTTGCCATCAAGGTCAACGACGGCCTCGTCTTCGCCGCCGACACGCGCACGGCCGCCGGCGTCGACGATGTGCGGACCTACAACAAGCTGCACGTGCTCGAGGTTCCCGGCGAGCGGGTATTCGTGATCCTGTCCGCCGGAAATCTGGCGACCACCCAATACGTGCTCGCGCATGCGCGGCGCGAGATGAACGACCGGAACCAGGCAACGAGCCTGCGCACCGTGCGCCACATGTTCGACGCCGCCGAATACCTCGGCCAGTTGTCGGTCCGGGCGCAGCGGCAAGCGACGAACGAGGGCCTGAGTGGCGGCGTCAACGTCGAGACCACGCTGATTCTCGGCGGCCAGATCATGGGCGAGGAGCCGGCGATCTACCTGATCTACCCGCTCGGCAACTGCATCGCGGCGTCGCCCGAGATGCCGTTCCTGCAGATCGGCGAGATCAAGTACGGCAAGCCGATCCTCGACCGCTTCGTGCGGCCGCAGGTGAAGCTCGAAGACGCGGCCCGCTGCGCGCTGGTGTCGCTCGACTCGACGATGCGCTCGAACATCTCGGTCGGTCCGCCGGTCGATATCGCGATCCTGCCGCGCGACGGCCTGGCGATCAGCCACTCGCTGCGCCTGGATTTCGACACGCCGTTCTACGCGCAGCTCAAGGAAACCTGGGCGCGCCAACTCGAAGGCGCGATCCGCGCGCTGCCGAAGTTCGAATGGGAATTGCAGGGCACGCTGCCGCCACCCGGCCCGAACCAGCGGCAGATGCAGCAGATGTCGCCGCCGTATGGCCAGAGCGACGCTCCTTCAACCCAGGATCAGTTGGGCAATCGCCGCGATCCGCAGTAGTTCTGCAGGGCAGGCGGGTTTCACCCGTCGAAATAAACCTCGCTCAAAGCGGCGTGCAGGTCACCGAGGCCGATCTGGATCTCGTCCATGAGTCCCGGCAGACCGTTCTCGGTCGCCATCAGGGTTTCGATATTGGCGTCGTGCACCAGCGCCCGCGTGCGGTCGATCGCGCGCTCGGCTTTGCGGTTGTTCGGAAGCTGCGGCAAGGTCGCGGCGATCGTCGACAGGCAGAACATGACGCTGCGCGGGAACTCGCGGTTCTGCATCAGGAAGCGCAGCACGCCGATGCCGTTGACGCGCGTGCGCACGTGGCGGCGATACATCTGATAAGCGGTCAGCGAGCGCAGCACGCTCATCCAGACGATGCTCTCGAACGGCGTCAGGTCGCGGGAGTCGCCGGTGCTGAGCAGGCGCGAGGTGCGCACATCGAGGATGCGCGTGGTCATGTCGGCCTGTTCGATGTTCGTGCCGATGCGCAGGAACTGGAAGCCGACATCGCGGCTCATGTTGGTGGTCAGCACGCTGTAGACCAGCAGCGCGCCGGTGACGACCCGATTCAAAAACGCCTGCCGTGCGGTGCGCAGAATCGCTTCTTCGCCGCGTTCCTGGACGTAGAAATAGATGTCGTTGAGCCGCTCCCAGACCTCGCGCGGCATGGTGTCGCGGGAGACACGAAGGATTTCGCGAGCGTGGTGCAGCGACGACTGGATCGAGCCGTGATAGCGCGGATCGACCATCAGAAAGCGCACGACGTTGTCCTCGGTCGCCTCGTCGTACAGCTCGCGGAATTTCGGCTCCGCACCGACGATCTCGATCAGCGGCGCCCAGCCCAGCGGCATGCGCCGCGGCAGGTCGAGCATCAGGTTGGCGTTGACGTTGATCAGGCGCGCGGTGTTCTCGGCGCGCTGGATATAGCGCCCGAACCAGTAGAGGTTGTCGGCGACGCGGGAGAGCATTACTGACGTCCCTTCTGCGATTGCGATTGCGCCAAGGCCGCCGGCTCGTCGTCGAAATCGACGATCCAGGTGTCCTTGCTGCCGCCGCCCTGCGAAGAGTTCACGACCAGCGAGCCCTTGACCAGCGCGACGCGGGTCAGACCGCCGGTGGTGACGTAGGTGCTGTCGCCGCGCGAGAGAATGAACGGCCGCAGATCGAGGTGACGCGGTTCGATGCCGTCGTCGGTGATGGTCGGCGCGGTCGACAGATTCAGGGTCGGTTGCGCCATGTAGTTGCGCGGATTTTTTGTAATCAGCGCACGGAATTTTTCGTGCTCTTCCTTCGACGCGCGCGGCCCGATCATCATGCCGTAGCCGCCCGATTCGTTCGCCGGCTTGACCACCAGCTTGTCGAGATTCGCGAGCACATACGCGCGTTGTTTCGGATCGAAGCAAAGAAAGCTGGGCACGTTCGGCAGGATCGCGTCCTCGCCGAGGTAATACTTGATCATCTGCGGCACGTAGGCATAGACCACCTTGTCGTCGGCGACACCGGCGCCCGGCGCGTTCGCGAGGCCGACCTTGCCCTTGATCCACGCGCGCATGAGACCCTTGGCGCCGAGGATCGATTCCGGATTGAACGCTTCGGGGTCGAGGAACAGATCGTCGATGCGGCGATAGATCACGTCGACGCGCTTGGGGCCGTAGATCGTGCGCATGGTGACGCAGTCGTCGTCGTCGACACTCAGGTCGGAACCCTCGACCAGTGCCACGCCCATCTGCTGTGCGAGGTAGGCGTGCTCGAAGTAGGCGGAGTTGTAGATGCCGGGTGTCAGCAGGACCACGTTCGGCGTGTCGCCGGGCCTCGGGCTGAGCGCCGTGAGCGTGTCGTAAAGTTGTGCGGCGTAGTCGTCGACCGGCAGGATGTTCGTGGTCTCGAACAGTTCCGGCCAGATGCGCTTGATGACCATGCGGTTCTCGAGCATGTAACTCACGCCCGAGGGCACGCGCAGGTTGTCTTCGAGCACGTAGATCGTGCCGTCACGATCGCGTACGAGATCCGAGCCGCAGATGTGCGCCCAGATACCGTGTCGGGGCTTCACGCCGACGCACTGCTTGCGGAAGTTGACCGACTCGGCGAGGATTTCGGCGGGAAAAATGCCGTCCCTGACGATCTTCTGCTCGCCGTAGACGTCCTGGATGAAGTGGTTCAGCGCCGTGACCCGCTGTTTCAGGCCGCGCTCGGTCTTCTCCCATTCCTTCTTCGGAATGATGCGCGGGATGATGTCGAACGGCCACGCTCGGTCGAGCATCTTGCCTTCGGAATAAACCGTGAAGGTGATGCCCATGACCTTGATCGCCAGATCGGCCGCAAGGCGGCGGTCGGCGAGGTCCTTCTCGGAAAGGCCGGTGAGATAGTCGAGCAGGCTTTTCGCCACGGGACGCGCCTTGCTGTCGCTTTCGAACAGCTCGTCGTACACGCCGTCGCAGCGATATTGGCGCCAATTGAAAGCCACGCTCGATCCGGTTCCTTGGGTTTCTGGGCGACCCCGACCGCAGCCTCGCGACAGCGGTGCATTGATCTTGTGAGGTCGTGTCTCTAACCTAGCAGGTAAGCCACGCAAAACAAATGCCACGAAAGACATTGAAGCCCACCGCGATCAAGGCCGGACTCCCGCAAGAATGAGTCGATTCCGTCCCGCCCTCGAACTGAAGGGCCGCATGCTCTCGATCACGCGTGTACGGGTGCTCGACGGCGATTCCGCCGCGCAGACCGCGCAGCTCGCCGAATCGGCGAAACAGATGCCGCAGGCGCTGAAGGGCATGGCAGTGATCATCGACAGCGATATCGAAACCGATCTGCCGGGCCTGCTCGTGGCGCTGCGTTCGGTCGGTATCCAGCCCATCGGCGTCTCCGAAGGCCCGCTCGCCGCGATGGCGCGGGCGCAAGGACTCGCGGTGGTCTCGAAGGATTCCGGCAAGAGCGCGGCGGCGACGCCACGCGCCGAAGCCCCGCCGCCGACGTTGGCCGCCGCGCGCAAGCCAGCGCGCGTGATCAGTGAGCCGGTGCGATCTGGTCAGCAGATTTACGCTGACGATTGCGATCTCATCGTGTTGACCACTGTCAGTCCCGGTGCGGAAGTCATCGCCGACGGCTGCATTCACGTCTACGGCAAGCTCTCGGGCCGCGCGATCGCAGGCGCGAAGGGCGATGAAACCGCGCGCGTTTTCTGCCGCAAGCTCGAAGCGGAACTCATCGCCATCGCCGGCATCTACGCGGTTGCCGACCAGATCAAGGACGGCCCGCGCGGGCAGGCGGCACAGGCCTATCTTGACGGCGGGCGTCTGAAGATCGAACCCCATAAGGTTTGACCGGAAAGCCTGCAGCCAACGCCCGCTTTCCCAAAGCATCAACGAATCGAGGAACAGAGTTTGGCCAAAATCATCGTAGTGACTTCCGGCAAGGGCGGCGTAGGCAAGACCACGACCAGCGCCTCGTTTGCCACCGGCCTCGCCCTGCGCGGCAAGAAGACCGCCGTCATCGACTTCGACGTCGGCCTGCGCAACCTCGATCTGATCATGGGCTGCGAGCGGCGCGTGGTGTTCGACTTCGTCAACGTCATCAACAAAGAGGCGTCGCTGAAGCAGGCACTGATCCGCGACAAGCATGTCGAGAACCTGCACATCCTCGCGGCGAGCCAGACGCGCGACAAGGACGCGCTGACCGACGAAGGGGTCGAGCGCGTGCTGAACGAACTTAGCGTGGACTTCGACTACATCGTCTGCGACTCGCCGGCCGGCATCGAGCGCGGCGCGTTCCTGGCAATGTATTTCGCTGACGAGGCATTGGTGGTGACCAATCCGGAAGTTTCTTCGGTGCGCGATTCCGACCGCGTACTCGGGATTCTTTCGAGCAAGTCGCGTCTCGCCGAACGCGGCGAGCGGAAAGTCCGCGAGCATCTGGTGCTGACGCGCTACAACCCGACGCGCGTCGCCAAGGGCGAGATGCTGAGCGTTGAGGACGTCAAGGAAATTCTCGCGATCCCGCTGCTTGGCGTGATCCCGGAATCGCCGACGGTGCTGACCAGCTCCAACTCCGGCGAGCCGGTGATCCGCGACGACATGAGCGAAGCCGGGCAGGCCTACACGGACCTCGTTGCGCGCTTCCTCGGCGACGACCGGCCGATGCGCTTCATGGACGCGCCCAAGCGGAGCCTGTTCGGCAAGCTGTTCGGCGGGAGCTAGGCCATGGACTGGCTGAAGATTTTCCGGGCGGAAAAAAAGGACACGGCGAAGATCGCCAAGGACCGCCTGATGGTCGCGGTCGCGTACCAGCGCGAGGGCCGCATGAACGGCCCCAACTACCTGCCGCAGATGCGCGAGGAAATCCTCGCCGTGGTGCGCAAGTACATCCGCGTGCCGGACCACGCCATCCAGTTCAACGTGCAGCGCGAGGCCGGCCTGGAAGTGCTGGAGCTGAACATCACGCTGCCGGAAGATGGCGTGCGCGGCTGAGGTTTCGACGCGGCGACAGCCTGCGGCCCGTACAATCGCGCGCCACGCCGCGCCCCCGCGGCAAGCCTCTCCCTGAGCCGTCCATGCTGATCAGCTTCAAGAATCTCAGTCTCAACCTGGGCAACACCGTGTTGCTCGACAAGGTGAACTTCACACTCGAAGCCGGCGAGCGGCTATGTCTGGTCGGGCGTAACGGCACCGGCAAATCGACCCTGATGAAGGTGCTGACCGGCGAGGTGCATTCCGACTCCGGCGAGCTGGTCCGACAGCAGGGCCTGCGCATCACCGAGTTGCCGCAGGAAGTGCCGCGCGACGTCGAGGGCACGGTCTACGAGGTCGTCGCCGACGGTCTCGGCGACGCCGGTCACCTCGTCGCGCAATATCACCACCTGCTGCTGCACGAACCCGACAACATGGACAAACTTGGCCGCGTGCAGAGCGCGCTCGAGGCGGCCGATGGCTGGACCATCGACAGCAAGGTCCAGACGATGTGCGAGCGTCTGCAACTGCCGCCGGATATGGAGTTCACGAGTCTCTCGGGGGGCCTGAAGCGGCGCGCGCTGCTGGCTCGCGCGCTGGTCGCCGAGCCGGACATCCTGCTGCTCGACGAGCCGACCAACCATCTCGACATCGACTCGATCACCTGGCTCGAAGACTTCCTCGCGACCTGGCCCGGCACCCTCCTGTTCGTCACGCATGACCGCGCCTTCCTGCGCCGGCTGGCCACGCGCATCATCGAGCTCGACCGCGGCACGCTGCGCTCCTGGCCCGGCACCTACGACGAATATCTGCTGCGCAAAGAAGAGGCATTGCGCGTCGAGGAACAGGCGAATGCGCTCTTCGACAAGAAACTCGCGCAGGAAGAGGTCTGGATCCGCAAGGGCATCAAGGCGCGGCGCGTGCGCGATCAGGGGCGGGTCGAGCGCCTGAAAAAACTGCGCAACGACTATGCGGCGCGGCGCAATCTCGCCGGCGAGGCAAAGCTGGTACTTCAGGAAGCCGAGAAGTCCGGCAAGCTGGTCGCCGAGGCGAAGCACATCAGTTTCTCGCGCGGCGACAACGTCATCGTCAGGAATTTTTCGACGACGATCATCCGCGGCGACAAGATCGGCATCATCGGCCCGAACGGCGCCGGCAAGACGACACTGCTGAACCTGCTGCTCGGCAAGCTCGAACCCGGCAGCGGGAATTTGCGCAGCGGCACCAAACTCGAAGTGGCTTACTTCGACCAGCTGCGCGCGGCACTCGACGAGAACAAGCCGGTGTTCGAGAACATCGGCGGCGGCAAGGATTTCGTCGTCATCGACGGCAAGCAGATGCACGTCATGAGCTACCTGCAGAACTTCCTGTTCACGCCGGATCGCGCGCGCTCGCCGGTGAAAGCGCTCAGCGGCGGTGAGCGCGCCCGCCTGCTGCTCGCCCGCCTGTTCGCCGAGCCGTCGAACCTGCTCGTGCTCGACGAGCCGACCAACGATCTCGACGTTGAAACCCTGGATCTGCTCGAAGAACTGCTGCTCGATTACCAGGGCACGGTGCTGATGGTCAGCCATGACCGAGCGTTCCTGAACAACGTCGTGACGCGCACCTTCGTCTACGAAGGCGGCGGGCGCATCGGCGAGTACGTCGGCGGCTACGACGACTGGCTGCGGCAGCGGCGCGAGACAAGCTTTACCGCGGTGCGGCCCGAACCGAAGAAAGCCGAGCCGGTCATCCGGATCGAAGCGCCGAAGCCGGCGGTGAAGGCGCCTGCCGGGCTCAACTCGAAGGAGCGCCGCGAACTCGACACGCTGCCGAAGACGATCGAGAAACTTGAAACCGAACAGCGCGAACTGGGTCTGAAACTCAGCGAGCGTGAGTTCTACCAGACGCAGCGCGAGCAGGCGCAGGCGGCCCAGGCGCGGCTCGCGATCATCGAACAGGAACTGGCGAAGGCTTATGCCCGCTGGGAAGCGCTGGAAGCGCTGCGCTGAGAATCGAGACGCCGCTTTGCGCCATGCAACTGTTGTAACCTTGCTGCCGAAAAACCTCGCACCGCCACTGAGACGAACGACATGAAGTTGACGCCTTGTTTTGCTTCCGCCCTGCGCGCCGCTGCTCTCGCCACCACGCTCTGCACCAGCCTGCCGGCGTTCGCGGAGCAGTACCAGCCGGGTGCGGAGTTCCGCGGTTATCCGTCCGGCGAGATCATCAGCGGCTCTCTCGGCACCGCGCTCGGCAACAACTATTACGGCGCAGCCTCGGTCGCCTACAACTTTGCGCAGCGCGGCAGCAACGGCCGGCACGACGACGAGAACGGCGGTGGCTTCGGCGGCGGCCTGACGGTCGACAAATACTTCCGGCCGGGCCAGGTCGGCTGGTTCCTCGGAGGCCGCGCCGAGCTGTTCTTCCTGAACATCGATTTCCGCGATCCGGGCCGCAGCGGCAACAGCGACATCGTCGTCCTGCAGCCGACGGCGCGCGGCGGCTATGCCTTCGCATTTGGCGAGAAGCGGCGCTACGGCGTGCAGCTGGGCTTGAGCGTCGGCGCGGAGATCAATGTCCACACGCGCGGCGAGAAAGTCGGCGATGGCGCCATCGTCCTCGGCGGCATCGGCTTCACGTACCGGCCTTAGTCCCGTGTGACCCTGGCACGGCCGCACCATGCGGGACGGTTCGAACGCAGCCGGGGGCTGGAACTGGCGGGTCGGCGTCGCCGGTTCGCTGCTCGTTCACGCGCTGATGCTGGTCATTCTGCTGACCCATGCGGAGTTCGCGAGCCGCGGCAGCAAGACGCCTTCGCAGAAGCGCTCGCTCCTGATTTCGCTCGCTCCGCCGGCCTCGAAACCGGCGCCGCGCGCCACGCCGAGCCCACCCGCGCCGACGCCACCGAAGCCAGTCGAGCCACCGAAAGAAGAACGCCAGCCGACACCCGAGCCGACGCCGATTCCGGCGAAGCCCAAGCCACCGGGCGCCGAGCCGAAGAAGCCGGCCGCAGCCAGCCCGACGCCACCGAGCAACGCGGCCGAGACACCGGGGCCGCCGCCACCCGACGAAAGCGAGGAGGACTCGCTGATCGGGCTCATTCACAGCAACTGGCTGGAACCGGTCAACGTACCGAGAACCTTCCGCTGCCGGATTCACATCGACTATCTCGCGGGCGGCATGATTTCGGCGGTAAAATTCCTGCAAGGCTGCGGCAGCTACGCGCTCGACGAATCGGTGCGCCGCGCGGTCTGGAAAACGCAGCCGCTACCCGGCGCGGACACGAAGGCCGCCGCCGGCACTATCGAAATCGACTTCACGCCCTGAGTGCGGTGCGATGAAAGCCTGCCTTTTTCTTGCGCTGGTCCTGATGCATTTCGCGGCGGCAGCAGACGCAACGCCAGCCCCCGCTCCACGGCTGTCGGCGTCGGCCCCGTGCAGCCTCAGCATGACGCCAACGGCAACGCCCGGCGTGACGTCGTTCCGGCACTGCGTCGATACACCCGAGATGATCCCCTTCCGCGGCGGCACCTACGCGATGGGCGACGCCGTCGGCAACGGCATGAGCTACGAGCGGCCGGTGCACGAGGTGACGATCGCGCCGTTCGCGATCGGCCGCTTCGAGCTCACGCAGCAGGAGTGGCAGCGCTGCGTCGACGCCGGCGCCTGCACGCTGCAGCAGGGCGCGCCGCCAGAGCTCGCCGACCGCGAGCGCTACCCGGTGATCAAGGTCAGCTGGCGTCAGGCCAGGGCTTACGTGCAATGGCTCGCGACGCGCACCGACAAGCCCTATCGTCTGCCGACCGAGGCGGAGTGGGAATACGCGGCGCGCGCCGGCAGCACCGGCCAGTTTCCCTGGGGTTCGCAGGAGCTCGGCGCCTGCATCGCCGTCAATTTCTTCGATCGTGCCGGCCATCGCCTGCTGCCGGCGCTCGACTGGTGGACCGACTGCGACGACGGCTACGCGGCCACCGCACCGGTCGGCAGCTATCCGCCGAACGCCTGGGGCGTGCACGACATGCTCGGCAACGTCTGGGAATGGGTCGAGGACTGCTGGCATCCAAGCTACGCGAATGCGCCGGACGACGGTTCGGCCTGGATCGATGGCGGCGACTGCCGCAAGCGCGTCAATCGTGGCGGCGGCTGGGGTAACGCGCCGAGCACGCTGCGCCTGTCGAACCGCGATGCCGATCCGGCCGAGGCCTTCAGCGATGGCCTCGGGCTGCGCGTCGCGCTGAGCCTGGCGCCGACAAAGCGCTGATACTGTTGGCCTGACCGGAGAGGGCATTTTATGGTTTCATCAATCTTGAAAGCGCGCCCGCCACGCACGGCCGCCCGCGCGCTTCGCCTTGCCGCAGCCGCCATCGCCATCAACCTGCTGATGGCGGCGCCCGACGTTCGGGCCGAGGCCGCTGCACCGACACCGGCAGTGTCGCCAAAGCCGCTCGAACGACAGCTCGAAGTCCACCTCTCGTTGAAGGGCGATCAGGCCTGGCAGAACCTGCTTCAGTCGACACAAGCCACGACTGCGCAGGACTATAACTTCGGCACGCGCATGCGCTCCGACGGGGTTCTCTACGGCGACAATCTGCTCGACACTGACCAAAAAGCGCGGCTCGAGATCAAGCAGCAGTACTACGCGCGGCTGGGTCTGCTGCGGCTCAAGCGCGACAACGGCGGCAAGCTGCCGCAGACCGCCGGGGACCTGCAGAAATTCCTCGAGAGCTATCAGACAAGAAGCAAGACTTGCTTCGATGATTATGGCTGCAACCAGGAAGCGATCGAGCGTTACGCGGCGCTCAATTCGCTGAAGCAGAACAAGGTCGAGGACCTCGAAGCCTTCCTCGCCGACCCGGGTGGAGAAAACCCGCGCTTCCTCTATTTCTTCGGCTATGCCGGCTGCCCGACCCACATCCACATCACCTACACGCTGCACATCGCCGGCATGCGCGCCTTCGATCGCGAGGGCAAAAGGCTGGTACCGGTTTCGCTCGACCGCAATGCCGACAACAAGGGCAACGACGTCGACAACAAGATGCTCTGCGAGCGCTACGTCGCGACGGTCGATACGAAAAACGGTGCGGTATTTCTTGAAAACCTCTACCGGCCCCAGCCGCTGGGCACGACCGTGCGCACCATCAATGGCAGCGTCGAACGCATCGAGGAAGAGCTGCCGGCACCGGCCGAACTCGACGGCTGGGCAACCGCGAAACTACGCCAGACGCGCGACAGCGGCAGCGTCACGGAGAAGCTCAGGATCACACTGCCGCTCGACCACAACTCGACCGTCGGCGGCAACTTCGACGGCGAACTGGCGCTGACCATGAGCTGGTCGTTCAAGCCGGTTGTGACGGCGCCGCTGAAGTAGCGGGGCATTCGCACGCCGAGGGCGCAGCGGGTCAAGGTCGGGGTTTGGGCTCCGGCGTGCAGACCTCCTCGCTGCCCTTGTCGAAGATCACGCGCCAGACGCCCGGCGCTTCCTGACGCCAGATCGAATTGAAGCGGCCGATCAGGCGACCCGCAGGATCGCGCACCGCGCCGGTACTGAGCGCCAGCCGGCCGGAATTCTGTACTTCGACCTGGTCCGGTTCCCAGGCAAACGGCGGCTCGGCCTTCTCGTAAAACGGCTGCCACGCCATGGCGACCGCCGGCTTGCCGCGGAGCGCCTTCGACCCGCTGAAGAAGATCGCCTCGTCCGACAGGAACGACGCGAACGCGGCGTAATCGCGATCGGCCATCGTCTTCGCGAACGCGCGCTCGGTGTCGGCAACCTCGCGTTGCAGTTCGGCCACGCTGCGTTTTTCGGCGGTCGTCGTGCAGGCTGCGAGGACGGCGAGCGCCGCGACGGCAAGGACACGTGGCGCGCGCATCGGAGCACTCCGTTCAGTGACGGGCTGCTGAAGATTTTGATTCCGCGAACAGCGGACGCAGGAACGGCGGCGCGATCATGGTCGTCGCGACCGCCATGAACAGCACCGCGCCGAACAGGCGGTCGTCGACGACCCCCAGCGCAAGGCCAATCTGCGCGACGACGATGCCGACTTCGCCTCGGGGCACCATGCCCATGCCGACCTGCAAGGCGCCGCGGGTGCCGAGGCTCCACGCGCCGAGGCCGCAGCCGATCAGCTTGGTCGCCACCGCAGCCACCGTCATCGCCAGCGCAAACCAGACGGTGCCCAGGTCGGTGAACACCGCGAGGTTCAGCTGCATGCCGATGTTGACGAGGAAAAACGGCACGAGGAATTCGGTCACGCCGCGCACCTGCTGATGCAGGTCGTGCTGTTCCTCTGCCGCCTCGGCGAGCGCGAGACCGGCGAGGAACGCGCCGATGATCGCGGCCACGCCGATGCTGGTTGCCGCGAGCGCCAGTCCGAGGCAAAGCACGATCGCGATCGTGAAGAATTCGTTGCCGAGCTTGAGGCGCCCGAAGAACGGCGCGGCCTTGGTCAGCGCCGGTGCGGCGAGCAGGCCGACCACCGCGACGAAGCCGAGCGCAAGCGCCGCCGTGGTGCCGATCGCCACGATGTTGAGCGTGCCGCTGGCCGCGCTGGACACTGCCGCGAGCACGAGCAGGCCGAAGATATCGTCGATCACGGCGGCACCGAGAATGATGCGGGCGGCTTGCGAGTCGAGCAGGCCCATGCCGGCGAGCACGCGCGCGGTGATGCCGACACTGGTCGCGACCATCGCGGTGCCGATGAACAGGCTTTCGATGGTGCTGCCGCCAAAGGCGCGCATGAAGACATAGCCGCCGGCGAGCGGCACGACGACACCGAGCAGCGCGACGATGAGCGCGCTGCGGCCGACGCGCAGGATTGCCGCCGGCTGGGTCTCCAGACCGACGCTGAACAGCAGGAAGATCACGCCGATCTCGGCGAGGATGTTGGAGGTCTCGCTCGGCGCGGCCCAGCCGAGGACATGCGGACCGATCAAGACACCGGCGAGGATTTCGCCGACGACCGTCGGCTGCTTGAAGCGCGCGAACAGCTCCGCGAGCAGCTTCGCAGCGGCGAGCATCACGAACAGCGTCAGGATCAGTTCGGCGCCATGTCCGGCGCTGGCGGTCGCTACGGCGGCGTGGGCGCTGGTCATCGGGCGGGAGCGAGCGCGGGCTAGAGCGGCAGCGCGTGGATGTGCACGCCGACGGCCGGCGTGGCCGCGAGCTGGCGCATTGCGGTCGCCACGTCATCGGCCGTGATCGGCCGGTATTGGCGCAGCGGTCCGATACAGAACGGCGCCAGTAGCGGCGCAAAACGCTGCGCCAGCGCTTCGACCGGGCGCACTTCGCTGCGCGCGCCGAGCAGCAGCGACGGTCGCACGATGTGCACCGCCGTGTAGCCGATCTCGCCGATCGCCTGCTCCATGCGCGCCTTGACCCGCGAGTAGAACGATGGCGAGCGGTCGCTGGCGCCGGCGGCCGAGACGACGATGAACTGCTTCGCACCCGCCGCATGCGCGGCCCGCGCAAGGCCGACGACCAACTGGTAATCCACGCGCTCCAGACCGGCGCGGCCGCCGGCTTTTGCCGTGGTCGTGCCGAGGCAGCAGTAGACATCGTCGGCGGCAAGCTGCGCACTCAAGGCATCGAGGTCCTCGAGATTCGACTCGATAACCTCGAGCCGGGGATGCCTGGGTTCCAGCGCGCGGCGCGACAGGACAACCACCCGGTGGTAGTCGGCATCGTCGAGCAACTGTCGCAGCAGGGCGGCGCCGACGAGACCGGTGGCTCCCGCGAGAAGGGCGGTACGAGGCATGCGCGAGTCTGGTCAAGAGTTCGCATCGAGTGTAGCGGTAAACTCGCGTGCAATGCGCCAACACCGAGCCGCAGTATCCGCACAGGAACTGCCAGGCCGCTGCGTGGCGTCCGCCCATTGCAGGTGTGGGAAATTGGATCGAGGCTGAATTCGGCAAGTCGACTGCCGCGTGCGTCGCGCTGTCAACGCTGGAGATTCTTGATGAGCAAGTTCATCACATGCGTCGCGGTGTGCGTCAGCCTTGCGACCGTCGCCAACTGCGGCGGCGGTAGCGGCGCGAGTACGGCTCCGTCGTCGTCCCCTGCGCCGTCGCCGGGACCGGTCCCGCCACCGCCGACGCCGCCCCCACCGACGCCACCGCCGCCGCCCCCACCACCGCCGTCGCCAGGCGGCTTCGGCATCGATCAGCGGCCAACCCTGGCGCCGTTGAGTTTTCCGACCAGCTCGGCGCAGCCCGGCGACATCGCCGTGTCCTCGGCCTTTCCGAATCTGCCCATGTTTACGACCCCGCTGTTCTTCACCACGGCGCCGGGCGATAGCCGCCGCGCGTTCGTCGTGACGCAGAACGGCGTGATTTACGTGTTCAACAACGATCCGGCGGTGACGACGAGGAAGGTGTTCCTCGACATCGACGCCCGCGTCACCGATGCCGTTGGCGAAATGGGCCTGCTCGGGCAGGCCTTCGACCGGGACTACGCGACCAACGGCTTCTTCTACGTCAACTACAACCAGAATTTCTCGCAGATTCCGCCGGACCCTGATCAATGCGGCAGCGCCAATCCCGCCACCGCCTGCCGCACCGTGATCGCCCGCTTCCACGTCACTTCGAACCCGGACGTGGCGGACCCGAACAGCGAGACGCAGCTTCTGACCTACCAGCGGCCGTTCATGAATCACAAAGGCGGCTGGCTCGGCTTCGGCCCGGACGGCAAGCTCTACATCGTCGCCGGCGACGGCGGCAGCGGCGGTGATCCGAACCGTAATGCGCAGAACCTCAATACGCTGCTCGGCAAGATGCTGCGCATCAACAGCGATGGCTCGATCCCGTCGGACAACCCCTTCGTCGGGCAGCCGAACACGCGCGGCGAGATCTGGGCTTACGGCCTGCGCAACCCGTTCCGCGACAGCTTCGACCGCGCCACCGGCCAGATCTGGGCCGGCGACGTCGGCGAGAGCGCGTTTGAGGAAATCGACATGATCGTGCGCGGCGGCAACTACGGCTGGAATGTCCGCGAGGGCTTTCACGGCTACCCGACCGCCAGCACGCCGCCGCCGACCGGCAACAACTTTCATCGAGCCGGTCGCCGAATACGATCACAACAATGGGTGCAGCGTGACCGGCGGCTATGTCTATCGCGGCGGGACGATTCCTGCGCTGAGCGGCAACTACGTCTTCACGGATTATTGTTCGGGCACGCTGTGGTCAGCTACGCCGAACGGCACTGCGCCGGCCACGGTCGCGCGCATCGGCCAGATTTCCAGCAGCCCGAGTTCCTTCGGCGAGGATAGTGCCGGCGAGCTGTACGTAACCTCGCTGTTCGAAGGCAAAGTCTACAAGTTGATGCCCGGCACGGGCAGCGGCGGCGGCACTTTTCCGCAGCGCCTTTCGCAGACGGGGCTGTTCACCGACACTGCGAACCTCACGCCGAATGCGGGCCTGATCGAATACAACATCAACGCCGAGTTCTGGAGCGACGGCGCGCGCAAGCGACGCTGGATCGGCATTCCGAACAACACGCGGATCGTGTTCAGCGCGCTCGGCAACTGGGCGTTTCCGCCGGGCTCGGTGACGGTCAAGCACTTCGAGATCACGCTGGCCGACGGCAGCACGCGCCGGCTGGAAACGCGCGTGTTCGTCAACCAGGCCTCGGGCTGGCAGGGCTACACCTACAAGTGGAACAGCGCAGGCACCGATGCCGATCTGCTGACCACCGCGCAGACCGAAGTCCTGACCGTGGCTGGCGGCGCCACGCAGACCTACGAGTGGCCGAGCCGCGCCGCCTGCGCGACCTGCCACAGCGCCCCGGCCGGCAACGTGCTCGGCCTGCGCACGGCGGAAATGAACCGCGTGTTCGCGTATCCCGCCGCGAGCGACAACGAGCTGCGCACGCTGAATCACATCGGGCTGTTCAACATCGATATCGGGAGCGCCACGCAGTACGCTGTTCTGGCCAATCCGCTCGACACGAGTGCTTCGCTGTCGGGACGCGCGCGGGCCTATCTCGAGTCCAACTGCTCGCAATGCCACCGGCCCGGCGGCCCGACGCCGGTCAACATGGACCTGCGCGCAGCCACCGCGATCGACAGCACGAACACGGTCAACGTGGCGCCGACCGATGGCGATCTCGGCCTCGCCAACGCGCGCCGCATTGCGCCGGGCAGCAAGGAATCGAGCGTGCTCTGGGAGCGCATGCGCCGGCTCGACCCCTTCCGCATGCCGAATATCGCGAGCCACGTCGTCGACCAGAACGGCGTGACGCTGATCGGCCAGTGGATCGACGCCGGGGCGCCGTGAACCGGGACCGGACGATGCAATTTTGTCTGGCGCGTTTAGGGTCTGTTGACAATGACCTGGTCGCTGCGTTGCAGGTCATTGTCAACAGACCCTAGTCTAAACTGCGGCGCGCGCCGACAATGGTGCATGACTTTCGAACTGCATCCCCAACTCGCCGCCGACAGCGTCGTACTCGGCTGCTTCGAGCTGTCGCTGCTGCTGCTGTCGAACGACGCGAATTATCCCTGGTGCATTCTCGTCCCGCAGCGCGAAGACGTGCGCGAAATCTACGGCCTCGATGGCGCTGACCGCAGGCAGCTTCTGGATGAGTCGGTGCAGCTCGGACGCGCGATGATGGCGGCTTGCGGTGGCGACAAGCTCAACGTCGCCGCGCTCGGCAACGTCGTGCCCCAGCTGCATCTGCATCACATCGTGCGCTACGAGAACGATCCGGCGTGGCCGGCGCCGGTCTGGGGTCGCGTGCCGGCGCGGGCTTACGAAACAGCGGAGCGCGAAATGCGGGTCGCCGCGTTGCACGCCCACCTCGGGAACGGATACCGGCCGGCCGGCTGATTGCGCCGGGCTTCGGAATCCCGATTCCTCGTTGCGGCTCGTCCGCGCGATCACCACTGGTACCATCGTCGATGACCGCGCCCTTCGAGCGCGCGATCTTCGGGGACCCACGCGATGCAGAACGTCAGCGGCAAAAAAATCCTGATCACGGGAGCGGCAATGGGCATGGGCAAGCTCTACGCCCAGCTCGCCGTCGGTGAGGGCGCGGGCATGGTCGTGCTCTGGGATATCGATGCGGCCGAGCTCGACAAGACCGTCGCGGAACTGCGGGCCAAGGGCGGCCGGGTGAAGGCTTACGTGGTCGATGTCGCCAGGCTCGAAGCGATCGTCGAAGCCGCCGCGCAAGTCCGCGCCGAGGTCGGCGACATCGACATCCTGTTCAACAATGCGGGTGTGGTGCGCGGCAAGTATTTCTGGGATCACGACCCGGTAAAAGACATCGCGTTCACCATGTCGATCAACGCGCTTGCGCCGATGTACATCGCGCGCGAATTCCTGCCGGCGATGATCGCGAACGCGCGCGGCGAGAGTCGCATCGTCAACATCGCCTCGGCCGCCGGCACGGTGTCGAATCCGAAAATGAGTGTTTATTGCGCCTCGAAGTGGGCAGCCATCGGCTGGAGCGATTCGCTGCGCCTAGAGCTGGAACAGGCAGGCTACCAACACGTGAAAGTCTCGACGATCTGCCCTAGCTATATCTCGACCGGCATGTTCGAGGGCGCGAAAGGCCCGCTGTTGACACCGCTGATGACGCCGGAGTACGTCGTCAACCGCGTCTGGAGCGCGATGAAAAC
>JAYWBB010000154.1:0-2986 GCA_043781855.1 Nevskia sp. | reverse complement strand
TCCATGCGGAAAGTGAAACCCAGGGCTTCGCCCCGGCTCCGCAGGTATTCGCGGTTCTGCGCGAGCTGCTCGGGTGTAGAACCGTACTTCTGCGTCAGGTGCTCGGTAATGTCCTGCCCTTCAGGCGGCATGTTCGGGTTCAACTCGAACGGCTGGAAGTGAAGCTCGGCCTTCACCTCGTCGCCGATGCGCGCAAGCGCGGTCTCCAGCGATTTGAGCCCGATCACGCACCAGGGGCAGGACACATCGGAAACGAAATCTATTTTCATGGTGGACTCTCAAAGTCGGCATTCAGATTTTGTTCTGACGCCCTCGCCGGACGTGCTGCAGGTCGACAACATATTATTGCGCCAGCATGGAAATATTGACAGAAATGCTCTGTCGTCGAGATCGGCGCGTCCTTTTACGAGTGCGTACTTGCCGGCTCAATAACCTCATCGCGAGCCTCGATAAACAAGCGTCTTGGGTTTTCGAACGGCTCGGAGCTGCTCAGAGCTGTTTCAGGAAAACTCCGAGAACCAGATAGTCCTTCCACCGAAGGGAGAAGGGCTTTCCGGATTTTCAGACTTCTCGCCAGGTTTTCAACCGTGAATGTTCCGACACGAGTCCATTTCTGTTTTTCGATTTCTCCACTCACGAATCCACACGCTGCGGATCAGAGTCCAAAAAGAAACCCATCGGTGGGGTTACCTGCACCGATGGGTCAATACCAAATCCGCGCTGAGCAAATCGTCTCGGGGGAGGCGATCAGGCTCCAAGGGATGCGCGGATTCAGGGTTCTCGAATCGATCGCTTTTGAAAGCTAGCGCCGGACGCTCGAGCATTCTGTGCGGTATCCAACATAGTGGAAAATCGCTGCGAAACGATCAGGCAAAACGCTTCGTCGAAAAATGGGACGTGCGCTGGCTGCCCGGCAGTTTTCGTTATACGGGACTTACCCGAGCAGGCGTGCGTAGTCGTCGATCTCGGCGGCGTAACACTCACAGGACGCGGCTTCCAGCCCTTTGCGGTTGACGACGCTGATATCGCCGCGGTTGTAGCGGATCAGCCCGCGGGATTGCAGTATGGCTGCGGCCGTGGAGATGCCGCTTCTGCGGACGCCGAGCATGTCCGCGAGGAATTGATGGGTGAGATGGAAATCGTCTCCGTGAGAGCGGTCATGCGTCATCAGCAGCCAGCGCGCCAGCCGCGCATCGACTTCGTGGAACTGGAGACAGGTGGCGGTCTGCGACAGCTGCGCCATCAAGACATACAGGTAGCGATTGAGCAGTCGGCGCAGGGCCGCGCTGGCGCGTAATTCGCTCTGAAAATTTTCCGCCGTCATGCGCAAGGCCGTGCCGACACCCTGAACCACACCACGCAGCGGCACGGTGTTGACGCCCAGTACGATCGTCGCGCCGAGCATGCCTTCGTTGCCGATCATGCCCATTTCCAGCGGTTGATGACCACTCACGACGGCGACCAGCGAGACCAGGCCGGACAGCGGGAAATACACGTACTGAAACGGCGCATTCGGCTCGCACAGGATCGTTCCGAAAACCAGATCCACCGGCTCGCAGCGCTTCAGAAACTTGCCGCGCTCCCTCTGCGGCAACGCCTGGATGATGCGGTTGACGATTCGCTTCGATGAAGAACCCGGCACTCGACTCTCCGCAGCACTGAAGAGCCAGGTTTGGCACGGGCCAGCCGCTGGCGCTTGTCCGTACGGAAGATTGACAGGTCGTCAAGCCACTTTCTGTTCGGTAGGGCACGTTGGCAAATCGCCGATTGCTTCTTGTCTCCTTCTCCGTTCGGGAGACTCTCTATCAGCCAGCCGTCTCGGGCCGAAGAAACTCCTCGTTTGGATCACCGCTTGCCGCTTCCGGCAAATGCGGGATGAACGGCAGCAGGCGATCGGTCTCCTTCCTGACCACGGCGTAACACTCGCAGCTCAGCGCTTCGAGCTTCGGCCGGTCCAGCACCGTGATCTGTCCGCGCTGATAACGGATCACGCCGGCTTTCTGTAATTTCGCGGCGGCTTCGGTGACGCCTTCGCGGCGCACGCCCAGCATGTTGGCGATGAGTTCCTGGGTCATGGTCAGCCGGTTGGTCGGCAGGCGATCGAGGGACAGCAGCAGCCATCGGCACAGTTGCTGGTCGATCGTGTGATGGCGGTTGCAGACTGCCGTCTGCGCCATCTGCGTGATCAGCGACTGCGTGTAGCGCAGCATCAGCAGCAACATTTTGCCGTGGCGATTGAACTCGTCCTTGAGCCGCTGCGCCGACAACTCGTAGGCGGAACCAGCGCTCTGCACGATCGCCCGGCTGGGTGTGCTTTCGCCGCCCATGAACAGGGCGACGCCGATCAGCCCCTCGTTGCCGACCACCGAAATTTCCGCTGATGCACCGCTTTCCATTACGTACAGCAGCGACACGATGCAGTCGGTCGGAAAGTAGACGTGCTTCATGGTGTCGCCGGATTCGTACAACACCCTGCCGAGCGGCAGCGAGACCAGTTTGAGATGCGGAAACAAACGGGTCTTGACCTCGTCCGGCAGCGCGGCCAGGAGGAGGTTTTGCTGCGGGTCGTGAGCTTGGGACATTTCACCCATGGGACAAAGGTCCAGGGAAAGAGAACTGTGTTGCCGCGTCCCATGCTAAACGCAATGACGATCTTTTTGTGTACGGTATCGCACTGACATGAATCGTAAGCAGAAAATCTTGCCCTCGCCTGCTTCGACATCGTCCAGAAGTTGGCGTTCGAGCTCTCAGAGCAATAATTGCTGTGTTCGATACCGCACAGAGTATGAGCGTTTTTGCGTTCATGCTTCAACGTGAAAGGCCGCAAAAAGGGAAGGTCGGGGACCATGGGAAGTGCTCGATACCGTTGTCGCAGAAATGCCCTCATGGCTGACAGCCAAGCCGCTCGCTTCGAGGCTCGCATCGCTATTGCATCGCCTGTCCGACAACCCCTATGTGTGCCGCCGCACAGACCACCCTGTATCGG
>JAYWBB010000153.1:0-9094 GCA_043781855.1 Nevskia sp. | reverse complement strand
TTCGGGAGAGGGGGTGGGGGGTGAGGGACTTTCAAGCTGGTATCGCTCTCAAGTTGAGAGTCTCTC
This sequence comes from Nevskia sp., assembly GCA_043781855.1. Lineage (GTDB taxonomy): Bacteria > Pseudomonadota > Gammaproteobacteria > Nevskiales > Nevskiaceae > Nevskia. Next base: position 9,028 of record JAYWBB010000153.1, on the reverse strand, counting down.
ATCCTGACCCTTCTCCCGGGGAAGCAGGGCTTTCAATATTTTTTAGAGTTTCAGAACCGCGCCACGCCAAACGAGCTCGGGAACACCGTTCTTGCCAGCGCCTCGCGGCAGATCGACAAGGTATACCCAAGGACGCGCCGGGTGTCGCGCGGATCGATCAGGCCGTCGTCAAACAGGCGCGCGCTGGCGGCAAACGCGGTACTTTGCAGATCGAACTGCTTGACGATGGTGCTCTCGATCGCGGCGAGTTGACCCTCCTCGGCCTCGCCGATCGGCTTGCCCTGCTTGATCCACTTCTCGCGCGTGACGATGCTCATGACCTTCGCTGCCTGCTCGCCGCCCATGACTGCGGTGCGCGAATTCGGCCACGCGAAGATGAACTCGGGGCCGAAGCCGCGGCCGCACATGCCGTAGTTGCCGGCGCCGAAACTGCCGCCCATGACGATGGTGATCTGCGGCACGGTGGCGTTGGCGACCGCCTGGATCATCTTCGAGCCGTGCTTGACGATGCCGCCCTGCTCGCTCTCGCTGCCGACCATGTAGCCCGTGGTGTTCATCAGATAGACGAGCGGGATGCCTGACTGGCAGCACATCTGGATGAACTGCGCGGCCTTGGTCGCGCCCTTGATCGTGATCGGGCCGTTGTTGCCGATGACGCCCACCTGGTGGCCGTGAATCACGGCGCGGCCGCAGATGGTCTGCTGGTCGTACTCGTTCTTGAATTCGAGGAATTCCGAGCCGTCGACGACTCTCGCGATGACTTCGCGGCAGTCATAGGGCTTGCGGTAGTCCGCTGGCACCACGCCGCAGAGCTCGTCGATGTCGTACAGCGGCGCGCGGACTTCGCGCAGCGGCAGCGGCGGCTTGTTACGGTTCCAGTCGAGATTGCGCACGATGTCGCGCGCGATGCGGATGCCGTCGGCGTCGTTCTCGGCGAGGAATTCCGCAGTGCCGGCGATCTGCGTGTGCATCTCCGCGCCGCCGAGGTCTTCGTCGATCGCGACTTCGCCGGTCGCCGCCTTCAACAGCGGCGGCCCGGCGAGAAATACCTTCGCGTTCTTGCGGATCATCACCACGTAATCGGACAGGCCGGGCATGTAAGCGCCGCCTGCTGTCGACGAGCCGTGCACGACGGTGATCTGCGGAATGCCAGCTGCCGACAGCCGCGCCTGGTTGGCGAAAGTCGTGCCGCCCGGAATGAACAGCTCGGCCTGGTACATCAGGTTCGCGCCGCCGGACTCGATCATCGAGACCACCGGCAGTTTCTGCTTGAGCGCGATGTCCTGGAGGCGCAAGGTCTTCTGCACACCGAACGGCGTCATCGTGCCGCCCTTGATCGCGGAATTGGAGGCGACCAGCAGGCAGCGTGTATCGCTGACATAGCCGATGCCGGCGATCATGTTGCCGCCGGCGAGCGAGCCGTCCTTGTCGTCGTGCAGCTTGTAGCCGCAGAGCGTGGACAGCTCCAGCCACGGCGAGCCGCGGTCGAGCATCAGATGTACCCGCTCGCGCGGCAGCAACTGCTTGCGCTTGTGGAAACGGCCGCGCTTGGTCTCTTCCTCGGCCCGGCCTTTTTCCTCGATCGCCCGGAACTCGCCGATCTTTGCGAGCAGATCGTCCCGATTCTGCTTGAACTGCGGGCTGTGGGTGTCGACTTTCGATTCGATAACTGCCATTTCCGCTCGTTCTCAGGAGGCATCGCCTTGCCGCTATTAGACCATGGCCAAGGCGTCGATCGCCGACAAGGGGTGTTACGCGGCACAAAATCTCGCAAAGCCTGCTCAACGCCGCTGCCGAACGACGATGCGGCGGAAATTGACGCTCGTCCGGCAATTCGAAAATCCTGCAACGCCGCCGGCTTTCGCGGTCCCGTAGGATTGGTGCGGTAAAGGACAGACTGGCCAACCACATCGCTGTAGGGTAATTTTCCTGGGCAACAACAACAAGAAGTCGATCGTCATGGCGAACCTTCATCGTGGTCCGGTAGTGGGGCCTGCGTTATGCGGCGGTATCGCTGCCCTTGCGTTGCTGATTTCGGCGGCCGCCCGCGCCGACGACCCGGCGCTCGAAACACCCGCGCAGAAAGCCGCGCCGACGGCATTTGCCGAAGGTCCGCCGAAGCCGGTGCTGTCCTGGGGCACCGGGAACGGCAAGAGTTATCTGGTTCCGGCGATCGATATCATCGGTTTCGACTTCCTGCTGAACCGGTTCGACCGCTACTTCGTCGACAAGGATACTTACAACGTCACACTGTCCTCATTCAGGAAAAACGTCGGTGGCAAATGGGTGGTCGACAACGACCCGTTCGCGATCAACCAGTTTGGCCATCCCTATCAGGGCTCGATGTATCACGGCTTCGCGCGCGCAGCCGGGTTGAACTACTGGGAATCGCTGGGCGCGACTTTGCTCGGCAGCCTGTTCTGGGAGGAGGCCGGCGAGACCAGCCCGCCGTCGATCAACGATCAGTTCACGACCGGCATCGGCGGCAGTTTTCTCGGCGAGCAGCTGTTTCGCATGTCCAGCCTGCTGCTTGAAAGCGGCAGCGGCCGGCCGGGTTTCTGGCGCGAACTGGGTGCGGCGCTGATCTCGCCATCCACCGGCTTTACGCGCTTGGCTTATGGCGACCGCTTCGACGGCGTGTTCCGCAGCAATGCGCCGGCGGTCTATACGCGCGTGCAGGTCGGTGTGAACCTCAATGCCGATGTCAACTCCAACGTCAACACCAATCGCACCGTCGGCGGCCCCGTCGTCCCCCAGGAATTCGAGCGCGGCGAAGGCACGGCCGACCTGACCGTCGCCTACGGCCTGCCGGGAAAACCGGGCTACACCTACCAGCGGCCGTTCGACTACTTCGACTTCCAGTTCACTGCCTCCACGGCGAACGTCTTCGAGAACGTTCTGAGCCGCGGCCTGCTGATCGGCGCGCCGTATTCATCGGGCGACAACTACCGCGGCGTCTGGGGTCTGTACGGCAGCTATGACTACGTCTCGCCGCAGATTTTCCGCGTCTCGACCACTTCGGCCGGCCTCGGCACCACCGGCCAGTGGTGGCTTTCGCGGACCATCGCGCTGCAAGGGACCGCACTCGGCAGCATCGGCTACGGTTCCGCCGGTTCGATTCGCGGCGCCGGCGAACGCGATTACCACAACGGCATCGCACCACAAGGACTGCTGACCTCGCGCCTCATCATCGGCGACCGCGTCGCCATCGAGGGCACGCTGCGCAATTACTACGTCGGCGGTCTCGCTTCGCGTGAGACCTCGGGCTCGGAAAATATCGCGCGCGGTGAGATCGCCGTGACGGTGCGCGTCTACAACCTGCACGGCATCACGCTGAAATACACCGCGTCACGCCGCGATGCCCACTATTCGAACACCGGCAATATCCGCCAGAGCGTCGGCGCGTTCAGCCTCGCCTACAGCTTCCTCGGACAAACCCGGTTCGGCGCGGTGGACTGGCGTCCGAGTTTTGCCGGCGGGCCGAACTGAAGAATCTCCAGTTGATTCTTGTCTCCCTTCTCCCGAATGGAGAAGTGCTGCTCCGCTTTTTATGAACTTCTTCGATCTTTACACGAGACGTCACGACACGCCGCGCGAATTGCACTCAAGCCCTGAACGCATCAGGTTGCGTGCCGCCTGAGTTCGCCGGTCGGTTGGCGGCCGACTGGCTTCTGAAGGCGTTGCCATTCGCCGGCTGACCGCCGGCCGGGGGATTGACCGGCGCCGGCGCGTTGCCGGCCGGGTTCGTCGCGGCAGCGCCGCCAGCAGGAGCAGGTGCGGGTGCGGGGTTGCCGGCGCCAACCGCTGGCCGGGGTGTGCCGCCGGCAGGGGGTGGCGCGGCGCCTCCCGGTGACGGCGCCGCGACCGGCTGCCCGGCCGCTGGCGCGGGCGTGGCCGGCGTGCGCGCCGGCTGCGGCGGCGGGACTGGCGCCGCCGGCGCCAGCGCCGCGTTGACCTGGTTGCTGCGCGCTGTCTCGGACGCCCGCTGCCCCGCCTGCCGCGCCGTGCGCTCGGCGCTCGCGGCGGCGGCTTCGGCCTGCGGATTCAGTGAATTCGCGCGGATGCGGTCGGCACTGCCTTGCGCCGCCATGCGGTTCAGCGGCAGGTAGTCGCTGCGGAAATTGATCTCGACCGACGAGGACAGGTCGAGATCGGTGTTGAGTTCTTCACTGGACTGGCTGCGCTGCGTCGTGACATAGCCGATCGTGTTCTCCGCTTCGGCACTCACGCCCCAGGGCCCGGCGCCGAAACTGCCGCTGGCCTTGATCCGGTTCTGCATGCTGAAACTGCTGCCCTGCTCCTGGCTGGCGATGCTGCGCGTATCGATGTGGAAGCGCATCGCGGCATTGATCTTGCCGCTGTCGACAACAATGCGCTGCATGCCGAGCATGACCATCGTCGCGAGCATCTGCTGCCGCTGCCGCGCGATCTGCCGCCGCGCCAGCGGCACCAGTTGCTCCGGGCTGCTGGCGTCGATGGACTCGTCGGGCTGCATGCCGAGCGCGGTGCGGAGGGTTTCGCCCTCGGGCATCTGCTTGCCGGGGATCAGGCGCAGCCGCACCGGCGCGCGGTCTTCGGGCGCAACCGGCGCGTCGCCGGGATCGGGCGCATCGGGCTGTTCGATCTCGAGGCTCTCGGGGAATTTGTCGGCGAGCCAGCCGCGCACGTAGTCGAGGCTGAACTGGCTGCCGGCGAAGCCCTCGGCGGAGGCAGAAACATTGTTGAGCAAATCGACGAATTGCTTCATCTGGATTGCGTTCGAGTCGAGCATGGCCTTGAACACGCCGTTGATCAGCTCGGTCACGAAGCGCGGGAACGACACCGCGTTGAGTACGTTGCGCGTGGTCGAGGCGACGCGGTTCGCGGCTTCACCGAACGGCTGGGCGTCCTGCGCACGCGCCAGCGGGGGCGGCCGCGATGGCCGCGTGAGTTCGGCCTGCGCGCCGAGTTCCTCGCCGATCAGGTCCGAGGCGAGTGCCGAAACCTTGACCATCGCGTGCGCGAGGTTCTGCTGATGTTCGACCGGCAGCGCATGGTAGCCGGGCGATTGCTCCAGCACCTGACGCACGGCGCTGCGCACCCAGGGCGGTGGCTCGGGACGCGCGGCGGTGGCGGGGGTCACGCGCCGCTCAGGCCGGCGCCGGCGTGCGCTGGCGCGCGACATCCTCGCCTTCGGGTGTCGCCAGCAGCCAGCGTTGTGCTGCGGCGATCAACTCTTGTGCAGCGGCATCGCGCGGATCGAGACGGAAGCCGCCGCCGATGTTCTGCGCGAGCCAGCCGAGCACCGTCTGGCCGCTGCGCGCGCGATCGACAAAGTTGCTGATTTCAGTCGCGCCGGTTGCGGCATCGCCGCTGACCGAAATGCGCACCAGCGCCCAGAGACTCCTGACGCTGAAGGCCGCCTGCAAGGCCGGCTCGCGCAGGAAGGCCAATGCCTGTGCGATCGAGGCGACGATGTCCTGCGCCGCGAACGACGTCATGCCGCTGGCGCGTTGCGCGAGGAAGTCGGCGAGCGCGCGGGCGCTGGTGTCGAGCGCGACCGCTTCGCGCAGGTCCTGTACTGCGCCGTTGTCAGCATGCGCGGCGATGTCGTGCATCAGTGCGAACAGCATCCGTTCGAAATGAGGCGCTTCGAATACGCGGCCGAACAACTCGGTGCGTTCGCTGTCGGTCAGACGGTTGTGCCGGTCCTGCCAGTACTGGCGCAGCAGACCCCCCGCCGCGCCGAGCGGCGCGGTGATCACGCCACTGCCGTAAAGCCCGGCGATCTGCTCGGCCGTGCGCAGCAGCCCGGCCTGATCAAGCTGAAACGCGAGATAGAACGGCCCCAGCGGCTTCAGCAGCTCCGCATCGAGCGCCGACGGCCGGCCGTCCGGCAGCTCGATGTCGCCCAGCTCGGCCAGAGACTGCGCGAGCGCGCGGCTGTGACGGTCGAGCGTGTCCTGCGCGAGATCGACCGCGCGGTCGAGCCGGGTTTCCAGGCTGGGCGCTGCGACGGTCGAGGCAATCGGCACGTCAAGGTGCTCAAGGCCGCGCGGGTGGTGCCGCTGCGCCGCCGCGCTGCGCCGAGGCGTTCGGATCGACCGGCAACGAGTTGCCCTGGATCGCCGCGATCATGCCCGGCGACGCGAGCTTCTCCATCGGGAAGTAGTCGGACTTGAAATTGACCCGCACCTCGCCCGTCAGCTTGGCCTTGAGCTCGGCCTTGGACTCGGAGTTTTCGTCCACCGCCGAACTGACGGTGGTGACATGGCTCTGCTCGTTGACGTTGACCGAGCCCGCCGCACCCCAGCCGAAATTGACGGCGGCGGCGCTGGTGTTGCTATTCGAGCTCGCCTCGCTGTCGTACAGGGAGGCGCGCGCCTTGCGTTGCGCCTGGTCGCTGGCCTTGAGCTCGAACACGACCTTGGCGTTGATCGCGCCGTCGGTGACGACGATGCGGTTGATGCCGAGGATCACCATCGACGACAACAGTTGCTGGCGGCTGCGCGCCATCTGCAGGCGCGCCGCCGTGACCAGGCGGCCTTCCTGTTCGGGATCGGAGAGATCGCTCACCGGCTTGGCCATGCCCATCTCGGCGTTGATTTTCGCCAGTGCGGCCTGGCTGTCTTCCGACTTGACCTTGAGCTGCGGCTGGCCGCCCTCGCCTTGCGCGGCTTCTTCGTCGAGGCCGATATGCTCGGGATACTTGTCGACCAGCCAGTCGCGCGCGTTGTTGAGGCTGATGTTGTCCTGCGCGAACTGGTCCACCGTCTGCGCCACCGATTTCAATAACTGACCGTAGGCGTTCATCTGCTGGATCGAGGCGGTGACGATGGCCTGAAAGACGTTCTGGATCAGGCCACCGACGAAACTCGGGAAATCCACCGAGCCGACGAGGTTCTTGAACTGCTCCACACCCTGTTTCATGGCGCCGCCCTTGAAATCGGCACCGGCGAAGGTGCCGATCTTTTCAGAGGCCTTGCCTTTCGCGGCATCGACCGCGTCGGCTTGTGCCGTCGCCAGCGGTGCGCCCGGCCCGCGCGCGAGTACCGAATGGCCGGGCGTGAGTTCCTGCTTGGCCAGGCCATCGGGGTTGGCCATGTACGAGGCGACACGCACCATCGTTCGCGCCATTTCGAGTTGCTGCTCCGGCGGCAGCGCGCGAAAGCCCGGCGAGCGCTCCAGCAGATCGCGCACCTGCGGCCGCACGGCCGCCAGCGTTGCGTCGTCGAGCCACGACGGTTCGCGCGGATTGCTGCGGTGGTCGTTGGCGCGCATGGCGTCGGGTTTGTCTGTGAAGAGTTCGAATTCAGCGTCCGGCAGGCGCCGGTGTCGTGGCCGCCGGAGCAGCGGGTGGCGGGGCAGCGGGCGCCGCGCCCGGCTGCGACCGCGCCGCCAGGTTCCTGACCATGCCGGGCTGCGCGTTCATCTGGATCGCGGCGATGTTTTCCGGCGTGGCCATTTTTTCCAGCGGCAGATAGTCGCTCTTGAAGTTCACTTCCATCGAACCCATCAGCGAAGCCTTGGTCTGCAGGGACGAATCGTCCGCGAGGGACGTGGAACTCATCGCCTTGATCACCGGCTGCTGGGAGTACTTGTAGTCGCCCTTCGAGTAGTAGCTCGCGTCACGGCTGCCGCCGGTGTAGTCGGAGCTGTCCTTGCCGTGCGAGTAGGAAGCGTCCTGCGAGGTCTCCTGACCCTTGTTGTCGAAAGTACCCTCAAGATTGCTGGTGAGCGCCAGGTTGCCCGCCGCGTCCTTCTCGTGATCGAACTGCGTCGCGCTGTAGCGGTACTTGCGGTTGTCGCGCGCCTGGAAGTCGTACATCACCTTCGCCGAAATCTTGCCATCGGTGACGACGATGCGATTGATGCCCATCATCACCATCGTCGCGAGCAGTTGCTGGCGGCCGGTGGCGAGCTGGGTGCGCGCGGCCGGCACCAGCAGTGCTTCGACGATATCGTTGTCGACGCCGGTGAGCGGCTTGTCCAGGGGCAGGGAACGGTTGAGCTTGTCGACCGCGGTCTTTTCATCGACGTTGTCTTTCAGCACCACCTTGGGCTGCGGCGGCGCCGTGCCATCGCCGCCGAAACCGCCGAAGGCGTCGTCGCCGCCCATGGTGATCTGGAACATGTCCGGGAACTGATCGACCAGATGATCGCGGCCCTGGTTCTGCGTGGTGTTTTCGTCGCGGAACTGGTTCAGGCTTTTTGACAGGTCGGCCACCAGCTTGCCGTAAGCCTCCATCTGCTCGATCGAACTCGACACGATGCTATGGAAAACACCGTTGATCAGGCCGGCGCAGAAATCCGGGAAATTGATGCCTTTGATTAGCGCCACCGCCTGCTGCACGCCGGTGCGCACGGCCTGGCCGAACTCGGGCTGCTTCTGGTTCGCAACCGGCTGGGAGCTGTCGCCTCCGGCGAGTGCGCGCACTTGTGGCGCGAGCTGATCCGGCTTCAGGCGCAGGCCATCGGGTTCGGCGAGATAGCTGCCGATCTGCACCAGGCCCTGCGCCAGCGCCATGCGCTTGTCCGGCGTGAGCTGCTTGAAGGCGTCGCTGCGTTCGAGCAGATCGCGCACGGCGACGCGCGCGGCATCCTGGGTTTCGCGGCTGGCGGTAGGCTTGGCGGCGGGCATCGCGACGGTAGTCATGGGTGTGCTCCGAAGCAGCTATTGCAGAATGCGGCCGTTGTCGATCGTGTCGCGCAACTCGAACTCGATCGGCCGTACGTACAGGCTGATGCGCGCCTGCGAACGCGGCGACACGCGCACGCTCAAGACCGAGAAGCTGCCCTGCTCATTGGCGTCCTGCATGCCGAAGGCGCCGAGCCAGCGGTCGAGTGCGGCGAGCTGGCGTGGCCGTTCGGCAAGACCGAGCTTGAGCAGATCGAGAAATTGCGAGGGCAGATCCGGCATCGCGGCGAGCAGGATTTCGAGCTTCAGCTCCGCGCCTTCGTTGCCCTCGCGCAGACCGATCAGCACGCTGCCGTCGGGCAATTCGAAGCGCCCGCCGAGAGCGACGCCGACCACGCGCATCAGGCTCGG
>JAYWBB010000152.1:0-59974 GCA_043781855.1 Nevskia sp. | reverse complement strand
GGATTTCGCACCAGAATTTCGACGCGGAAAATTTTCGACCGAGTGCGAGTGTCGCGCCGGCGCCGAGGACGGAACCCCAGGACACCGTCAACGCATTGTTGTGATACAGCGGCAGCGCGCAGTAGAGAATATCGTCCCGGCGCAAACGCAAGGTCATCTGGCCGAGGCCGGCCATCCCGCGCAGCCAGCGGAGATGCGTCATCACCGAAGCCTTTGGCAGGCCGGTCGTGCCGGAGGTGAAGATGTGAAACGCGGGCTGCTTCAGCAGTACATCGCGCGTCTCGCGTGGATTCGCGGCGGAGGCCGTCTCACGCTCGGCGGCCAGGTCGACAAAGCCGTCCGGCGTCTCACCGAAACCTTCCCAGAGGCACCGCGGCGCACCGATCAATTCTCCAGGCGCCGGTAGCGAAACCAGTGCGTCGAGGCATTCCTCGCCGACCACCAGCAGCGCCGGGCGGCTCAAGTTCAGGCTGTGCGCGAGTGCCGCACCGCGCTGGTTGTGATTCAGCATTGCCGCGACCGCGCCGAGCTTGACCACCCCGGCCACCGCCGCCAGCGTCTCCGGCCGGTTCTGCATCAGGATCGCGACGGCATCGCCGCTGCCCGCACCGTGGTGTTTGAACACCGCTGCGTAACGGTTGGCGAGCGCGTTGAATTCGGCATAGGTCCAGCCCCGATCCTCGAACTTCAGTGCCAGGCGCTGCGGGTAACGATGCGCGAGCTCTTCGATGCGCAGGCCGATCGACGCGCGTGTGTCCGGCGCAAGCCGCAGCAGATTCCAGAGACCGCGATTCACCGACGCCAGGTCGGGCAGGGTGCCCAGCACGCCGCGCGCGAGATCGCGCAGACGAATTTCGTCGGAAGATTGGCCCATCGGCAGGAGTCGTTTCAAGGCAATGTCGTTTCACGATTAATGATGTTCTGAAAAAGTCCTTGAACCCTTCTCCCCCTGGAGAAGGGCTGGGATGAGGGACTCTCAATCAAGGGCTTACCTTAACTTGCACCGTCCTCGCCCAACCCTCACCCGGAGGCAGAGGGTTTTTTCAGAGTTTCCTTAACGCGTCGAAATTACAGCGGCGCGAGCAGTTCGACGACGCGCCGCTCGGCCCAGCTTTCCATTGCGAAGTTCTCGATGAAGCCACAGTGGCCGCCACGCCTCGGCGCCTCGAACGCGACGACCGCGCCGCGTGCCTCGAGCCCGGCGAAATCTTCGATCGGAATCACCGTATCGTCCCGTGAAGTAAAAACCGCGATCGGTGAGGCGGAGGCCATCAGCATTGCCGGGGTCAGCGTGTAGCTCGCCAGATAATCCTCGAGACTCGTGAACTCCGTCTGCTCGATCACGAAGTGGCGCGTGATCTCGACGAAATTCTGCAATTTGTCGTGCGTGCTGAAATCGAATCGACCAGGCCACGCCTCCGACTTGGCGCGAAGCGTCTTGCGCCACTTGTCGAGAAAATAGCGGCGGAACACCCGCGGGCCGCGATCGATCGCGCGCAGCGTGGCGCCCGGATCGATCGACGGCGAGATGCCGATCGACAGCAGCGGCTTGATCCCGGCGTTGGGCCCGTGCAGGCCGACGCGCAGCGCGAAGTTGCCGCCGAGCGAGAAACCAATGACGGCGAGCCTTCCGGTGCCATCGATTTTCTGCACGGCGCGGACCGCGCCGAGCACCTCATTTATGCGCGCCGAGTGGAACATCGCCTCGTTCAGCGCGTGCGTGCCGGCGTGGTCGCGCAGGTTCAATCGGAAGACGTTCCAGCCGGCCTCGAAGACCTTGCAGGCCATCGAATACTGGTAGACCGATTCGTGGCTGCCTTCCCAACCGTGAATCAGCAGGACCAGCCCGCGCGCCGCGCTCGACGCCGGCTGCCGCGAATACATGCCGGTGAGCCGCACCCCATCGCCGCAGTCGAGCAGATGCTGGCGTGCCTCTGCGTCCATCGGGCTGCCACGTTTCGCCCAGTGCCGCCGTGCGGGCCGCCGGGTCGCGAGGAGGGTCTGGACCAGTTGCGGCGCGAGTAGCGGGTTCGGGCGGAAATCTGCGGTGCGGGGAGTGGAGGTCATGCGCGAAGTAGTCGGGCGAGGATGTTTTCGTAGACGGCGCTCAGGGCGTCGAGGTCGATCACGTTTACGTGCTCGTCGACCTTGTGGATGCTGTCGTTGACCGGACCGATCTCGACCACTTCCGTGCCCATCGGCGCGATGAAGCGCGCGTCCGAGGTGCCGCCACCGGTGAATAGCTGCGGCGTCAGGCCAGCGACATCAAGGATTGCCGCCTTCGCGGCGTCGATCAGAGCGGCCTGATGGGTCAGAAACGGTTCGCCGGTGTGCCACCAGTCGGCGTCGTAGCGAAGGCCATGGCCGTCAAGCAAAGCGTGGACACGGGCCTTCAGCCCGTCGGCTGTGGACTCCGTGCAGTAGCGGAAATTGAAGACGACATCGGCCTCGCCGGGAATGACGTTGTTGGCGCCAGTGCCGGAATTCAGGTTCGAAACCTGGAACGAGGTCGGCGGAAAATGCGCGTTGCCCTGGTCCCATTCGATCGCCACCAGTTCGGCGAGCGCCGGTACCAGACGATGAATCGGGTTATCGGCCTTGAGCGGGTAGGCGACATGGCCCTGCTTGCCGTGCACGCGCAGGTTGCAGCCGAGCGAGCCACGCCGCCCGATGGTGATGCGGTCGCCGAAGACTTCGTCGCCGGTCGCTTCGCCGACGATCGCATAGTCCGGCTTGATGCCGCGCTGCCTCAGCACTTCGACGACGTGCTTCGTACCGTGTTGAGCCGCGCCTTCCTCGTCGCTCGTGATGAGGAACGCAATCGAGCCGCGGACCGGCCCGGCGGCAAGCAGGCGCTCGACCGCACAGACCATCGCCGCCAAGCCGCTTTTCATGTCCGCAGCGCCGCGGCCGTAGAGCACGCCGTCGCGGATTTCCGGCAGGAACGGATCGCTGGCCCAACGCTCGCGCGGGCCGGGCGGTACGACATCGGTGTGCCCGGCGAGTACGAACAATGGCGCTGTCGCGCCGAGCCGCGCCCAGAGATTGGTGACGTCCCCGGTGTTCAGCCATTCGAGCTCGAAGCCGAGTGCGGCGAGCCGCGCACCGATCAGCGTGCAGCAGCCGGCGTCATCCGGCGTCAGCGAGCGGCGCGTGATGAGCGCTTGGGCAAGCGCCAGGGTTGGAGACTGAAGCCGTGGCTCGAGTTCAGCAGACACAGGCCGATTCACCGGACCACCACGATCTGAATATCGAGCTTCAATTTTTTCCATTGGCGATCGGTGGTCAAAACCGGACATTTGTGCTGCTTCGCCAGCGCGAGGCAGGCGCGATCGCCGAGCGACAGGCCGAGCGATCGCGTTGCTGGCCGCAGTTCAGCGGTCAGTCGTGCTTGTTCAGCATCGAACGGGACGATGGTTTGCATCAGCGGGCCAATCTGGCTCCACGCAGCTTCGGTTTCAATCCCGCGTTCCAACAATTTCGCGAGAACTTCACTGATGTTGACCGCGCTGGCGAGCGAGCCCTCGATACGTTCCGCGACGGCGTCGCTGCCGGGTTCGGATAACAGCAATGCCAGGATTGCGGATGCATCCAGCACGCATTCAGTCATTCGCGGCTTCCTTGCGGCGATCCTGCAGGAGGCTTTCCGACAGCCGCTCGCCGGGCTTCAACTTCACGTGTTCACGGAAATAATTCTGCGCTCGGCGGACGGCGGAAGCCACGGTACTGATGCGAAGCTCGCCGTCCTCGACGCGAATCGTCACGGTATCGCCCGCGCGAATGCCGGCGGCTTCGCGCTGCCGGGCGGGAACGACGAGTCGCCCGGTACTATCAAGTTTTGCCGTAACCATGCCGATGCTCCAGAAAAGAATGCCGGCCCCAGTTTTTGCAATAGTAGGGCTGGACCGGCACCGACGCAACGCCGGCGTTCGTTGCAACAGGCGTCCATGCGACACTATCCCCTGATCCTCACGCGAAAATTATCGCTCCTTTGCATGGTCGAAGAAACCCAGATCACCTCGATTGCCCACGTGATTCAGCTCGCTGTGGCGCCAGTGTTCCTGCTGTCAGGCATCGGGGCGCTGCTGAACGTGCTGAGTAATCGTTTATCGCGAATTGTCGACCGGGCACGGCAGATGGAAACACAGTTGCTGACTTCACCGCCGGGCCGCGCACTTGGCCTGCTCGCCTCGCTGAAAAACCTCGGCAAACGCGCACGGCTCGCGAATTTCGCGATCAGCCTCTGCACCGCTTGTGCGGTACTGATCTGCAGCGACATCGTTGTGCTCTTCGTCGGCACGCTGATCGGCTTCAATCTTTCGGTGATCGTCGCCGTGGTGTTCGTGCTCGCAATGCTCTGCCTGATCGCCGGCCTGCTCGCATTCCAGCGCGAGGTCTATCTTGCTACGCGCTTTCTGCGCATCGGCGAGCCGGAGCCCGAGGCGGCGGCGGATCAGGTGATGGGTGGTGAGCGCAAGCTTTGAGTCGGAAGGTTCAGTGTCTGCACGATGAAGGCGGGACAGCAAGCGTTCAGGCTCGGGCATTTTTTGACCCATTGCCCGCCCGCTTTAGAACGAGCCCGACTTGGCGCCGGGCTTGTCCCTTCGCGATGGACGAAACCACGCAACAAACCCCATCCCGCCCTGACTCAGGCCGTTCCAGGTCGACTTGTGTCTGGCCCGCCGTGCTCACGCAACCGCAGCGTGGCCTCGCGCTGCACGATGTAGTCGCGCGTCAACGGGACGGTGTCATTGCGCACGGCGAGCTGAATCTGGAACACGACGAGCGTCTCGTGGCGGAAAGCGGCCTCGCAGAACGCGAGGAAGAATTCCCACATGCGGCAGAATCGCTCGTCGCGGAGGGCTACGGCCCGGTCGCGCCGCTGCATGAATCGCTCGCGCCACTCGCGCAGGGTTGAAGCGTAGTGCAGGCGCAGGACTTCGATATCCGCGACCACGAGGCCGGCGCGTTCGATGGCCGGCAGGATCTCCGACAGCGCCGGCACATAGCCGCCGGGAAAGATGTATTTGTCGATCCAGGGATCGGCGTGGGCCGGCGGTCCCGAGATGCCGATGGTGTGCATGAGCATCACGCCATCGTCTTTGAGCAGGCGTCGGCAATGGCTGAAATAGGCGTCGTAGTAAGGCAGGCCAACGTGCTCGAACATGCCCACTGACACGATGCGGTCGAAGCGCTCATCCAGTTCCCGGTAATCCTCGATGCGAAATTCGACGCGCGCTTGCAGTCCGCGTCGCTGCGCCCGATCCAGGGCAATCTTGATCTGCTCCTCCGACAGCGTGATGCCGAGCACGCGCCCGGCTTCCGCGACTTCGGCCAGGTACAGCGCCAGCCCGCCCCAGCCGCAGCCGATATCGAGCACCCGCTGACCGGGCTCAACTATCAACTTGGCGGCGACGTGACGTTTCTTGGCGAGCTGTGCGGCCTCGAGAGTCTGGTCGGGATGCTCGAAGTAGGCGCAGGAGTACTGGCGGTCGGCGTCGAGAAACAGGTCGTACAGCTCGGCGTCGAGATCGTAGTGATGCGCGACGTTGCGCTGCGAGCGACGCCGGTCATTACGCTGTTTCCAACGGCGGAGGGCAAAGCGCACGCGGTCCACGGCTTCGAGCCAGGGGTTCTCCGGTGCTTGCCGGGCATTGACCATCAACAGACAGAAGAGATCGTAGAGCGAGCCCCGCTCGATCAGCAGGCGGCCGTCCATGAACAACTCGCCAAACTTGAGTTCAGGGTCGAGCAGGAACGCCCATTGTGCTTTGGCGTCGGTGAAGCGCATCGCCGACGGCATGCCGGTGCCGTCGCCGGCGACGAAGCGGGTACCGCTCGCCATCACCACTTCCAGGGTGCCGCGCGTGACCAGTCCTGCGAGGGTCGATCTGAGTAGGCGTTCCATATTGTTTCCCGGCTGGGCCGCGCCGGCGTCCCCAAGCATTTCAGGGACGCGATGCGCTTGATGAGTATTGATGGAGCCGGCTTAAAGCGCGATTAAAGAGGTCACAATTCAGAACGCTTTGGAAAAGCCCGCAAGGGTGGGACGGCCGCTACCATACTCGCCTTCGATTGCTGCGGCGCCATCGCGACTGCGGCACCGAATCCAGCTGCGAAGCGGCCGCTGCGGGTTGCGCTCGCGCTGATCATACGGCTGGCATTTCTGAAATGTTGAATCGAGTCGATTGGAGTCCAGCACGAAGGCTCCATTTTGCGCACACCTCAAAACCATAACGACTCCACAAACATTCCCGGTCCGCTTTTGCTTCGTCCGACGAACACGCCCATTGAGAACACCGCCACTTCTTTTCGACGATCACGCCTCCGATGCCTTTCGAGTGCACGCCGACGACGCGGTTGTTCCCGCACTTTTTTTCGTGACCAGCAACTTCCGGACTGATTCATGGCACTCACTGGGACAGAACTCCTGTTCTGCGTCCAGCTGGCAATGGCGCGGGTGCAGTGCGCGCGATTGCAGCAGCCGTGACCTCGATACGCCAGACGGAGGACATCATCATGCGAAATTTCTCTGTTTCACACGGCCGACGCAGTGCGTCGCTCAGAATCGCGACGGCCGCAGGCTGCTTCGCTGCCGTGCTCGCGGCTGGTTTCGACAGCGGCGCGCTGGCGGACGATTTCACCTCGCGCGGCGACATCGTCAATCTGCCGGACACGCTCAAGAAACGACTCGACGACCTGGCGCATCGCCCGAGTACCTATCCGCCGATGCAGGCCTTCTCCGAGGCCGCGCCGCCGAGCCAGCTCTTCCAGTATTACCTGCTCAATACGAGGGATTTCCAGCCGAACGTCTTCACCACGACGATTCCGGGCATCAACGACGGCGCGATACCGACCGCGACCGGCCCTAACGGCGACAAGCCGACGTTCGGCGCGGTGCGCGTGGTGCTGGAGCCGAAACCCGGACTGCCGACCGATCCAAACAACCCCGGTGCGTTCATCGACATGTTCACTGATATCTCTGGTCTGTTCGTCATCAACAATGAGTCCGGCTGGTACGAGGGCTGGCTGATCCACGACCTGATAGTGCCGCCAGTCGCTCCGCCACGCAGCGACGGTAGCGGCGCGCAGTTCGGCACCATGACGGCGGCTGATGCCGCCGCGATCCTCGCGCGCGGCGTCCGCAACAACCGTCCGGGCCGCACTTTCACCACCGACGGCAACCAGCCGCGTCTGCCGAGTGGCGCTGACCATTTTCCCGATGCACAGTCGAATCTCGTACCGATCCAGCTCAGCCTCGGCGCCTATAACTGCATGCAGCAGAGCGATTGCCACTCGTATTGGGAGTTCAACGAGTACACCGACTGGGTACCGCCGCCATACGAGTTGCCGTTCACCGGCGGCATTGCCGGCACGTTCGAGGCCGGGCAGATCGGCGCGCGCTCGTCAGTCGTGCCTGGCTCGGGGCCATCCGGGATCACCAACGACCCGCGGCTGGAAGGCGACAACCCGGATAATCCGCGCGATCCGGATCGCGGCGCCAACGTCAGCCTCAGCGACATCGACCGGCCGATGGTCAACAACGACGCTCACAAGGAAAAGCGCCTGCGCTTCATCCCGAGCGGGCTCGCCAACGAAATCCTGCTTGATGCTTATGCCCGCCCGGTCTCGTTCGAGCCCTCGGTGCACGATCTCAAGCAGCGCCTCTTCGATGCCTACGCCCAGGAAGTGGCGCGTCTCGACGAGAACGCTGACGGCGTGCTGTCATTCATCGAAGTCGATCTCGAAAACTTCTCCGACGGAAACCAGACCAACGATCGACTCTATCTGCCAGCGACTGCGTTCAACCGCATCGCGGTGACTCGCGAAATCAACGACGGTCTGCTGCAACCGCGCTTCGCGCCGAGTCAGCGCGCTTGGGTGCTGAGCGGGCGCATCACTGCGGTGAACCCCTCGGTGCCGGCGTCGACCGGCTCGGACGGCGATCTGCGCTAACGGCGGAAACCCCGCGCCAGCGTCACGCGGGTAACATCGACGGGCCGTTCTCAGCGGCCCGTCGACGTCGTTCGTTGCGGGATCTTGCCGATGACTCGCCGACGCCCTAAAGGTCGCGCAGCAGCGCATTGATGCCGACCTTGGCGCGGGTCTGCGCGTCCACGCGCTTGACGATCACTGCGCAGTTAAGGTTGTAGCGGCCGCCGTCCTTCGGTAACGATCCGGCGACGACGACCGAGCCGGCGGGGACGCGACCGTAGGAAATCGTAGCGGTCTCGCGGTCGTAGATCGGGGTCGATTGACCGATGAAGACGCCCATCGAAATCACCGCACCTTTCTCGACGATCACGCCTTCGACGATCTCTGAACGCGCGCCGATGAAGCAGTCGTCCTCGATGATCGTCGGGCTCGCCTGCAGCGGTTCGAGCACGCCGCCGATACCGACGCCGCCAGAAAGATGCACGTTCGCGCCGATCTGTGCGCAGGAGCCGACCGTGGCCCAGGTATCGACCATCGTGCCGCGGCCGACGTAACCGCCGATATTGACGAAGCTCGGCGTCAGCACCGCGCCCGGAGCGATGTAAGCGCCGCGTCGTACACAGGCCGGTGCGACGATACGCGCGCCCTGTGCCTTGAATTGCGCTTCGGTCCAGCCCTCGAACTTCAGCGGAATCTTGTCGTAGCCCATCAGCGGGCCCATCTCGACGATCGCGTTGTCGTGCAGACGGAAGTACAGCAGCACGGCTTTCTTGAGCCACTCGTTGACGACCCAGCCGGAGTCGGCCGGCTCGGCGACGCGGGCTTCGCCCTTGTCGAGCAATTCGATGCAGGCCTCGATCGCATTGCGGACGTGGCTTTCGGAGGCGTCCAGCGTGGTGCGCTTTTCCCAGGCGTGTTCGACGATCACGCGCAGTTCAGTCTTGTTCATTCGTTTTTATTTGCCGGTAGATTCGGGATTGCTCAGCGTGCGGATCAGCACTTCGCGCAGATCGTCGAGCGCTTTCTCCGCCGTGATCGGCTTGTGTGCGCGGTCGGTGACGTAGAACACGTCCTCGGCGCGCTCGCCGATCGTCGCGATCTTCGCGGCGTCGAGCAGAATGCCGCGTTTGTGGAAGACGCGACCGATCAGCGACAGCAGGCCCGGTTGATCGGCCGTGACCAGCTCGATCACCGTGCGGCTGCGCGCGGTGTCCTGGCTGAAGTAGACCGTGGTCGGCGTGTCGAAATGCTTGAGCCGGGTCGGGCGGCGACGGTTGACGTCGACCACGGAGATCTCGGGATTGCCGAGCACGCGGCGCAGCGCCTCGGCGATCTCGCCGTAACGGTGCGCGCTCTCGATCGGCTTGCCATCGCTTTCCATGACCACGAAAGAGTCGAGCGCGTAGCCGTCGGCCGTGGTGTTGATGCGCGCGTCGAGAATGTTGAGGCCGAGTTTCGCGAGCACGCCGGTCGAAAGTCCGAACAAGTGATCGCGGTCGCGCGTGTAGACAAATACGGTGGTGCCGCGACCGTCGAGCATGTCGACGAGGATCAGCGGCAGGCTGTCTTCGGCGGCGCTGCATATCGCCGGCAGATGCCAGGCGAGTTCGGCCGGCGAATGGCGCAGGAAGTAATCGCGGTCGAAACGCGCCCAGACCGCTTCGAATCGGGCTTCGTCGATGCTGCCGATCTTGAGCAGGGCGCGCGCGGCGCGCCGTTGTTCGATCACGCGCTCGTCGCTGCTGACCGGATTGTCCAGGCCGCGGTCGAGCGCGCGGCCGGTGCTGTGATACAGCTCGCGCAGCAGACTTTCGCGCCAGGAATTCCACAGCGCGGGATTCGTCGCGCGGATATCGGCGGCGGTCAGCAGCAACAGATATTCGAGCCGGCTGCGATCGCCGACTTTTTCCGCGAACGCGGCGACGATGTCGGGATTGCTGATGTCCTGCCGCTGCGCGGTCAGCGACATCAGCAGATGGTTGCGGACCAGCCAGGAGATCAGCTCGGCATCGGTGTGGGACAGGCCATGATCGAGGCAGAATTTCTCGGCTTCGACGGCGCCGACTGTCGAATGATCACCGCCACTGCCCTTGCCGAGATCGTGGAACAGGCCGGCGATGTAGAGCAGATCGGGCCGCGCCACACGGTCCATGATCTCACTGAAAAACGGCAGCTCGTGGCGGAAGCGCGCCATCGCCATGCGACGCAGATTGCGCACCAGGTACAGCGTGTGTTCGTCGACCGTCAGCGTATGGAACAGGTCGTACTGCATGTGGCCGATGATCCCGCCGAAGATCGGCAGATACCGGCCGAGCACGCCGTAACGGTTCATGCGCCGCAGCGCGCGAGTCAGTCCGCTACCTTCGCCGAACATGCCGATGAACAGGCTGCGCGTGCGCACATCGGCGCGCACGGCGTCGTCGATCAGGCGACGATCGCGCCGGATCAGGCGCAGCGTGGCGGTCGTGATGCCTTCGATCTTCTGATCTTCCTGCATCAGCGCGAAGATTTCGATCAGCGCCGAGGGTTGCTTCTGGAAGACATCGTCGGCGCGTGCCTCGATGTAGTTGTTGCGCAATGCGAAGCGCGAATTCAGGGGCTTGGTCTCGGCGGTCTGGCCCTTGCCGAGAATCGCTTCCTCGAACAGCTGCAACAGCATGTCGTTGAGGCAGGAGAGCGCCTTGATCGTGCGGTAGTAGAGCTGCATGAATTGCTCGACGCCGCGATTGCGGTCCTGATCGACATAGCCGAACAGCGCGGCCAGCTTGATCTGGTGATCGAACAGCAGGCGGTCCTCATGGCGGCCAGTGATCATGTGCAGCGCGAAGCGCACGCGCCAGAGAAAATCCTGACCGGCGAACAACTCGTCGCACTCGGTCTTGGTCAGGAAGCCGCGCTCGCGTAGTTCGGTCAGGGTCAGCGCGCCGAAGTGGCGCTTCGCGACCCAGGCGACGGTGTGGATGTCGCGCAATCCACCCGGGCTTTCCTTGACGTTCGGTTCGAGTTTGTAGGCGCTGTCGTCGTACTTGTCATGCCGTGATTGCTGCTCGGCAAGTTTCGCGCGAAAGAACACGTCGACCGGCCACATATGCTCTGGCGTCATCGCGTCCTGGAGGGCCGCATAAAGCTGGTTGTCGCCAGCCAGCGGCCGCGATTCCATGAGGTTGGTGATGACCGTGACGTCACCGGAAGCCAGCTCGGCGCACTGCGCGACGTTACGTACGCTGCTGCCGACATCGAGACCGATGTCCCAGAGAAACGCGAAGAATTGTTCGAGCCGGGTCTTGTTCGACTCCAGCGAGCGCTCGTCGTGGAGCACCAGCAGGTCGATGTCGGAGTGCGGCAGCAACTCGCCACGGCCGTAGCCGCCGACCGCGATCAGCGACAGGCCCGTGGCCGGCTCGGGCAGGAATTGCTGCCAGGCTTCGCAAAGCACTTCGTCGACGAGGTGGGCACGCGCATGGACCAAGGAGTCGGCCGGCGTGCCTTCGTGGAATAGTCCGGAGAGCCGCTCGCGTCCCCAGGTCAGTGTGTTGCGGAACGCCAGGACCGGCTTGCCGGCGTCGGCGCGAAGGCGGCTGCGGATCCGGCGTGCGGAGAAGACGGCGACGCTCTCGTCTTCGGTCAACTCGATTTCGGCGCCCATTTAGAGGCAGTTTCCAGTGGTTGATTTCCAGTTTCCAGACAAGCGTAAACGCCAGTTTCCAGTTGTTGGTTTCCAGTTGCCAGAGAAGAAAAAAGCAAGATGTGAGCTATGGCTTTTACTTCTCTGGCAACTGACCACTGGAAACTGGAAACCGCTTTCCCCGCTTCTCCGGAAACTGACCACTATCCGCTGGAAACTGTCGTTCAAGCCGTTTCACCCTCACGCAAGGTCAGAATCTCGTATCCGGTTTCGGTGACCAGCACGGTGTGTTCCCATTGTGCCGACAGCGCATGATCCTTGGTGACCACGGTCCAGCCATCAGGCAGCAGCTTTACCTCGGCGCGGCCCGCGTTGAGCATCGGCTCGATGGTGAACGTCATTCCCGGAGCAAGCACCA
This sequence comes from Nevskia sp., assembly GCA_043781855.1. Lineage (GTDB taxonomy): Bacteria > Pseudomonadota > Gammaproteobacteria > Nevskiales > Nevskiaceae > Nevskia. The sequence goes on along the minus strand of JAYWBB010000152.1, from coordinate 47,996 downwards.
TGCCGGTTCCCGGTCGGCCGTAATGCAGCACCTGCGGGTCCTCGTGGAAAATGCGGCCAATGCCGTGGCCGCAGTAGTCACGCACGATGGAATAGCCGCGCGCCTCGGCGACGGTCTGCACCGCCGCGCCGATGTCACCCAGCTTCGCGCCCGGTCGAACCTGGCGGATGCCGGCGAACATCGCCTCGCGCGTGGTGTCGGTGAGGCGGCGTGCGAGCACGCTCGGTTCGCCGGTGTAGAACATCTGGCTGGTGTCGCCGTGCCAACCGTCCTTGATCACGGTCACATCGATGTTGAGGACGTCGCCGCGCTTGAGTTGCTTCGCGCCCGGAATGCCGTGGCAGACTACATGATTGACCGAAGTGCAGATCGACTTCGGGAATGGCGCCCGGCCGCCGCCGCCACCGTAGTTCAGCGGCGCGGGGATACCTTGCAGCTCGTTGACGATGTAGTCATGGCAAAGACGGTCGAGTTCTTCGGTCATCACGCCGACCTTGACGTGCGGCGCGATCATGGTCAGCACCGACGCGGCGGCGCGGCCGGCCTCGCGCATCTGTTCCTGCTCTGCGGGGTTCTTGATGGTGACCGTCATGTGGGCAGATCGTGCTCGGAAAGTACGGAAACCATTGTTCCGCAAGGGCGCATATGGTATAAAGCGCGCCGCCGCAAGGCAATCACGCACGAAGGGGCCGGATTGTAAGCCCTTCATGTGAATCCCATCCGCGTCAGTCCCTGGGTGTCCGCACGATCGGCTTGCCGATCCAAGGATTCCACCGACGCGGTTAGCCCAACCCAAGGAGCGTCAACCTATGTCCAGCATCACCATGCGCCAGTTGCTCGAAGCCGGCGTCCATTTCGGCCACCGCACTCGCTACTGGAACCCGAAGATGGAGTCCTACATCTTCGGCGACCGCAACAAGATTCACATCATCAACCTCGAGCACACGTTGCCGCTGCTCAAGGACGCCTGCAATTTTGCCGGCAAGCTCGCCGCCAACGGCGGTCGCATCCTGTTCGTCGGCACCAAGCGGGCGGCACGCGACGCCGTCGCCGATGAGGCGACGCGCTCCGGCATGCCGCACGTCAGCCAGCGCTGGCTCGGCGGCACGCTGACCAACTTCAAGACCATCAAGGGCTCGATCAAGCGCCTGCACGAGATGGAAAAGCAGGTCGAGGATGGCACCATCGGTCGCCTCTCCAAGAAAGAACAGCTGACCTTCACCCGCGAGCTGGGAAAGCTGCGCAAGTCGCTCGGCGGCATCAAGGACATGCCGGCGTTGCCAGACGCGCTGTTCGTGATCGATACCGGCTACGAGAGCATCGCGGTCTCGGAAGCGAAGAAACTCGGCATTCCGGTCATCGCCGTGGTCGACACCAACAACAATCCGGAAGGCATCAGCTGCGTGATCCCGGGCAACGACGACGCGACGCGCGCGATCAAGGTCTACGCCCAATGCATCGCCGACGCGATCATCGAAGGCCGGGGCACGAATACTGTCAACGTCCGCGCCGAGGAATTCGCGCAGACGCCGGCCGACGAGAATACCGCGCCGGCCCGTCCGCGCCGCCCGCGCAAGCCGGCCCCCGGCCGTGGCGAGCGCACCGACGCCTGAGACGTACGGCGCTGGAAGCGTTTTCCTCACGCTGAGAACGCGGAGGCGCAGAAAACGGCAAAAAGCTTTTTCCGAAAAGCTTTGGCTTTTGTTTTCTCTGCGTCTCCGCGTTCTCTGCGTGAGAATCGCTTTTCGAACTCACAGATGCCTCACAACGCAACAGGTTTATTCCCATGAGCACACCCGTTACCGCCGCACTCGTCAAGGAACTCCGCGACCGCACCGGCGCCGGCATGATCGATTGCAAGAAAGCGCTCGAAGCCACCGGCGGCGATGTCGACTCGGCCGCCGAGAAGCTGCGCATCGAGGGCATGGCCAAGGCCGACAAGAAGGGCAGCCGCACCGCCGCCGAAGGCGTTATTTCGATCGCCATCGGAGCCGACGCGATCGCGCTGGTCGAAACCAACAGCGAGACCGACTTCGTCTCGAAGGGCGACGACTTCAAGGCGCTCGGCGATGCCGCCGCGAAGGCCGCACTTGCGCATCGTCCGGCGACGCTTGCCGATCTGCTCGCGCTCAAGAACGCCGAGGGCCAGACCATCGAGGAAATGCGCCGCAGCATGGTCGCCAAGATCGGCGAGAACATCACCGTGCGTCGCTTCGAGGTCGTGCAGAGCGCCAGTGGCGCGCTCGCGCACTATATGCACGGCACCAAGATCGGCGTCGTCGTCGCGCTGAGCAAAGGTGACACCGAACTGGCGAAAGACCTCGCGATGCATGTCGCTGCGAGCCAGCCGCGCTACATCGAGTCGACGGCCGTGCCGGCTGCCGACATCGAAGCCGAAAAACGCGTGATCGAAGCCTCGATTGCGCAGGAGCAGATGGACGACAAGGCTGACTCCAAAAAACTGGCCAAGGTCATTGCCGAGATGGAGAAGGAACTCGAGGACGGCACCTTCGCCAAACTCTCGAAGGAAGATCAGGAAGCCTTCAACGCCGACCTGGCCAAGATTCGCAAGTCTTTCGGTGGCGGGTTCAAGGCCAAGCCGGCGGAGATCCTGGCCAAGATGGCCGACGGCAAGATCCGCAAGTTCCTGGCCGAGATCACGCTCATGGGCCAGCCGTTCGTGAAGGACCCGGACCAGACGATCGAAAAATTGCTGAAGTCGAAAAACGCCGGCGTCGCGCGATTCGTGCGCCTGGCGGTCGGCGAGGGCATCGAGAAGAAGACGATGGATTTCGCGGCGGAAGTCGCGGCCGCGTCAAAGGCTTAAGACGCTTTGGGTTAAAGTATGCGGATTCTAGGCCCCGGAAATCGGGGCCTCTTTCTAAAGACCATCGCCTGTGTGTTCGCGTCGATGACGCTGCTTGAATCGGAGTCGATCCTTGAGTCAACAGCGCGCTAATAAACGCATCCTGCTGAAACTGAGCGACGAGGGCGCCGGTGACTCGGTGCCGCGAAGCGTGGGTGCGGGAGCGAGCGCGGAGACTCGCCGATGAGCACTCCGATGACGAACGTCAAACCCGTGTACAAGCGCATCTTGCTGAAACTGAGCGGCGAGGCCCTCATGGGCGATCTCGGCTTCGGTATATCCCCGGACGTGATGACCTTCCTCGCCAACGAGATCAAGGGCGTGATCGACATCGGCGTGCAGGTGGCGCTGGTGGTCGGTGGTGGCAACATCTTCCGCGGCGAAGGGCTGGCCCGCGCCGGCATGGACCGCGTGACCGGCGACCAGATGGGTATGCTTGCAACGGTCATCAATGCGCTGGCGATCCAGGACGCGGTCGAGCGCATCGGGCTGGAAGCGCGCGTGCAATCCGCGATCCGGATCAACGAGGTCTGCGAGGACTTCATCCGCCGCCGCGCGCTGCGCCATCTCGAGAAAGGTCGCGTCGTCGTGTTCGGCGCCGGCACCGGCAACCCGTTCTTCACCACGGATTCTGCCGCAGCCCTGCGCGCGATCGAAATCTCGGCCGATCTGATGCTGAAGGCGACCAAGGTCGATGGCATTTACACGGCCGATCCTAAGAAAGACCTAAGTGCGACGCGCTACGCTGAACTGACGTACGACGAGGCGCTGGATCGCCGCCTGGGCATCATGGACCAGACGGCGCTGGTGCTTTGTCGCGACAACAAGATCAAGCTGCGGGTCTACGACATGGATCGACCGGGGGCGCTGCTGCGCATCGTCACGGGCGATACTTCGCTGGGGACGCTGGTGCGGGTCTGAAACGTCCTGGAAAATTGCTCGGCGCTGTCACGAATTTTGCACCGGAAGTCCATGACAATATCGCCTTACTCACTCCGTTGAGACGCTTGGGATTGCCGAGATGATAGAAGACATCAAGAAGGCTGCTGCCGCAGGGATGCAGAAAACCATCGACGCTCTGAAGCAGTCGTTCACCAAGCTGCGCACCGGTCGGGCCAGTGCCGCGATCCTCGACCATATCCGGGTCGATTACTACGGTAACGAGACGCCGCTGTCTCAGGTCGCGAGCGTGACCGTCGAGGACGCGCGCACGATTTCGATCTCGCCCTGGGAAAAGAATCTCGTCGGTGCGATCGAGAAGGCGATTCTGGGTTCTGATCTTGGCATTACGCCGAATACTGCCGGCACCACGATCCGCATCAACATGCCGCCGCTGACCGAAGAACGCCGTCGCGATCTCATCAAGATCGTCAAGGCCGAAACCGAGAACGCGCGCGTGTCGATCCGCTCGGTGCGTCGCGAGGCGAACCAGGAAATCAAGGAACTGGCGAAGGAAAAAATCATCACCGCCGACGAAGAAAAAGGTGGCGAGGCGGCAATCCAGAAACTGACGGACCAGTTCGTCGCAAAAGCCGAGGAAGTCATGGCCGCCAAGGAAAAAGAGCTGCTCGTCGTCTGATGACACGCGATCTGCCGAAGCTGCCGGATTGCGCAGTGCCGCAGCACGTCGCGGTCATCATGGACGGCAACGGCCGCTGGGCGAAACAGCGATTGCGGCCGCGTGCGTTCGGGCATCAGGCCGGTGTGCGCTCGGCGCGGCGCATCGTTCGCGCCTGCCACCATCACGGCGTCAAGGCGCTGACCTTGTTCGCGTTCAGTCAGGAAAACTGGCAGCGGCCGCCGACCGAAGTGCAGCTGCTGATGAAGCTGTTCGTGCGGACGCTGAAACGCGAGATCGCGAGCCTGCACAAAAACCGCGTGCGCATCCGCTTCATCGGCGATCATCGCGACTTTCCGGAAGCGCTGCGCATGCTGATGCGCGACGGCGCCACTCTGACCGAAGCCAACGACGGCCTGTCGCTGGTGATCGCCGTGGGCTACGGTGGTCAGTGGGACATCGCCCAGGCGGCGCAGAGCCTCTGCCGCGACGGCCTGCCGATCACGCCCGAGGCGATCGAATCGCGGCTCGCGGTCGCCGACCTGCCGCATCCCGACTTGTTGATCCGCACCGGCGGCGAAAAACGGCTCAGTAATTTCCTGATGTGGCAGCTCGCGTATACCGAGCTGCATCTGGTGGAAACGCTCTGGCCGGATTTCGACGACACGGCTTTCGCCGCAGCACTCGACTGGTACGCAGGACGCGAGCGGCGCTTCGGCCGCGTGCCGGAAGCGGGCTAGCGGTGCTCTTCCAGCGCGTTGTCACGGCGCTGCTGTTGCTGCCGCTCGTCCTCGGTCCGATCCTGTTCCTGCCGACTCCCTGGGTCTACGGCCTGTTCTCGATCATCGGCCTGCTCGCGGCTTGGGAATGGAGCGCGCTGATGGGCTTGCAGACCGCACGCAGTCGCTACGGCTACGTCGCGCTGGTCGCGGTGGTGCTGAGCGGCGGCTGGATTCTGCATAGCCGTTTTGGCCTCGGAATCTGGATTCTGGTGGCGGGCGCGCTCTGGTGGGGCAATGCCCTAAGCCTGGTCGCAGGCTTTCCGGAGAACCTGCGCAATCGCCCCTGGGGTGTGATGAAATTCGGCCTGGCCGGGCTGCTGATGTTGGCGCCGGCGCTGCTCGGACTGGCCAAGCTGCACGGGGCCAATCACGGCGTCTGGCGGATCTTCTTCCTGTTCGGACTGGTCTGGGCCGCCGACATCGGCGCCTATTTCGCGGGACGCGCGTTCGGCCGGCGCAAGCTGGCGCCGGATGTCAGCCCCGGCAAGACCATCGAGGGCGCCATCGGCGGCTTCATCGGCGCCATGCTGATCGTGGCAACCGCACCCTGGGTGTTCGGCTTCGGACGTTTCGACTGGCTACCGCTGGTGCTGCTGTGCATCGTCGTGATCGGGATGTCGATCGTCGGCGATCTGACCGAAAGCCTGTTCAAGCGCTATCGCGGCGTGAAAGACAGCGGCACGTTGCTGCCCGGGCACGGCGGCGTGCTCGACCGTGTCGACAGCCTGCTTGCCGCTGCCCCGGTACTCGCGCTCGGTCTCCAACTTCTCGGTATCTGAAGCGATGACGAACCGGCGTCGTCATGATGCGGTCGAAGCCGCGCTGCCGCTCTTCAGCGAAGGAGTCTTCCCATGCTAGGAATCATCTGGTCTCTCGGTTCTTTCATCGTCGCCATCGGCGTGCTCGTCGCGTTCCACGAATTCGGCCACTTCTGGGTCGCACGCCGGCTTGGCATCAAGGTGCTGAAGTTCTCGATCGGCTTCGGTCGGCCGCTGTGGAAGCGCCGCGCGAAAGACGGTGTGGAATACATCATCGCCGCAATTCCGCTCGGTGGTTACGTCAAGCTGCTCGACGAGCGCGAAGGCGAGGTCGCGCCGGAGGATCTGCCGAAGGCGTTCAACCGCCAGCCGGTCTGGAAGCGCATCACCGTATTCGCGGCGGGGCCGGCATTCAACTTCCTGCTCGCGATCGCGTTCTACTGGGCGCTGTATGTCGTCGGAGTGCCGGGCATGAAGCCGGTGATCGCCGAGCCGGGGCAGGGCTCGCTTGCTGCGGCCGCGAATCTGCACAGCGGCGACCGGATCCTCGCACTCGACGGCGCACCGATCCAGACCTGGTCGGAGTTGCGTGCCGAATTGCTGGAGCGCGCGCTGAGTCATTCGACCACGCAGCTGCGTTTGCAGGCGCGCGACGGCAGCGAGCGCGGCGTCCTGTTCGATCTAGGCAAGGTCCGTGTCGATCCGGAGCTCCTGTTCAACGACCTTGGCTTGCAGCCTTACGAGCCGCCGGTGCCGCCGGTGATCAGCGAGGTCGTTTCCGGCTCGCCGGCGGAGAATGCCGGTTTCCACGTCGGCGACCGTGTGCTGACGCTCGACGGCGAGCCGGTGAAGTCGTTCGAGGATTTGCGCCGCTATGTCAGCGCGCGGCCCGGGCACCTGATGAAAGCGGAAGTCGAGCGCAGCGGGCAGCGAATCCAACTCAGCGTGATCCTGGCAACGCAGAAGCAGGGCGAGACCAGCGTCGGGCGGCTCGGCGCGGCAGCGCGAGGCGTGGCGGCGGATGACGTTTTGTGGCAGGATTTGCGCGCTGAACTGCGCCTGAGTCCCTGGGCCGCAGTGCCGGCGGCGCTGAACCAGACTGTGCAGGTTTCCGAGCTGACGTTGAAGTTGCTGTATCGCATGTTGCTCGGCGAAGTCTCGGTGAAGAATGTCAGCGGACCGATCCAGATCGCGCAAGCGGCGGGCTACTCGGCCAGTGCCGGCGTGACCGCGTTCCTGGGTTTTGTTGCCCTCGTCAGCGTCAGTATCGGCATTTTCAATCTGCTGCCGATTCCGATGCTGGATGGGGGGCAGATTTTGTTTGGCCTGATCGAAGCCGTGAAAGGTTCGCCGCTGTCGGAGCGAATCCAGATCGCCGGCCAGCAGGTGGGATTGACGCTGCTGGTGCTGCTGATGGGACTGGCTTTCTACAACGACATAATGCGGCAGATCGGCTAAGAGCGAGAGAGCTAAACCGGAATGGGTCTGACTCAGAAACAGAAGAAAATCTGCGGCGTTCTGCTGACCCTGGCAGCCGGTGTGGCCTTCCAAAGCGCAGCCTGGGCTTTCGAGCCCTTCACGATCCACCAGATCCGGGCCGACGGTTTGCAGCGTCTCGAACTCGGCACGGTGCTGACCTATCTGCCGCTGTCGGTCGGCGACGAGATCACGGAAACCACTTCGCGCCAGGCCATTCGCGCTCTCTACAGTTCGGGATTGTTCTCCGATGTGCAGCTCGAACGCGACGGCGATGACCTCGTCATCAAGGTCACCGAGCGTCCGGCGATTGCGAGCTTCAAGATCGAGGGCAACGAGAAAATCGGTGGCGACGAGCTGAACAAGTCGCTGAAGGACGTCGGCCTGAAAGAAGGCGAGCTGTTCAAGCGCGCGCTGCTCGATGGCGTCGAGCAGGAGTTGCGCCGTCAGTACTACGCGAACGGCTATTACGACGTCGCGATCGAGGTCAAGGTCAAGGATCTGCCAAACAACCGAGTCGATCTCAACATCAAGGTGACGGAAGGCAAGGTCACCAAGATCAAGGAGATCAACGTCATCGGCAACAAGGCGTTCAAGAAGGAAGTTCTTCTCGAACAGCTGAAGCTGCACCGGACCAACTGGTTGCCCTTCCAGAAATCGGATCGCTACTCCAAACAGCAGCTCGGTGGCGATCTCGAAACGCTCCAGTCGTACTATCAGGATCGCGGCTACCTGCAGTTCAACATCGCCTCGGTCCAGGTAGCGCTGTCACCGGACAAACAGGATATTTACGTCACGGTCGTCGTCGACGAGGGCGCGGTCTACAAGGTCAAGAGCCACCGCTTTTCCGGCGAGATCATTCTCAACGAGAAGTTCCTCGACCTGCTGACCACAACCAAGAACGGCACGATCTTCTCGCGCAAGGAAGCCACGGAAACCGGCAACCGGATCGAGGCCGCGCTGTCGGATATCGGTTACGCGTTTGCGAAAGTCACGCCGGTGCCGGAAGTCGACGAGCCGAACAAGGAAGTCGGCATCAACTATTTCATCGAGCCGGGCAAGCGCGCCTACATCCGCCGCATCAATTTCCAGGGCCATACCGGCACCAACGACGAGACACTGCGCCGCGAGATGCGCCAGCTCGAAGCCGCGCCGTTCTCGAAGAGTGCGGTCGAGCGCTCGCGCGCGCGCCTTGCGCGTCTGCCGTTCATCGAGGAAGCGGAAGTCGAGACCAAGCCGGTCGCCGGTTCGGACGATCTCGTCGACATCGAGTTCAAGGTCAAGGAACGCGCGCCAGGATCGATCCAGTTCGGCGTCGGTTATTCGGGCTCGCAAGGCTTCATCATCAACGGCTCCGTGACCAATACCAATTTCCTCGGCACCGGCAACCGTATCCAGCTGTCCGCCGACACCAGCGCGTTCACGAAGTCGGTCTCCTTGAGCCTGACCGATCCCTACTTCACCCAGGACGGTATCAGCCAGACCGTTTCGACTTACTACCGCAAATCGCAGAGCGTCATCCGCTTCAGTTCGGGCTTCGACACCAATGTCGTCGGCGGCGATCTGACCTACGGCATCCCGCTCTCGGAATTCACCGCGCTGCGTCTTGGCGGCGGCATCAGCCAGACGGCGGTCAAGACCTTCGCGGGCGCCTCGTCGAACGAGATCCTCAAATTCGTGATCGACAACGGCACTGCGTTCACCGAGTTCCAGTTGCGCACCGGTATTTCACGCGACACGCGCAACCGCACGTTCTTCGCGTCGAGTGGCGCGCTGACCCGTTTGAATCTCGATATCGCGGTTCCGGGTAGCGATCTGACCTACTACAACGTCAATCTCACGCACGAGCAGTATTTCCAGTTGCCGTACGAGTTCTTCGTCGAAGCCCAGGGTACGGTCGGTTACGTCGATGCCTACGGCAAGACCAGGGATGTGCCGCCCTACGAGAACTACTTCGCCGGCGGTGCCGGTACCGTGCGCGGCTATCGCGACGGCACGCTCGGCCCGCGCGACTTCCCGAACAACAATCCTTTCGGCGGCAAGCTGCGGACAACCGGACAAGCCGATCTCGTGGTGCCCTTGCCCGTGGTCAGCGACAACAAGACCACGCGCGCGAGTCTGTTCTTCGACATCGGCAACGTGTACGCGCAGCCGAACGACTTCACGTTTACCAGCCTGCGCCAGTCTTACGGCCTTTCGTTCAGCTTCTTCACGCCGATTCTCGGCCTGCTCTCCTTGAGCTACGCTTTCCCGCTGAACAGCCAGCAGGGCGATCAAGTCAACCACTTCCAGATCAACTTCGGCACCGGCTTCTAGCGTCGGAACGCCTTCCCGTTTTGCAGCACCCCCGTGACTGATAGAGAGAGAGATCGACATGATGCAGAACCGTATTTTCGCCGCCCTCGGCCTCGTCGCCACGTTCGCGCTCGCCGCAGTGCCGGCCACAGCGTTCGCCGAAACCAAGGTCGCCGTCATCCGCTTCGAAGACGTAGTCCGCGCGTCGCCGCAGTACAAGATCGCCGACACGAAAATGAACGGCGAATTCAACAAGCGCAAGACCGACCTGGAGACGCAGGGCAAATCGCTCGAAGACGACTACAAGAAGTATCAGCGCGACGGTGCGATCCTCAGCCCGGACGCCCGCGCCAAGTCGGAAAAGGATCTGAGCGTGCGTCAGCTCGATCTGCAGCAGGCGCAGCGCAAGTTCCAGGAAGACGCGCAGGCGCGCCAGCGCGACCTGACCAATGAAGTGGTCGGCAAGGTTCGCGACGCCATCGTCGCCATCGCCAAGGAAAAGGCCTACGAACTGGTCGTTGCCGACCCGCTCTATTTTGCCCCCGCGCTCGATATTTCCGACGAAGTGCTGAAGCGTCTGACCGCAGCGGCCCCGGCCGCCGGCGCCAAGTAAGGCCGATGCCGACTGGCGGCGAAGCGGGCCCGGCTTCGCCGCCATCATGTCGGCATTTTCGATGACGGCCGCCGCATCCAACCCGATGCGCTGCACGCTCGGCGAACTCGCCGCGCGGCATTCTCTGCAATGGCAGGGCGAGGCCGGAACTGTCATCGAAGGCGTGTGCTCGCTGGCGCCGGGCAAGCCCGGGCGCTTGAGTTTCTGCGCGGATCCGCGTCAGCGCGTCCACCTTGCCGGATCGCTCGCGAGCGCCGTCGTGCTCTCGCCGAAGGAGGCGGCCGGCTTCACCGGCAATGCCCTGATCGCGCCGGATCCGGCGCTGGCGTTCGCGCAGGTCGCCGCTACCTTCGACCGCAGTGGCGATTTCACCGCCGGCGTCCATCCTGCTGCGGTCGTCGATCCGATGGCGGTCATCGGCGAAGGCTGCGGGATCGGCGCGGGGGTGGTGATCGAAGCGGGCGCGGAAATCGGCGTGCACAGCTACATCGGCCCGCATTGCACGATCCGGCGCGGCGCTCGCATCGGCGCGCATAGCCGACTCGAAGCGAACGTCTACGTCGGGCTCGACTGCACGCTCGGTGACCGCGCCCATGTGCAACCCGGTGCGGTGATCGGCGCCCGCGGTTTCGGACTCGCACGCGCGCAAAGCGGCTGGGTCGAAGTGCCGCAACTCGGGCGGGTCGTCATCGGCGAGGACGTGGAGATCGGCGCGAATACCTGCATCGACCGCGGCGCGCTCGACGACACCGTGATCGAGGACGGCGTGAAGCTCGACAACCACATCCAGATCGCGCACAACTGCCGCATCGGCGCGCACACCGCAATCGCCGCTTGCGTCGGCATTGCCGGCAGCACGGTAATCGGCAAGAACTGCATGATCGGCGGCGCGGCTGGTATCGGCGGGCATCTGGTCATCGTCGACAATGTCGTCGTGCTGGGACGGGCGATGGTCACCAAATCGATCGCAGCAGCCGGCGTCTACGGCTCCGGCCTGCCGGCCCAGCCGGCGCGCGAGTGGCGCAAACTGGTTGCGCGCATCCGTCGCCTGCCGGGCCTGGAGTTACGATTGCAGGACATCGAAAAAAAGCTGCGGCTGACGCCGCCATCCGGAGAGGGAGAAGGTGAGCAAGACGATTTTTGATATTCGCGACATCATGGGCATGCTGGCCCATCGCTACCCGTTCCTGCTGGTCGACAAGATCGTCGGTTACGAGAAGGGCAAGTCGCTGGTCGCGATCAAGAACGTGACCTACAACGAGCAATTCTTCACCGGCCATTTTCCGCTCGTGCCGACCATGCCGGGCGTACTGATCATTGAAGCCCTCGCCCAGGCCTGCGGACTCCTGACTGCACTCGATACCGGCATCAAGCCCGAGTCCGGCGTGATCTTCTATTTCGCCGGCATCGACAACGCCCGCTTCAAACGCATCGTGATTCCGGGCGACCAGCTGACCTTCCACGTCGAGATCGATCGCATCAAACGCGTGCTCTGGAAGTTCCACGCGAAGGCCACCGTCGACGGCGAACTGGCCTGCGAGGCCGACCTGATGTGCATGCTGAAGTCCCCGACGTCTGCTGCGAAGCGTGCCGAGGCATGAACGCGGCGCTGCCGCCGATCCACCCGACCGCGATCGTCGATCCTCGGGCGCGACTGCACGAGACGGTCGCTGTTGGTCCCTACAGCATCGTCGGCGCCGATGTCGAAATCGGCGAGGGTAGCGTCATCGGCCCGCACGTCGTGCTCAGTGGTCCGATGCGCATGGGCCGGCGCAATCGCGTGTTCCAGTTCGCCTCGCTCGGCACGATTTCGCAGGACAAGACCGCGAAGTTCGACGACCCGACGCGCGTCGAGATCGGTGACGACAACACGATCCGCGAATACGTCACGATCCAGCGCGGCACCTTGAAGGCGCTCGCGGCGAATGGCGGCGAAACGCGCGTCGGCAACGGCAACTGGATCATGGCCAATGTTCACATCGCCCACGACTGCTTGGTCGGCAGCGAGAACGTTCTTGCCAACGGTGTGACCCTCGCCGGTCACGTCACCATCGAGGACTACGTCGGCCTCGGCGGCTTCACGTTGATCCACCAGTTCTGCCGCATCGGCGCCCATTCCTACGCCGGTGGCGGTGCCGCGTTGCGCCGCGATGTGCTGCCGTTCGTCATGGTCGAAGGCGAGCCCGCAAGGCCGCGCGGCATCAATGCCGAAGGGCTCAAGCGTCGCGGCTTCACGCCGGCGGAGATCGAGACGATCAAGGACGCCTACAAGCTCATCTTCATGTCCGGTGCGCTGATGCCCGAGGTCAAGGCGAAACTGGCCGACATGGCCGAGACCTCGCCGCATTGCCGGCAGATGCTGAGCTTCATCGAAGCCTCGCAGCGCGCGCTGCTCAGGTAGGCCCGTGCACTTCGCCTTGATCGCCGGCGAAGCCTCGGGCGACCTGCTCGCTGCCGCGTTGATTCCTGCGCTGCGCGCGCGCTTTCCCGAGGCCCGGTTCTCCGGCGTGACCGGGCCACACATGCGCGACGCTGGCTGCGAAAGTCTTGCGACGATCGACCGGCTCTCGGTCATGGGCATCTCCGAAGTGTTGCCGAAGTTGCCCGGCATCCTGCGTCTGCGCCGCCAATTGTTCGAACGCCTCAAGACGGAACGACCGGACTGCGTCATCGGCATCGACGCGCCGGATTTCAATCTTGCGCTCGAAAGCCGCCTGCGCGCTCGGGGCCTGCGCACCGTGCACATGGTCAGTCCGACGGTCTGGGCCTGGCGCCGGGGCCGCGTGAAGAACATCGCGCGTTCGGTCGATCTGATTCTCTGCCTGTTTCCGTTCGAGCCGAAGTTCTATGCCGGCCACGGCGTGCGCGCGGAGTACATCGGGCATCCGCTGGCCGAGGCGCTGGCCTCGCCACAGAGCTGCGGCGCAGCGCGCGCGCAGCTCGGGCTGCCAACCAACGGCACTTGTGTCGCCGTCCTGCCGGGCAGCCGTGGTGGCGAGTTGCGACTCCTCGCCGCACCCTTCGCGCAGACTGCGGCCTGGCTCGCGCAGCGCGTCGAGTCCTTGAGCTTCGTCACGCCAATCGCCAAGCCTTCGTTGAAGCCGCTGATGCAGCGCGCGATCGCCGAGCATGCGCCGGGGTTGCGCTGGCAACTCGTCGACGGCCAGTCGCGCGAGGCCATGCGCGCAGCCGACGCCGTTCTGCTCGCCTCCGGCACGGCCGCGCTGGAATGCCTGCTGCTGGACCGGCCGATGGTCGTCGGCTACCGGCTCTCGGCCATCACCGGGTTCCTGCTCGGCACGATGGGCATGCTCAAGATCGACAAAGTCAGCCTGCCCAATCACCTCACGGCGCAGCCGGTCGTGCCGGAGCTTCTGCAGGCCGCGATGACGCCCGAAAATCTCGGGCCGCCGATGCTCGAATTGCTGACACAACCGACTGCGCGCGCGCGTCAGCTCGCGCAGTTCGGCGCGGTGCGCGCGGAGCTGAAGCGCGATGCCGCAGCAGCGGCGGCCGCAGCGATCGCGGACCTTTTGGGCCAATGACCGAACTCATCGCCGGCATCGACGAAGTCGGGCGCGGCTGTCTTGCCGGGCCGGTCTACGCGGCCGCGGTCATCCTGCCGCCGGAGCATGGACTCAGTGGCCTGCGCGATTCCAAGCAGCTCACGCGCGCCCGCCGCGAACAGTTCGCGCCGTTGATTCACGCGGCCGCGCTGGACTTCGCCGTCGGCATCGCCAGTGTCGAGGAAATCGACACCCTGAACATTCTCCAGGCGACGTTCCTCGCAATGCGCCGCGCCGTCGCCGCGCTACGCAGTGCGCCGACGCTTTGCCTGGTTGACGGCAACCGGGCCCCGCGTCTGCATTGCGCAGTACGGACCATCGTCGGCGGCGACGCCATCGAGGATGCAATCATGGCGGCCTCGATCATCGCGAAAGTCGCGCGCGATGCCGAGATGCTTCGACTCGATGCGCTGTATCCGGGTTACAGTCTCGGGCAGCACAAGGGTTACGGCACGCCGGTGCACCTCGAAGCCTTGCGGACATTGGGCAGCAGCCCGATTCACCGGATGAGCTTCGCGCCCTGCGCGAGAAGCAGTTTCCCGTTGTCAGTTGCCAGTTTCCAGAACGGCTACGAGAGGCCGCCGTAAAATCGGCCCGGAGCCATCGCCGCTGCGCTCGCTTCTCTGGAAACTGTCAACTGGAAACTGGAACCGCTTTGTTCGTCCACCTGCATCTGCATACCGAGTTTTCGCTGGTCGACGGCCTGATCCGCGTCGAGGCGCCAGCCCGGAAAAGTGCGGGCGCCAATGTCGAGACGCTGACCGCGCGCGCCGCCTCCCTCGGGCTGCCGGCGCTCGCGGTCACCGATCAGGACAACCTGTTCGCGATGGTGAAGTTCTACAAGGCCGCCGAGAGCGCGGGCATCAAGCCGATCCTTGGCGCCGATATACTCGTGCAGGAACTCGGCGACGTCGATACCGGCGAGTGCGTCACGCTGCTGGTGCAGAACGACATTGGCTACCGCAACCTCACGCGCCTGCTGTCGCGCGCGTTCCGCGAAGGGCAGACGCGCGGGCGACCGCAGTTGCGGCGAGCGTGGCTCGCGGAGGCGAACGACGGATTGATCGCATTGAGCGGACGGCAGGGCGAAATCGGCCGGGCGCTGCTGGGTGGGCGACTCGATGTGGCCGAGGCTGCGGCCGGATGGTGGCGTACCTATTTCCCCGAGCGCTTCTATCTCGAGATCACGCGCTGCGAGCGGCGCGACGATGAGAACCACGCGCAGGCCGCAGTCGCGTTCGCACGACGGCAGGAGCTTCCGGTCGTCGCCAGCAACGACGTGCGCTTTCTCGACCGCGCCGACTTCGACGCCCACGAAGCGCGCGTCTGCATCAACCAGGGCCGGGTGCTCAACGACGAGCGGCGGCCGCGCGACTACACGCCAGAGCAATATCTGAAATCGGCGGAGGAAATGGCCGCGCTGTTCGCCGACCTGCCGGAAGCGATCGAGAACACGCGGCAACTCGCACGGCGCTGCACGCTGAGCTTGAAGTTCGGCCAGAACCATCTGCCGGAGTTTCCGGTGCCGGAAAGTGTCGGCGTCGATGATTTCCTGCGTGAGCAGGCGTGTGCCGGTCTCGTACGGCGGCTCGAAAAGCATCCGCCGGCGCGGCCGATCGAGGAGTATCAGGCGCGACTCGCTTACGAACTCGACGTAATCCAGCGCATGGGTTTCACCGGCTATTTTCTAGTCGTCGCCGATTTCATCGACTGGGGCAAGCACAACGGCGTGCCGGTCGGGCCGGGACGCGGCTCGGGCGCCGGGTCACTGGTTGCCTACGCGATCGGGATCACCGATCTCGACCCGCTCCCGTACAACCTTTTGTTCGAGCGCTTTCTGAACCCCGAGCGTGTGTCGCTGCCGGATTTCGACGTCGACTTCTGTATCGAAGGTCGCGACCGCGTGATCGCCTACGTCGCCGAAAAATACGGCCGCGACCGCGTCAGTCAGATCATCACGTACAGCAGCATGGCGGCGCGCGCCGTGGTGCGTGACGTGACGCGCGTGCTCGGGCAACCGTACGGACTCGGCGACCGCATCGCCAAGCTCATTCCTGGCGCGCCGGCCTACAAGGGCGAGGCCGAGAAGGCCGGCTGCTCGGTGCTCGAATACGCGGCGCTCAAAGACCCGAACAATGCCGAGCTGGCGCAGCTCTATCAGGCCGACGAGGAGGTGCGCGCGGTCGTCGATCTGGGCATGACGCTCGAAGACCTGACGCGCGGCGTCGGCATCCATGCCGGCGGTGTCGTCATCGCCCCCAAGCCGCTGACCGAGTACACGCCGCTGTTCTGCGAAGCCGGCGGTGCGGGCATGCGCACGCAGTTCGACATGAAGGACCTCGAGACCGTCGGACTGGTGAAATTCGACTTCCTCGGCCTGCGCACGCTGACGATCATCGAAGCCGCCGTGCAGCAGATCAACGCGCCCAAGGACGGCAAGCCGCCCGAGAAGAAGCTCGAAATCCTGCAACTGCCGCTGGACGATCCGAAGACCTACGCGCTGTACGCTTCGGGCGCGACGACAGCCGTGTTCCAGATGGATTCGCAGGGTATGCAGGGCGCGTCGGTCGGTCTCAAGCCTGACCGGTTCGAGGACATCATCGCGCTGATCTCGCTGTACCGCCCAGGGCCGATGGAACTGATCCCGGAATACTGCAAGCGCAAGCAAGGCACTGCCAATGTGTCCTATCTGCATCCCGACATGGCCGCCGTGCTGGAGCCGACCTACGGCATTTTCGTCTATCAGGAACAGGTCATGCAGACGGCGCAGGCACTGGCTGGTTATTCGCTCGGTGGGGCGGACCTGCTGCGCCGCGCGATGGGCAAGAAGAAGCCCGAAGAGATGGCCCAACAACGAGCAGTGTTCGTCGAAGGTGCGGGTCATCGCGGCATCGACGCGCGGACGGCTTCGTCGATCTTCGATTTGATGGAGAAGTTCGCCGGCTATGGCTTCAACAAATCGCATGCGGCGGCCTATGCGCTGGTTTCCTACCAGACGGCCTGGCTCAAGGCGCACTATCCAGCGGAGTTCATGGCCGCAGTCATGTCGGCGGAAATGAATCACACCGACACGGTCGTGGTGATGCTCGAAGAATGCCGACGCATGAAGCTGGCCGTGCTGCCGCCGGACGCGAACAGCTCGATGGTCAGGTTTACCGTCAACTCGAAAGGCGAAATTCTTTACGGGCTCGGCGCGATCAAAGGCGCGGGCGAAGGCGCGCTCGACGGCATCATCAACGAGCGCACGGCGCGCGGCCCGTTCCTCGACCTGTTCGATTTCTGTCGCCGTATCGACACGCGCAAGGCCAACCGCCGCGTGCTCGAAGCCCTGATCGGCGCAGGCGCGCTCGACGGCTTCGGCTTGAACCGCCCGAGCCTGCTGAAGACGCTGCCGAAGGCCCTGCAACTCGCCGAGCAGACCGCCGCCTCGGCCGGCGCCGGCATCGCCGACCTGTTCGGGCTCGGTGCGCCGGCTGGCGCGGCCGACAGCGTCAGCGCCGCACTCGAAGCAGACTGGGCGCCGAACGAGCGGCTAGCGGTCGAAAAGAAAGTGTTGGGGCTTTACCTGTCCGGGCATCCGGTCGAGGCTTACCGGACGCTGATCGAGCAGGTCTGTTCGGGCAGCATCAAGCAGCTGATCGACGAGACGGCAGCACCCGCGACCTTCGAGAGTTTTGGCGGCGGCGGGGTCGACGAGGACAGCCCGGCTCCTCGCCGCCGGTCTTTCCGGAAGCAGATCATGCTCGCCGGGTGGCTCACCGATATCCGCACGATCAACGGCGATCGTCCCGGGAAAATCCTGATTCTCGACGACCGCACGGCGCAAATCGTCTGCTGGCTCGATTTCCAGGACTGGCAACGCTTCCAGCCGCTGCTCAGACCCGACACGCTGGTGTTCGCCACCGGCGATATCCGCGCCTCGCAGCGCGAGGGCCGCGATCTCGAATACCGGCTCACGGCCCGGAGCTTTTACGATCTCGATGCGCTGATGCGTGAGCGCGCCGAGCACGTCATGCTGAACTGGCGCAAGCTGCCGCTGGCGCCGGCGGCTTTGGCCGCGAAGCTGGCGCCGTGGCGCAGCGTCAACGGCGCCAGCGTCACGCTCGAATACTGGAACGGCGTGGCGCGCGCCACGCTCGACTTCGGGCCGGACTGGAAACTCAAATACGAGACGGCAGCCGAAACCGAGTTGAAGCGTCTGCTCGGTAACGAAGCGGTCACGGTCGAATACCGGCGATGGAGCGCGCCGGTTTCGACAAATTCCCGGTCTAGGGCAGAATATGACGATGGCGAATAACATGACCTATCTGGATTTCGAGCAGCCGATTGCCGATCTCCAGAAGAAAATCGAAGAACTGCGTTTCATGACCGGCGGCAGCGAGCTGAATCTTACCGAGGAAATCGCCCGCCTCGAACAGAAGATCGGCGAACAGACCAAGACGATTTTCGCGAACCTGACGCCCTGGCAGATCGCGCAGCTCGCGCGTCATCCGCAGCGGCCTTACGCGCTCGACTACATCAAGGGCGTCTTCACCGAATGGGAAGAACTGCATGGCGATCGTCATTATTCGGACGATCCGGCGATCGTTTCGGGTGTGGCGCGGCTCGAAGGCCGGGCCGTCGTCATCATCGGCGAGCAGAAGGGCCGTGATGCGAAAGAGCGCGTCTATCGCAACTTCGGCATGCCGCGCCCCGAGGGCTACCGCAAGGCCCTGCGCGTGATGAAGCTGGCCGAGAAATTCAACCTGCCGATCGTGACCTTCATCGACACGCCGGGCGCCTATCCGGGCATCGGCGCCGAGGAGCGCAACCAGTCCGAGGCGATTGCGCGCAACCTGTTCGAGTTGTCGAACCTGCGTGCGCCGATCGTCGCGACCGTGACCGGCGAGGGCGGCTCCGGCGGAGCACTCGCGATCGGCGTCGCCGATCACGTGATGATGCTGCAATACGGCATCTATTCGGTGATCTCGCCGGAAGGCTGCGCCTCGATCCTGTTCAAGAAGGCCGAGCGCGCGAAGGAAGCCGCCGAGGCCATGCGCGTCACCGCCAGGGACCTCATCGAGTTCAAGCTGATCGATGAAATCGTTCCCGAACCGCATGGCGGTGCGCACCGCGACCCGGCGGTGATGATCGCTACCATGAAGGAGCGGCTGGTGACGCATATCGAGCGGCTCAGTCGCGTGCCGATGACTAGGCTGCTGGCCGAGCGCTATCAGCGCTTGATGAGCTACGGGACCTTTGAGGAGCCCAGCGCGAATTCGGTCGCCGCCTGACCGGGAAACGACGCCGGTGACCGCTTATGACCCGACTGCCGGCGACCTGATTCCGCCCTTGCCCTTGCTGGCGGGCTCGGCGCGCGTCGTCGTTGCCTACAGCGGCGGGCTCGACTCGACCGTGCTGCTTCATGCACTAGCCGCGCGCGGTGTGCCGGGGCTGGTCGCCGTGCATATTCACCACGGCCTGCAACCGCAGGCCGACGACTGGGTGGCTCATTGCGCGCGCTTCTGCGCCGACCTCTCGCTCCCGCTGACCCTGTGCCGCGCGCGCATTGCCGCCAACGATCCGGCCGGGCCGGAAGCGGCGGCGCGCGCGGCCCGTTATGCGCTGCTGCGCGAAGAAGTGCGGGCCGGCGATCTGCTGGTGACCGCGCACCATCGCGACGATCAGGCCGAAACCGTGCTGCTGCGTCTGCTGCGCGGCAGCGGTGTGCATGGGCTCGCCGCGATGCGGCCGCTCAGCAGCTTCTCGCCGGGACGCTTGTGGCGGCCGTTTCTCGATCAGCCGCGCGAAATGCTGCATCGCTATGCCGTGGCGCAGGGCCTGAGCTGGATCGAGGATCCGCACAACCACGATCCGCGCTTCGCCCGTTCCTGGCTCAGAGAGGAACTCCTGCCGAAACTGCGCGAACGCTGGCCGCAGGCCTACGTCAGCATTGCCCGTGGTGCACGGCTGGCGGCGGAGACCGTCGAGCTGCTCGATGTATTGGCCGGACAGGACGAGCAAGCCATCGCGCGCGACGACGCCTTGATCGTGCCGGGGCTGCGCGCGCTGAGCGCCGCGCGGCGACACAACCTGCTGCGCCACTGGCTGCGTCGCCAGAATTTCGAAGTGCCGTTCGCCAGCATGTTCGAACGCATCGACGAGGAAGTGCTCGCGGCGGCGGCCGATGCCACGCCACTGCTGCGCTGGCCCGGCTGCGAACTGCGCCGCTTTCGAGACGAGTTGCATGCGATGGCGCCGCTGCCGGCACCGCCCGGCACGAGGTTGGGACTGCTGTGGTCGGGAGCGACCACGCTGGCGCTGCCTGCAGGCTGCGGCATGCTGAGCGCCGACGGTCCGCCGCCGCGCCCCGTCGTCGTGCGCTGGGTGCACGACGGCGAATTCCTGAAGCCGGGGGGAGCCGGGCGCACGCGCACCTGCAAGAACCTGTTTCAGGAAGCCGGCATGCCGCCGTGGGTCCGCGCGCGCGCGCCACTGCTGGAACTCGATGGAAAGCCGGCCTGCATTGCCGGTGTGGCCGCGACAGCCGAGTGGCGTGGATTGCTTGCTCAATCAGGCTGGCAAGTGCATTGGCGGCACCAACTCGCGGGTGTGGATTCACCCGTCTCGTTGTGAGGGTGGCGGTCATCCCGTAAAATCGGACAAACCCGCAGGCCGCATTCCCAATGCCCGACGTTTCCCAGATTTCAGGCAGCACTCCCGGTCTTACCCGCTTTATCTTCGTCACCGGCGGTGTCGTCTCCTCGCTCGGCAAGGGCATCGCTGCGGCCAGCCTCGGCGCGATTCTCGAATCGCGCGGGCTCACCGTCACGATGATCAAGCTCGACCCGTATATCAACGTCGACGCCGGGACCATGAGCCCGTTCCAGCACGGCGAGGTCTTCGTCACGCAGGATGGCGCCGAGACCGATCTCGATCTCGGGCACTACGAACGTTTCCTGCACGGCAAGACCAGCCGGCTCAGCAACGTCACGACTGGCCAGATCTACCGAAACGTGCTCGACAAGGAGCGCCGCGGCGATTACCTCGGTCGAACCGTGCAAGTCATCCCGCACATCACCGACGAAATCCAGAGCCGCATCCGCGCCGGCGCGCGGGGTGCGGACATCTGCATCGTCGAAATCGGCGGTACGGTCGGCGACATCGAATCCCTGCCGTTTCTGGAAGCGATCCGCCAGATGGGTGCCGAGCTGGGCCGCAAGCAGGCGATGTTCGTGCATCTGACGCTGCTGCCGTACGTGAAATCCTCCGGCGAACTGAAGACCAAGCCGACCCAGCACTCGATCAAGGAGCTGCGCTCGATCGGCATCCAGGCCGACGTCCTGCTGTGTCGTTCCGAGCGTCCGATTCCGGAGGCCGAGAAGCGCAAGATCGCGTTGTTCACCAACGTCGCGTACCGCGCGGTAATCTCCGCGATTGACCTCGACGACATCTACAAGATTCCGGGCTGGCTGCATCAGCAGGGCTTCGACGAACTCGTCGTCGAACACTTCGGTCTGGAATGCCGTGCCGCCGATCTCACGGCCTGGGAGCGTGTCGTCAACGCCCGCGCCGAGCAGGACGTGGAAGTGCAGGTGGCGATGGTCGGCAAGTACGTCGATCTCGCCGATGCCTACAAATCGCTGAACGAGGCGCTGTATCACGCCGGGCTGCACACGCATACGCGCGTGAAGATCCGCTACATCGAATCCGAAACCGTCGAAAGCCAGGGCCTGCGGGTGTTGCAGGGTGCGGACGCGATCCTGGTACCGGGCGGCTTCGGCGAGCGTGGCATCGAGGGCAAGATCGCGGCGGCGAAGCACGCCCGCGAAAACCGTATTCCCTATCTCGGCATCTGCCTCGGCATGCAGGTCGCCGCAATCGACTTCGCGCGGAACGTCTGCGGTCTGGCCGATGCCCACAGCACGGAATTCTCTCCCAATACGCCGCACCCGGTCATCGCGCTGGTCACCGAATGGCGCGACGCGACCGGCCGCATAGAGCTACGCAACCAGGGCTCGAATCTCGGCGGCACGATGCGTCTCGGCGTGCAGACCTGCCGGCTCGTCGCTGGCAGCAAGTCGCGCGCGCTGTACAACGCCGAGCTGATCAGCGAACGCCATCGTCATCGCTTCGAGTTCAACAACAACTATCGCGATGTCCTGAACCGGAATGGCATGACCATCGCCGGCCTGTCGGAGGACGGCGAACTGGTCGAGATGATCGAATTGCCGGAACACCCTTGGTTCGTCGCCTGCCAGTTCCATCCCGAGTTCACCTCGACACCGCGCGACGGCCATCCGCTGTTCGAAGGCTTTATCCGTGCCGCGCGCGAGCAGCATCTGGCGCACCAGGCGACGGCGGCGTGATGAGGCAGTTGTTCGTTTCCGGTTTCCAGTTTCCAGAGAAGCGCGCAACAGGCGGTGGTGAGCTCGTGCTTTTGCTTCTCTGGAAACTGGGAACCAACAACTGGAAACTGTCTTTCCCGCTTCTCTGGAAACTGCGAACTAACAACTGGAAACTGCTTTCATGAACCTCTGCGGCCGCGACATCGGTATCGACCAGCCGCTGTTCATCATCGCCGGCCCCGACTCGCTCGAATCCGAACAGCTCGCACTCGACGTCGCAGGGCACGTCAAGGAAATCGCGGACCGTCTCGGCGTGCTCTATATCTTCAAGGGTTCGTACGACAAGGCCAACCGCTCCTCGCACAAGAGCTATCGCGGTCCGGGGCTTGAGGAAGGCATGCGCATCATGCAGTCGGTCAAGCAGCAGATCGGCGTGCCGGTGCTGACCGATGTCCACGAGGACACGCCGCTGAACGAAGTCGCCGCCGTCGTCGACGTGATCCAGACACCGGCCTTCCTCTGCCGCCAGACCAACTTCATGCAAAGTGTGGCGCGCACGGGCCGGCCGATCAACGTCAAAAAAGGCCAGTTCATGTCGCCCTGGGAGATGGGCAACGTCATCGAGAAAATGCAGGAAGTTGCAAGCCCGCAGTTCATGCTCTGCGAGCGCGGCTTCTCGTTCGGCTACAACAACCTTGTCGCCGACATGCGCGGCCTTGCGGTCATGCGCAAATTCGCGCCGGTGGTGTTCGACGGCACGCATACCGTGCAATTGCCGGGCGGCATGGGCAACGCCTCGGGCGGCCAGCGCGAGTTCATTCCCGTGCTGGCGCGCGCTGCGGTCGGCGCCGGCATCGCCGGTCTGTTCATGGAGACGCATCCGCGTCCCGACGAAGCGCTTTGCGATGGACCGAATTCGCTGCCGCTGAAACATATGGCTGAATTGCTGGAGACGCTGGTTGAACTCGATCGCGTGGTGAAGCGCGGAATCCTGCTCGAGCAGACGCTGATGGGCTGAAGGCCCGGGCTGATTGACGCGTGGCGGCGCGGAGGCCGGCGCAGTAGAATTCTCCGATTGATCCCACTGCCGAGGTTTTAGATGTCGCAGATTGTCCGCGTGCTGGCGAGAGAAATCATCGATTCACGCGGCAACCCGACGGTGGAAGCAGAGATCACTCTCGACAGCGGCTTCAATGGCCGCGCGGCGGCACCGAGCGGGGCTTCCACCGGCTCGCGCGAAGCGGTCGAACTTCGTGACGGCGACAAGAAACGCTACGGCGGCAAGGGCGTGCTCAAGGCGGTGCGCAATGCCGAAGTCGAACTCGCGAAAGTTGCGATCGGCCGCGACGCGCAGGATCAGGCCGGGCTCGACGCCGCCCTGATCGCGCTCGACGGCACCGAGAACAAATCGCGCCTCGGCGCCAACGCGCTGCTTGCGGTTTCGCTCGCCAACGCGCACGCCGCTGCGGCCGAGAACGACCAGCCGCTGTTCCGCCACCTCGGCGGTTTGCAGGCCGACACACTGCCGGTGCCGATGATGAACGTCATCAACGGCGGCGCGCACGCCGACAACAACATCGATATCCAGGAATTCATGATCCTGCCGGTCGGCGCGCCGAGCTTTTCGGAAGCGCTGCGCTACGGCGCGGAAATTTTCCATCAGCTCAAGAAGGTGCTGGCGGCGCGCAAGCTCAGCACCGCCGTCGGCGACGAGGGCGGCTTCGCGCCGAACCTGCCGTCGAACGAAGCGGCGCTGCAATGCCTGCTCGAAGCGATCGAGGGCGCCGGTTACAAGCCGGGCAAGGACGTCTATCTGGGCCTCGATGTCGCCGCGAGCGAGTTCTTCAAAAAGGGCAAATACCATCTTGAAGGCGAAGGCAAGCAGTTCACGGCCGACCAGTTCACCGACTATCTCGCGGGCTTGTGCGCGAAGTACCCGATCATTTCGGTTGAAGATGGCTGTGCCGAAAACGACTGGAAAGGCTGGGCGCTGCTGACGCAGAAACTCGGTGACCGGGTGCAGATCGTCGGCGACGACCTGTTCGTGACCAACACGAAAATCATTGCTGAAGGAATCTTGAAGGGCATCGCGAACTCGGTGCTGATCAAGCCGAACCAGATCGGCACGCTCAGCGAAACCCTCGCCGCGATCCGCATGGCGACCGACGCCGGCTACAGCGCCGTCGTGTCGCACCGCTCCGGCGAAACCGAGGACGCGACCATCGCCGACATTGCTGTGGGCACCGCCGCCACGCAGATCAAGACCGGCTCGCTGTGCCGCTCGGACCGCATGGCGAAGTACAACCAGCTGCTGCGCATCGAGCGCATGCTCGGCGCGCGCGCGCGCTATCCGGGCGCGAGCGCGTTCCCGATTGCGCTCGGCTAGGCCCGCGCGCTGCCCATGAAACGCCGCCTCGCAATCTTGGCGCTCGGCCTGTTCCTGGCGGGCTTGCAGTACCGCTTCTGGATCGCCGACGGCGGCGTCTTCGATGCCAGTCGGCAGCGTCAGGCGCTGCAGGCGCAGGAGGGCGAGAACACGCGGCTGACGCAGCGCAACGCCACGCTCGAAGCCGAGGTCGTCGACCTGCGCGCCGGCGGTGCGGCGATCGAAACCCATGCCCGCAACACGCTCGGCATGATCCGCAAGGGCGAGACGTTTTATCTCGTCGTCGAGCCGACGCCGCAACAGTGAATTCGATCGGGACCGGGTGAGCAGCAAGGCGCCGCGCTATTGGGCGGTGCTGGCTTCGGCCGGGGGGAGCGCGCGCATGGGGCTCGGCCGGCCCAAGCAATATCTGGCGCTGCGCGGACGGGCCCTGCTCGAATGGAGCCTCTCGCCGTTCCTCGACACCGGCTGGGTCGACGGCATCGTGCTCGTGCTTGCAAAAGGCGACAGCGATTTCGCGAAGCTGCCGATCGCCCGGCATCCGAAAATCCTCACCGTGACCGGCGGCGCGTCGCGCGCGGAATCGGTGCTGGCCGGCCTGCGCGCGGTAACAGCCGCGAGCACCGGGCTTGATGCACCCATCTACGCGCTGGTGCACGACGCCGCGCGCCCCTGCCTGACGGTCGACGATATCGAAAGCCTGCGCGACGACGCGACCGACGAAAATGGCGGCCTGCTGGCCCTGCCGCTGACCGACACGCTGAAGCGCGAAGGCCGCGAACGCGCCCTCGCGACGATCGATCGCAGCGAACTCTGGCGCGCGCAGACGCCGCAACTGTTCCGGCTCGATCTTTTGCGCGCCGCCCTCGAACGCGCGCGGGGCAAGGGCGCGGCGCTCGACGACGAGGCGGCGGCGATGGAAGCAGCGGGCTACAAACCGCTATTGGTCCGGGGCCGCGAGAGCAACCTCAAGGTTACGTTTCCGGAAGATCTGCCGCTCGCGGAATTCTGGTTGTCGCGCCAGGAATACGCGCGCTGATCAGGCGGCGGCAAGACGACGCAGCGAGAATAAGCGGTATTTGCCGAAGCGCTTTGCGAGTTCGATTTCGCCGGCGTACTCGACGACGAAACGCTCGGGCGCTTCGAGCGCGAGCCGCGCGGCGAAGGCTTCCGTGACGAAGATCATCCCCGGTGGCGTGACCGGTTCGATGCGCGCGGTGAACGAAAGCTGGGAGCCGAAGAAGGTTGGTGTGTCCTCGACCGGATCGATGCCGGAATAGACCGGTGCATAGTGCGCGGCCAGACGCAGTTCGAGCTGGGCCAGTGTGCCGCTCAAACGCGGTCGGACGCGATCCACGATCGCCTGGATTTCCGCAGCGATGTCGGCCGTCGATTCGGCGTCGACCGTGACCACATGCACTGCGTCGCCCCAGGTGTGCTGAAGCAGGATCTTTTCGCGCCAGCGTTTCAGCATGGTCGCGATCGAGCCGATGAACAGGGATTGAAACTGCGGCATCTCGGCGTCGCTGAGGCGGCTGAAGCCGGCGAAGTCGGCGAACAGGGTGCCGATGAAGCGACGTTCGTATTCGGCGTCGTGCGCCGGTTCCGGACCCTCCACCGTCCGCTCACGCGGCAGGTCGCAGGCGTTCTCGCGACGCGGATGCGGCGTCGATTCGATGGCCAGCCATCGCGAGCCAAGCCGTTTGGCCGCGAGCCGTGACAGGCCGTACGCCATCGCCGATACGTAGTCGGCGCACCAGGCGTCCTCGTCGTCGAGAAAGCCGTGTGCGATCGAAATCTCGTCGGCCTGATCGAGGCAGCGACTGAGCCGCATCGCCCAGCCGGCGCCGTGATGGCGCTGCCAGTGATCGAGCAGTGCGCTGCGGGTATCGGGCAGCACGAGATGCAGCCGCGCTTGCCGGCTCTGGAAATGCTCGACCACGTAGAGTTCGGCGGGCTGGGTCAGCCCGGAAAAGACGAACGAGGCTTCGGCGGGCAACGCCGGTACCGGCAGCGCATCGAGTTCGGCCTGCGTGGGTCGCTGCACATAGATCACCGGCGCGAGGGTCAGCGCGTTCAGCAGGTCTTCGCCGATGCCGACATGCCGGCAGATCAGGCGCAATTGCGCGGCGGTTCGGCTGCGCACGTTGAGGTTGCCGTGGAGCAGGCCGTCGGCGCGCCGCAGGCTTGCGCGGCAGCGTTCGATATCGCCTAGCAGCAGCGCGGCTTCGGCTTCGGTGACGCGCAGGTAGTAGTCGTCAGTCTCGTTGGCGGCGTCGAATTTCAGGATGCGGGCAAGTACGTCCCTCGCGAGCACCAGGGCCTGTTCTTCGCGGCCGCCGAGCAGCAGCATGGTCGCGGCATTGATCGCCGTGAAATAGCCGCCGGTGCGCAGAAAAGCCGCGTGGTAAGCCTCGCCGGAACGCAGATAGAGTGCGCGTGCGTCGCTGCCACCCACCAGTGCGAGATCCTTCAGCAGCCGGCCTTCGAGTGCGAGCCAGTCTTCCTCGGCGTCACCCTCGGAAAGACCGAGTTCGCGGAAGCGTTTCAGCGCCAACTGCGTGCTGCCGGCATTGGCGAGCGCCAGCAGCCAAAGGTAGTCGAGCGCGCGGGACTCGAATCCGAGGTTGCGGGCGCGCGTAGCCTGGTCGTAGGCCATCAGGTAGTTGCCGCCCTGCAAGGACTGTCGACAGTGCAGCAGCAGTTCGGCCAGCGTCGTGCGGCGCGGCGAATCCGGATTCGCTTCGGCGCCGCTCATTGCTTGCGACTGCCAGAGGGCGCGTCGCCGCCGCGCCAGTCGTCGAGCACGGCGACCGCCGGGTCGATGACCATCAGCCGCCCGCCGGGCGCTGGGCGGCGCAAGGATAATGTCGAGAATTCCGGCGGGACTCGCATCGGGTTCCGCCGCCACTCGACGACCTCCGCGGTGCCGCCCGGCTGTTGCAGGTTCTGCGCACGCAGCAGCGCGATCAGCACGTCGGGTTGCTCGGCGAGACAGGCGGCGAGCCGTCGGTACTGCTGCTGCCGGAACGACCCGTCCTGCAGTTGATCCGGCGCGGTGCCGTCGGGCAGCAGGTCGACGACGGTATCGCAGTCGGCCAGCATGGCATCGAGCTTCGCGCGCATCGCGTCGAGTTCGATCGCCGCCACTGGTGTCCATTGCTCATGCGATTTCGCGACCCAGTCGCCGATCAGCACGTCGACCGGTACTGGCAACAGCGCTACGGCTTCAAAGGCGATGTCGGCTTGGGTGAGCCAGTCCGCAGCGAGACGCTTGAACAGCAGGTCGGCACCCGGGGCGAGGCCGGTAATCAGCGTGATGCCCTGCGGCTTCGGCGCCGACAGCAGTGCCGGCAGGACGCGCGTTTGCAGATGCTTTGCCGCCTGCGCCTGCTCCAGCGGTGACAGCAGCAGATGCCCGGTCCCGCCGATCAGAAGATGTCCGGAGTCGGTCGGCGGCAGGCTGCCGAGCCAGGCCGCGAGGTCGAGCCGGCGATGCGAGGTTAGCATGCGCGGTGTTTTTAGTCGCCGCGCGCCGATGCCGCGCGCAGCAGCACGTAGACTGCGCCGGTGCCGCCGTCGTGCGGGCGCGCCGAGCAGAAGGCCAGCACGTCGCGCCGCCGTCGCAGCCAGCTGTCGAGCAGGGTCTTGATGACCGGCCCGGTGTTCGGCGAGCGGTTGCCCTTGCCGTGAACGATACGCACGCAACGCACATCGCGCGCCAGGCAGTCGGCGAGGAATTCCGAAACGGCCTGATGGGCGATCGTTCGATTGAGACCGTGCAGGTCGAGTTCGGCGCGCAGTCGGTAAGCTCCGCGGCGCAGGCGGCGCCAGACGGCGTCCTGGATGCCGTCGCCCCGGTAGCTCAGCGTGTCGCCGCTTTCGATCAGCTCCGGTTCGAGCATGCCGTAGAGCAGTTCGTTGATAACTTCGCGCTCGTCGGCCTCGGCGCTGCGCGCGTGGGGTGGCGGTGTCTGGCGCGGCGGCGGCAGCCGGTCGGACGAGGCGCGCGGCTGCACGCCGCTCATGGCTTCACGGAAATGGTCGTCGTCGTTCGCACCGGGGTCGGAATTGGACTTCATGCCGGCATCATAGCCCGCCAACCCGTAAACTAGCGCACCCCCCAAACGACCCAATGCGATGCGGATTCTCCTGTCCAACGATGACGGTTGCATGGCTCCCGGTCTGCTCTGCCTCGCGGAGCATCTGCGGCGCAAATACAGCGTCGAGATCGTCGCGCCGGACCGCAACCGCAGCGCCGCCAGCAACTCGCTGACCATCCTCAATCCGCTGCGCATCCAGCGCCACGCCGACGGCACCATCTGCGTCGATGGCACGCCCACCGACTGCGTGCATCTGGCGCTGACCGGCTTGCTCGAAGGGCTTCCGGACATGGTCGTCTCGGGCATCAACAACGGCCCGAATCTTGGCGACGACACGCTCTATTCGGGCACCGTCGCCGCAGCCATGGAAGGCCGGCATCTCGGCTTTTCGGCAATCGCCGTCTCGAGCGCTGCGTACAACCCGAAGCACTACGACACGGCGGCGCGTGCAACGCTCCAACTCGTCGCGCGCCTGAAGCAGGAACCGTTGCCCGGCGACACGATCCTCAACGTCAACGTGCCCGATGTGCCCTACGAGGAATTGCAGGGCTTCGAAGTGACGCGGCTCGGCAACCGCCATCGCTCCGAGGCCGTTGCCGAATCGCTGGACCCTCGTGGTCGGCCGATCTACTGGATTGGCGCCGCAGGCGCCGGCGCGGATTGCGGGCCAGGCACGGATTTCCACGCGCTTGCGAACCACCGTGTCTCGATCACGCCGCTGCTGGTCGACCTGACGCGCTACAGCGTGCTGGAACGGCTCGGCGTCTGGGCGAAAGCGCTGTGATCGCCGAGGCGCATCCGCACAGTCGCGGCCTTGGGCTGACTTCGCCGGTGAGCCGCGCGCGCATGATCGACGAACTGCGCAAGCAGGGAGTGACCGACGAGCGCGTACTGGCCGCGATGCTGAAGATTCCGCGCCACGAGTTCGTCGAGGAAGCCTGGCGCGGCGAGGCCTACCGCAACAAGCCGCTGCCGATCGGCCTTGCGCAGACGCTGTCACAGCCTTACGTCGTCGGCCTGATGACGCAGATGCTGATCGAGCCTTCGGCCGAAACCGGGCCGCGCAAAAACATTCTCGAGATCGGCACCGGCAGCGGCTACCAGACCGCCGTCCTCGCCGAACTGGTGGCGCGGGTGTATTCGGTCGAGCGTCTCAAGACGCTGTCCGAAACCGCGCGCAAGCGGCTCGGCGCGCTCGGCTATCGCAACATCCATTTCGGTTATGCCGACGGCAGCATCGGCTGGGCTGCGCACGGACCTTTCGACGGCATCATTGTCACCGCCGCCGCTGCCGAAGTGCCGAAGGCGCTGCTCGAACAACTCGGCAAGGGCGGGCGTCTGGTGATCCCGGTCGGGCCGCCAAACAACCAGATGCTGCGCGTCGTCGATCGCAGCGGCGCGCGCTTCCAGGCGCGCGACATCGCCGCCGTCAGCTTCGTGCCGTTGCTCGAAGGCAAGGCTTAGTTTCGTCGATGATGCAGGTATTCCAGGATTGGCTGGCGCAATGGCTTGCGCAGTTGGGCTATCTCGAAATCTTCCTGTTGATGGCGCTGGAGTCCAGCCTGTTTCCGGTCCCTTCGGAACTGGTGATGATTCCCGCCGGTTATCTCGCCAGCACCGGCAAGCTCGATCCCGTGCTGGTGGTCCTCACCGGCGGCGCCGGCTCGCTGCTCGGCGCCAGCGCGAACTACCTCCTCGGGCGTTACCTCGGCCGTGCGTTCCTGCTGCGCTACGGCAAATATCTGCTGATCAACGAACGCAAGTATCACGAGGCGGAAGCGCTGTTTCTGCGCAATGCCTATGTCGCCACCTTCGTCGGCCGGCTGCTGCCGGTCGTGCGGCATCTGATCTCGCTGCCGGCTGGCGTCTTCGGCATGCGGCCGCTGGCGTTTGCGCTGATGACGCTGGCGGGCGCCACGTTGTGGTGCTCGGTGCTGACGGCAGTGGGTTATTTCTTCGGCGAGTCGGCGATCGGCATCATCAGCCATTACACGCATGAACTGGCTCTGGCCATCGTCGCCGCCATCGTCGTCTATGGCCTCTGGTTTCTTCTCCGCAAGCGTTGACGGAGACGCCGCCATGAGGCGATCACGCAGCGGGTTGCTGCTGGCGGCCTTGTTGTCGCTGGCGGTCGAAGGCTGTAGCTCGACGGACCCACGGCCCGACACGCGCAGGCCGAGCCGCACAGTCGCCCCCAAGGTGGCAGTGAAGCAGCCGACCTTTGGTGAAACCTACGTCGTTGCGCGCGGCGACACGCTGTTCTCGATCGCCTTCCGCAACCAACTCGACTATCACGAACTCGCCGACTGGAACGGTATCGGGCGCGACTACGCGATTCACCCGGGTCAGGTGCTGCGGCTGACGTCGCCCGGCGTACTGCAACTCCCGTCGCCCGCCGCAGCCACTGAAGGCTCCGCCGCTCCGAAGCTGCCGGCAGCACCTGTGAAACCGGCAGCGCCAACCCCGCCGACCCCCGGTATCGCCTCGACCGGTGCCGGCGCCGGAAGCTGGGAATGGCCGACGCGCGGCAAGCTGCTGCGCGGTTACGGCGCCGACAACAAGGGCATCGACATCGGCGGCGACGCCGGGCAGATCATCATCGCCAGTCGCGCCGGCAAGGTCGTCTACAGCGGCAGCGCACTCAAGGGTTATGGCGAGCTCATCATCATCAAGCACGACGAGGATTTTCTGTCGGCCTACGGCTACAACCGGCGCCGTCTCGTACAAGAAGGCGAAACGGTAGTCGGCGGTCAGCCCATCGCAGAGCTGGGAACCGGCCCGGAACAAAAGGCGCTGCTGCACTTCGAGATTCGCGAGCGCGGCAAGCCGGTCGATCCGGGTTTGGTGCTGCCTCGGCGCTAGATAAAATCGCCTCGTGTCCGTTCGACAAGGCGGCAACCGTTCGGTCTCCCAGCGCTGGACGCGAGGCTGGTAACGAAACTGCCTGCGCAGACCCGCGTAATGGGGCAGCGCCTCACCCCATAACGGAAACAATCGGGGACCTCGGTTCGTTCAAGTAGATGTTCGAAACGAAAGGGGTGGTTCATACACGCGGAGCACGCTTGTTAAAGATATTTTGTTACGCCCTGAAACTCTTTGATCAGCGCTTGCACCTCGCGCGGCAGCGTTCCAGAAGTCCCAGCAAGGCAGTGGTGCAGGTGGTCTTTGATGAGTTCTTTCTTGGCGTTGCCGATGGCCTTTTCAACCGCGTGCAGTTGCTGAGCAACATCCATGCACGACCGGCCTTGTTCGAGCATTTCGATGATACCGACGAGATGACCGTTGGCGCGCTTCAGCCTTTTACCGATTTCAGGAAATTGATGCACCGGGCTCTCCGTTCAGGGATATGCTATCCCCCTGGATAGGATACAAGGCATAAGCTAAGATTGCGACCGCAGGCAGCCTGCCGTTGCAAGGCAGGCTTCGCGCACTGGCCGGAGAGGCCCCACCGTCCGGTCACATGAGTGTCTATTGTTGTCGCCGGTTTCGAGTGACACAGCGCCTCCAGGCGCCGGACGTGCAGCAGATCGGAACTACTTGGGCGTTTGATGACGGTATCCCAGCACTTTTTTTGTCGATCGACTGTCGGGGGCTTCAATGTTTCTTCCTAACCGCGCGAGCATCGTATTGCTGCTCACCACGCTGCTGAGCGGCTGCCATTCCGGCGATTCCAGCTCCGCAGAGAATGTTGGGGTCGCGGCGAAGCTGCACGAAGGCAAGCTGATCGTCATCCCGGAAAAATCGGAACTGCGGCACTACATCGCCCTTGCCGAAGTCCGGAAACAGTCGGTACAGACGGCGTTGGAAGCGCCCGCCAGTCTGGAGGCCGATCCCTCGAAGGTCGCGAATATCCTGCCGCCGCTCTCGGGACGTATCAGCGCGCTGTTCGTTCACTTGGGCGACGCGGTCGCCAGTGGCCAGCCGCTGTTTACGATCGACTCCTCAGACCTTGCGCAAACCCGCTCGGACCTCCAGCACGCGCAGGTCGGACTCACGCAGACGAAGAAAGCGCTGACTCGGGCACAGGATCTGGCCGAGCACCATATCGCCGCGCAGAAGGACGTGGAGCAGGCGCAGGCCGACTACGACAACGCCCAGAGCGAGCACGAGCGCGCGTCTGCGGTTTTTCAGGTTCTCGGCATTCCTCCCCAGGCGACAGGCTCGGCCCGCCAACTGATCGTTCGATCGCCGCTGGCCGGACGTGTATCTGCACTGACGGCCGTGCCGGGCACTTTCGCCAACGACAACACGGCGGCGCTGATGACCATATCGGACGCGTCGACCATCTGGTTCACCGCCGGCGTGCAGGAGAAGGACATCAGCGTCGTCCGGGTCGGCGAGGAAGTCGCCGCATCGGTCCAGTCGTATGTCGGGGAAACCTTCAAGGGCAAGGTAGCCTTCGTGGCCGACCAGCTCGATCCCGATACGCGGACCATCAAGGTGCGGGTCGCGTACGACAACCGGGACGGCCGGCTCAAGCCCGGAATGTTCGCGAAGGTGATCTTCGCCGGCGTTCCGCACGAGGCGGTCACCGTGCCGACGACGGCACTGATCCAGAACGAAGCCCAGACCCTGGTATTTGTCGAGGCGTCGCCGTGGAAATTCGAGGCGCGGCCAGTCACGGTGGGGGCCCGCAGTGGTGAAAACTCCGAAATCCTGAGCGGCCTGGCAGCCGGCGAGCATGTGGTCGGCAAGCAGGGAGTGCTACTCAATGATTGAGCGCCTGGTCGCACTGGCGCTGAAAAAGCGGGCGGTCATCTGGATCGTCTTCGGGCTGGTGTCCGTGTACGGATATATCTCGTTCACGGGACTGCCGATCGAGGCGTACCCCGATATTGCCGACGTCACTTCCCAGGTTGTCACGCAGGTGCCGGGATTGGCGGCGGAGGAGGTCGAGCAGCAGATCACGGTGCCGCTCGAGCGAGCCCTGATCAATACGCCGGGCCTGGAGATCATGCGCTCGAAGAGCACGTTCGCGCTCTCGCTGATTACGGTCGTGTTCAAGGACGGCGTCGAAAGCTACTGGTCGCGCCAGCGTTTGCAGGAACGTATCTCGCAGGTCAGCCTGCCCTATGGCGCGCAGCCCGGACTCGATGCACTGACCTCGCCGATCGGCGAGATTTACCGCTACACGCTGGAGTCCCCGCAGCGCAGCCTGCGCGAGCTTTCGGAACTCCAGTTCTGGACCGTCGTCCCGCGCCTCAAACAGGTACAGGGCGTGGCCGACGTAGCAAACTTCGGCGGCCTGACCACGCAGTTCCTGCTGGTGCTCGATCCGCAGCTGCTGGTGAAATACAAGCTCTCGCTGGCGCAGGTCGAGACGGCCATCAAGACCAATAATTCCAGTGCCGGCGGCAGCGTCATCACGCGCGGCGAACAGGGCTTCGTGATTCGCGGCGTCGGTTTGCTGCAAGGGCTCGATGACCTGGCGAACGTGGTGGTCACGACCGGCACGAACGGGATTCCGGTCCGCGTCGGCGCGCTGGGTACGGTGACGCTCGGCAGCAAGGAGCGCCACGGCGTACTCGGCAAGGACGGCAATCCTGACGCCATCTCCGGCATCGTGCTCCTGCTCAAGGGTGAGAACGCATCAGAGGTGATGGATAAGGTGCACGCTGCCGTCGCAGAGCTGAACGGAGGCCGTTTACCCGCCGATGTGAAGGTCGTTCCCTATCTCGATCGAACGGCGCTGATCGGAACGACCGTGAGTACGGTAGCCCGGACGCTGACCGAGGGCATGCTGCTGGTCGTGGTCGTGCTCTTGCTGTTCCTCGGAAGCCCGCGGGCTGCGCTCATTGTTGCGCTGACCATTCCGCTGTCGATGTTGATCGCTTTCATCTTCATGAAGCAGCTTCACATCCCGGCGAACCTCCTCAGCCTCGGGGCGATCGACTTCGGCATCCTGGTCGACGGCGCGATCATCATGCTGGAGAACCTGTTGCGCCTCCGCGAAGAGGGTGGCGGCAAGCCGATGCTGCTGCGCGACGCCTACGCAGCCGCAGTACAGGTCGCACAACCCATCGTCTTCGGCACATTGATCATCATCGTGGCGTACCTGCCGCTGTTCGGCTTCGAGCGCGTCGAATACAAGCTGTTTTCGCCGATGGCCTATGCGGTGGGTTTCTCGCTGCTGGGCGCGCTGCTGGTCTCGATCTTCCTGATCCCGGGGCTGGCCTATGTCGCCTACCGGAAGCCGCAGAAGGTCTTCAAAAACGAGTTCATCGATCGGCTCAGCTTCCGATATCGCAGGTATCTGTTGCGCTTCACCGTCAATACCCGGTGGGCGGTCGGGGTTACCGTGGGTACGCTCGTGCTGACGGCGGTACTCGGTATGACCGTGGGCAAGGACTTTCTGCCTTATCTCGATGAAGGCTCGATCTGGTTGCAGGTCACACTCCCACCGGGCATCTCGCTGGACAAGGCCAACGAAATGGCTGCCGAACTCCGCGCGGCGACGCTGGAGTTCCCCGAAGTGAAGCACATCGTCACCCAGCTCGGCCGCAACGACGACGGCACCGATCCGTTCACGCCGTCGCATATCGAAAGCGCAGTCACGCTTCATCCCTACGATAGCTGGAAGTCCGGCTGGGACAAGCAACAGCTGATCGCTCACATGGCCGAGCGATTCGCCAGGCTTCCGGGGATCGACGTGGGTTTCTCGCAGCCGATGATCGATGGCGTGTACGACAAGATTGCCGGGGCGCACAGTGAACTTGTGGTGAAGGTGTACGGCGACGACTTCGACGAACTCCGGCGAATGGCCAGGGAGGTCGAGCAGGCCCTCGACAGGATCCCCGGTGCGGCCGACGTGGCGATCGACCAGGAGCCGCCGCTGCCCCAGGTGCGGATCACCCTCGACCGGGACGCCGCCGCCCGTTACGGGCTCAATGGCGACGACGTGTCAGACCTGATCTCCAGCGGAATCAGCGGCGGGCCGCAGGCTCAGCTCTTCATCGGCGAGCGGGTCTACGACGTGGCGCTACGCATTGCGGGCGCGGCGCGCGACGATCCCGAAAAGATTGGAAATCTCCCGCTGACCACGCCGGCTGGCGCGCGGATCGCCCTGGCGCAGATCGCAAAGATCGAGCTGCGATCCGGCGAGAGCACGATCACGCGCGAAATGGGCCGTCGTCATCTTACGGTCAAGCTCAACCTGCGCGGTCGCGACCTCGGGAGTTTTCTGAAGGAAGCCCAACCGGCGCTGGGGCAGAGCATCCAGTACGACCACCTCAAGTATCAGATCGTCTGGGGCGGACAGTTCGAGAACCAGCAGCGCTCGCAGCAGCGTCTGTTGCTGGTGGTGCCGGCGGCACTTGCACTGATGTTCGTGCTGCTGTTTGCGGCCTTTGGCACCTTGCGCCATCCGCTGCTGATTCTCGCCACGGTTCCGCTCGCGGCCGTCGGCGGACTGGCTGCGCTCGAATTGCGCGGCATGACCCTGAACGTCTCCAGCGCGGTCGGCTTCATTGCACTGTTCGGCGTGGCGATCCAGAACGGCATCATCATGGTGTCGAATCTCAATCGCTGGCGCGTGCTCGATCAGACACTGCTGCAGGCCGTGATGAAAGGGGCGCGCCAGCGTTTCCGGCCCGTGCTGATCGCCGCGACAGTGGCGACTGTGGGCATGATCCCTGCCGCATTTACGCAGGCGGTCGGCAGTGACGTTCAGCGTCCTCTGGCGACGGTGATCATCGGCGGCATGATCACGGCGACAGCCCTGACGCTGGTCCTGCTGCCGGCGTTGTATTTCATGGTCGAGACCTGGGCACAGCGGCGCATGAAGCGGCGGCCCGCCGATCCGGACCATTCCCTCGACGAGCTGTCGACGGAGAATCGATGAAAACCAGCGTATCCATCCGGCTGGCCGCAGCGGCGATCGCAGCGTCCGCTTCCGCATTCGCTCACGATTCCGGCGCTACCGCACAGTCCCTGGCTCCCGGCAGCGCGACGCCGGTGGTCGATCTGTCCGGCGCCGCACTCTCGCCGTTTGTGGCCGGCGGTGGGGCCGGTGCGCCACTGGCGAGCTGGACTGTCTCGTCGGCTCCGACGACGACTCAAGATCTCGCATACGACGAGTTCATTCGCGAGGTACTGCAAGCCAACCTCGACTATGTCGCTCAGCGTTATAACGTTGACATCGCCAAAGCGCAGCTCGAAGGCGCCAAGCTGCTGCCGAATCCGACGCTCGAACTGGACGGCAATCGCGACCTGACTTACCACAACCGCTATGCGACCGGGGCGGATGGCCAGCCCGCGCTGCTGCGTCAGGTCGAAAGCCGGAGCATCGGCCTGACCGAGACGCTGCCACTGGGCGGCAAGCGCAAGTGGCGCATCCGCGTGGCAGAACAGACTTACCGCGCTGCGGCCGCGACCGTCGACGACTTCCTTCGCAATCTCAAGATTGATGCCTCCGAAGCGTTCGCCGAAGCGCTGTCGACGCAGCGCGCGGTCGAGCAGCAACGGATCGCGGCCGACTATCTGGCCGAACTGACAAAGGCGCAGGAAACTCGATTCAAGGCCGGAGACATCGGCGAAGCCGACCTCATCCAGACGCGTCTCGAGGAGCTGCAGTTCCGGAATGAATTGCTGAAAGCCGAAGATGATGCGGAACAGGCGCGACTCGCGTTGTCCACTTTTCTCGGCCGAAATCGCGGACAGACGAGGTATGTCGTGCGAGGTCGCCTCGAGCAGGCTGACCGCACCTGTGATCTCGCAAAATTGCTTGAACAAGCGCTGGCGAGTCGCCCTGACCTGGTCGCCTTGCGCCACGCGCGAGACGCGGCAGAAAGCGCCGTCGTACTGGCCAAGCGGCAGATCATTCCGGATGTCGATGTTGGCGTGACTTACACCGACAACGGCGGCGTCGTCGCCAATCATCCAGTCGATCCCACGCCGGCGTTCCGTCAGCTCGGCATACATCTTTCGATCCCGCTGCCGTTGTTTGATCGGGGGCAATACGGTGTGCAGGCGGCAAAGGCGCAAGCGGAGCAGGTCGAAGCGCAGCTTCAAGCCGCCGAGCTGAAGGCGGAGGTGTCGATCCGCACAGCCGATGCGCAATACCGGTCGGCTCTGGTGCGCCTCCGGGGATTCAAGGAGACCGTACTAAAGTCGACGGAACTGCTTCTCGAAGCGCGTCGCTACAGCTATCA
This sequence comes from Nevskia sp., assembly GCA_043781855.1. GTDB lineage: Bacteria > Pseudomonadota > Gammaproteobacteria > Nevskiales > Nevskiaceae > Nevskia. Next base: position 10,117 of record JAYWBB010000152.1, on the reverse strand, counting down.
GCGCGGCGCCAGCAGCCTGCTCGAATTGCTGGATGCCCAGCGGTCTGCCAATCAGGTACAGCAGTCCTACCAGGACGCCCTCGCAGACACCGCCAAAGCTCTGCTCGAACTGCAGCGAGCGACCAGTGTGGGTGACGTGCGGTTCTAGGGAGCGCTGTATCGGCGTGGACGGCCAACGACGACGACGGCCGCCTCTTCAATCCGAAGCGGCGCGCCACCCTCTACATGGCTGCGATCGTTGCCTCATAACACCACCCGCAACTGCGTAAGGTCTATGAAGACCTCGGCCAACGCGGCAAGTCGAAAATGGCTGCCCTCGGCGCCCTCATGCGCCGCCTCGTCCACATCGCCTTCGGTATCCTCAAACAGCACACCGACGACAACCCCAATCTCGTCTCTAAAATCGCTTGACCGGCAAGACCGTATCTACGTCACTGGTGATGATTCCGGCCGGCTACCTCGCCAGGACCGGCAAGCTCGATCCGCTGCTGGTGGTCCTCAACGGCGGCGCCGGCTCGCTGCTCGGCGCCAGCGCGAATTACCTGCTCGGGGCCGATTTGTCGGTCGCGCCTTCCTGCTGCGGCATGGCAAGTATCTGCTGATCAACGAGCGCAAATACAAGGAAGCGGAAACGCTGTTCCTGCGAAATGCCTATGTCGCGATCTTCATCGGCCGGCTGCTGCCGGTGGTGCGCCATCTGATCTCGCTACCGGCCGGTGTCTTCGGCATGCGCGCCGTTCCATTTGCTTTGATCACCCTGGCCGGCGCCACGCTGGGGTGCGCCGTGCTCACCGCCATCGGCTATTACGTCGGCGAATCGGCCGCCAAGGTCATCAGCCATTACACGCACGGACTGGCCCTTGCGGTGATCGCGGTCATCGTCGGCTATGGGCTTTGGTTTTTGCTGCGTAAACGTTGATGTAAGCGCGATGATTCCGCGAGTGCGTTCGCGGCAGGACGGGAGGGTTCCCGCCCTGCCGGGTTACGGCGTGATCTTGACGTTATTCCACGGCATGGCCGCGCCGGGCAGCGTGACGTTGACCGTGGTCGTGCTCGCCGGAACGAGAAACTTGGCCCAAGTCGTCATCGTCTTGCCCGCCTTCAACCAGATGCCCTTGTAAGGTACGGTGGGGTGCTTGCCGGCGAGCGGTGTTCCCCCGGTGTCTTTGGCGACTGCAAACTTCACGCGCGCCCCCATGTCTTGCAGCGACGCGTCGTAGGCCAGGTGGTAACCGTCGCTCCAGCCGCTCCCGCCCTTGGTGAGGCGCTGGTCCTGCTTCGACTTGTTGTGCAGGGTCCAGGTCGCCTGGACTTCTTCAGGGCCGAGGCGCTTCAATTCGACGAGCTGAATGACGACGTCGTCGCTCGCTACGTCGACGCCCTGGAATTCCGCCTCGCCGCAGCAAGGCTCACTAGCCAGCGCCGGCAGGCTGGTGAACGCGGCGGTCAACGCGGCGCTGGCGAGGGCCCGGTGGAGTGGCTTCATGAGGGTAGCTCCCGGTGCATCTGCAGTCAGACCACGCGACAACCGGTGGCGCTGTGCGGCAGAAGTTTTGTGTGGCTGAACGGTAATCCAGCGCGCGGCCGATGACAAGACGCACTTCCTGCCCTACACGACGACAGACCTGCGGACCTGCCAAAGCGCCGGCGGGTTTCCGGACCCGCACTCACGCCGTGGCGCTTGGCCTCGCGGACACCGCCTGGTACCAGCGCAGCGTGTTCGCGTGCTGCGCCGGAATCGGCAGCTTGACCCAGCTCGCGAAGTTGATCGCGCAGAGCGCGGTGATGTCGGCGAGCGTGTAGCGATCGCCGGCGACGAATTCGCTGGCGCCGAGGTAGCGGTTCAGCAACTCGAAGCAGCGGCCGAGGCTGGCGGTGCCGCGTTCGACCAGTTGCGGAATGGCGGTCGTGCCGGCAGCAACGCCTGGCAGGCTGCGCTGGTCCCAGCCCTCGGTCGAATTCCGGAACACTTCGGAGACGGCGATCATGCCGTCGATCTCCATATGCCGCTGCCGCGAGCTCACCAGCGCCTTGCTGAGCGCGTCGGTGCCCAGCAGCGGCGGATCGGGATGCAGTTCCTCGAAGTAGCGGCAGATCGCGGACACCTCGTCGATGCAGGTGCCGTCGTCCAGCACCAGCGTCGGCAGCAGTCCGCGCGGGTTGATCTGCTGAAACGGGGAGTCGAGGTTCTCCGCGCCGAGCACGTCAACCTCGATTTTTTCTACCTCGATACCTTTTTCCGCCAGGAAAATCCGGAGCCGGCGCGGGTTGGGTGCGATCTTGCAGTCGTAGAGTTTCATCGGTGCGGAAACCTGGTGCTGGCGATGGCTTACTTAGGCTGCTTGTCCTTCCAGGCCTGTACTGCGGCCAGCGTGTTGGCGACGTGTTTGTCGGGGTTCAGCGCCGAATAGACATAGTCCACCGTTCCATCGGGCGTGATCACGAACGAAGTGCGGTCGGCATAGGTCACCACGGGCAACTTGGCATCATAGGACTTGGCGATGGTCAGGTCGGGGTCGGCGGCGACGGCGAACTTGCTGCGGCATTCGCTGACCGAGAACTTGTTCAGCGTGGCGATATCGTCCTTCGAGACACCGATGACGGTCGCGCCCAGTTCCTTGAACTTGTCGGTGGCCTCGGCGAAGGCGTGGGCCTCGACCGTGCAGCCGGACGTAAATGCTGCGGGATAAAAGTAAAGCACAACCGGCCCTTTCTTCAGCGCCTCGGCCAGCGAGAACGAGAATTCGGTGCCGCCGATGGAAGCCGGCGCCGTGAAATCGGGCGCCTTCGCACCGATCTTCAGCGCGGCGAGCGCGGGCAGGGCAACGACGGCCAGCAGGGCGGCGGACCGTGTGAGCTTGCGTCGCAGCGAGGAACTTGCGAATAGGGTCATGGTGACTCCGGAAATGTGTGGGAAAGTGATGCAGCAGTATGCCCGTCTTACGAGCGGCTGCCGATTCCAGATTCAAGAAGCAAGTGCCGCAGCACGACAAAGCCGTTGTTGCACTGCAACGGGGGCAATGTTCCAATACGCGGCCCCGTAAATCCACCATCGCAATTCGACCCCGTGACCAGCGTTCCCAAGCCTCCGCCCGAACCCAATTTCCCGCGCATCCAGCGCCTGCCGCCTTACGTGTTCAACATCGTCGGCGACATGAAGAAGGCGGCCCGAGCGCGTGGCGAGGACATCATCGATTTCGGCATGGGCAACCCGGACCAGCCGACGCCGAAACACATCGTCGACAAGCTGGTCGAGGCCTCCGTACGCGGCACCGACTCCGACTACATCAAGCCGGAAGTGCATGACGAGGAAGGTACCCACACGCATCGTTACTCGGTCAGCAAGGGCATTCCGCGCCTGCGCCGCGCGATGGCCGCCTGGTACCAGCGGCGCTATGACGTGAAGCTCGATCCCGAGACCGAGGTCATCGCCACGATCGGCTCGAAGGAAGGTCTTGCGCATCTTGCGTTCGCCACCCTCGCGCCCGGCGATACGGTGCTCGTGCCGAATCCCGCGTATCCAATCCATCCTTACGGCGTCGTGCTCGCCGGTGCCGATGTGCGCCATGTCAAGTTCACCACGGCCGGTGCCGCCAACGGCGAATTCTTCGATGAACTGGTCAAGGCGATCAAGGAGACGATGCCGGCGCCGAAGATGTTGATCCTGAATTTTCCGGCAAACCCCACCACTGATTGTGTGGATTTGCCGTTCTTCGAGCGGATCGTCGAAATCTGCCGTGAATATGGCATCTGGCTGGTCCACGATCTGGCTTACGCCGACATCGTCTTCGACGGCTACGAGGCGCCGAGCGTGCTGCAGGTGCCGGGCGCGAAGGACATCGCGGTCGAGTTCTTCACGCTGTCGAAGAGCTACAACATGCCGGGCTGGCGCGTCGGCTTCATGTGCGGCAACCCGGTGCTGGTAACGGCACTGGCAAGGATCAAGAGCTATCTCGACTACGGCATGTTCACGCCGATCCAGGTAGCCTCGATCGCCGCGCTCGAAGGCCCGCAGGATTGCGTCGCCGAGATCTGCGAGATGTACCGCAAGCGTCGCGACGTGCTCTGCGAAGGCCTCAACGCGGCCGGCTGGAATGTCGAAAGACCGAAGGCGACGATGTTCGTCTGGGCGAAGATCCCGGACAGTCATCGGCATCTCGGCTCTCTGGAATTCTCGAAGCAGTTGCTCGAGCAGGCGCAGGTCGCGGTCTCGCCCGGCATCGGCTTCGGTGAGTATGGCGACGACCACGTGCGCTTCTCGCTGATCGAGAACGAGCACCGCACGCGGCAGGCAACGCGGTCGATCAAGAAGTTCCTCAAGGTGCGGCCATGAGGGACGTCAGTTTCCAGTTTCCAGTTGCCAGTTTCCAGAGAAGCAACGGCGGGCGCTTTGGTTTTTTCTCTGGCTTCTCTGGCAACTGGAAACCAACAACCGGAAACTGCTTCTCATGAATGCGCCGCCGCTCAAAGTCGGCCTGATCGGCTTGGGCACGGTCGGGCAGGGTGTCGTCCGCGTGCTCAGGATGAATGGCGACGAGATCGCGCGCCGTGCCGGCCGCGCTGTCGTCGTCACGCAGGCCTCGGTGCGCGATGCCAACAAAAAACGCGACTGCGAACTCACCGGCATCACGCTGCACGGCGATCCGATGGCGGTGGTGAACAGCGATGTCGACGTCATCGTCGAAGTCATCGGCGGCATCAGCCCGGCGCGCGAACTGATTCTCGCCGCCATTGCCAGGGGCAAACCGGTGGTCACGGCAAACAAGGCGCTGCTGGCCGAGCGAGGCAACGAGATTTTCGCGGCGGCGCGTGCGAAGGGCGTACTGGTCCTGTTCGAGGCGGCCGTCGCTGGCGGCATCCCGATCATCAAGGCCTTGCGCGAGGGCCTCAGCGCCAACCGCATCGACAGCCTCGCCGGCATCATTAACGGCACGAGCAACTACATCCTGACGCAGATGACCGCGAAGGGTCAGAGCTTTGCCGAGGCACTCGCCGACGCGCAGAAGCTCGGCTATGCCGAGGCCGATCCGACCTTCGACGTCGAAGGCATCGACGCCGCGCACAAGCTGACCATTCTCGCGAGCATCGCCTTCGGCATGCCGCTGCGCTTCGAATCGGTCGCGACCGAGGGCCTGTCGAAAGTTCAGGCCCAGGACATCCAGCTGGCGCGTGAACTCGGCTATCGCATCAAGTCGCTCGGTATCGCCAAGCGCGGCGCGCGCGGGGTCGAACTGCGCGTGCATCCGACACTCGTGCGCGACGATCACCTGCTCGCGAAGACGGACGGTGCGCTGAATGCCATCCGCGTGCATGGCAACGCCGTCGGCCAGACCGTCTACGTCGGACGCGGCGCTGGTGGCGATCCGACGGCTTCGGCGCTGATTGCCGACCTCGTTGATGTCTGCCGCCTCGCAGGGGCCGATGCGCGCCATTTCGTGCCGGCCCTGGGCTTCGATACCGAGCGGCTCAGCGAGCATCCGAGCCTCGGTTTCGCCGATATCGAGAGTGCTTACTACCTGCGCCTCCGGGTCGCCGACGAGCCCGGCGTGCTGCGCGCGATCACCTCGATCCTCGCGGAAGCGGACATCAGCATCGAGGCGATCCTGCAGAAGGAGCCGCGCGACGTTGATGACGCAACACTCGCGATCATCACCTCCGAGATCGGCGAACGCCGCTGCGATCTCGCACTGGCGCGCATGCGCGCACTGCCGTTCGTGCGTGAGGATTGGACGCGGCTGCGCGTGGAACATTTTGACTGAAGGTTAGTTAGTCCCCTCTCCCGCCGTGAGCGGGCCAGGGTGAGAGACTTTCAATCCAGGCTCGCACTCGCCTGAAAGTCCCTCACCCCAACCCTCTCCCGGAGGGAGAAGGTTGGCACCAAGGAGCACGCTGTGACCCGATACATCGGAATCATCGACGCCTATCGCAGCCGCATGCCGCTGCCGGCCGACGCGCACGCGATTTCTCTCGGTGAAGGCCGTACGCCGCTGATCAAGCTCGACAACCTCTGCCGTCACGAAGGGATCGAAGCCGATCTTTACGTGAAGTTCGAGGGCATGAATCCGACCGGTTCGTTCAAGGATCGCGGTATGACCGTGGCCGTGACCGAGGCGGTGCATCGCGGTGCGCGGGCCATCCTCTGCGCATCGACCGGCAACACGTCAGCTGCTGCTGCCGCGTATGCCGCGCGCGCCGGCATCAAGTCGTTCGTGCTGATTCCGGAAGGCAAGATTGCGCTGGGAAAACTGGCGCAGGCCGTCGTGCACGGTGCCGTGATCGTGCAGGTGCGCGGCAACTTCGATGACGGCATGCGGCTCGTGAAAGAAGTCTCCGAGACCGCGCCGGTCGTGCTGGTGAACTCGGTCAACCCGTATCGCCTGCAAGGACAGAAGACCGCCGCCTTCGAGATTGTCGAAGCGCTGGGCCACGCTCCGGATTATCACTGCCTGCCGGTCGGCAATGCCGGCAACATCACCGCGCACTGGATCGGCTACTCGGAATCCGCAGGCGTCGGCACGGCGGCCTGCCTGCACTGCGGAGGCGACTGTCCGTTCCTGCATCACGCAACCCAGCGCAAGCGGCCGCGCATGGTCGGCTACCAGGCCGACGGCAGCGCGCCGTTCCTGCGCGGCGGTCCGGTGAAAAACCCGGAGACGGTCGCCACCGCAATCCGCATCGGCGATCCGCAGAGCTGGACGCCGGCGCTGAAAGTCCAGGAAGAATCCGGTGGCTGGTTCGATGAATGCAGCGACGCGGAGATTCTCGCCACCCAACGCCTGCTAGCGGAGCAGGAAGGTGTGTTCTGCGAACCGGCGTCGGCGATCTCGCTCTGCGGCGCGCTGCGCGACCTCAAGAGCGGGAAGATTCCGGCTGGCTCCTGCGTGGTCTGCACGCTGACCGGCAATGGCCTGAAAGACCCGGACGTGATTCTGAAGGCGGGCCTGCCGGCGATGATCCAGGTCGATGCCGACCGCCTCGCCGTCGAGCGCGTACTGCTCGACCGGCTGGATTGAAGACATCGCAGATCCGTCGTCGCGAGCCGGGCCCGGTCGGCGATCTGCCGGGCGCATTGCATCCGGTTCTGCGTCGCGTCTATGCGGCACGCGGAGTTCATGAGCCGGGCCAGCTCGCACTCGAACTGAAGCACCTGCTGGCACCGACTCAACTGCTCGGCATCGATACCGCCTGCGCCGTGCTCGCGGAGGCGATCCGCGACGAGCGCCGCATCGTCATTGCGGGTGACTACGACGCCGATGGCGCCACCGCCTGCGCGGTTGCCGTGCTCGGCCTGCGCGCGCTTGGCGCAAAGTACGTTGACTATGTCGTCCCGAACCGCTTCACGATGGGCTACGGTCTCTCGCCGCCGCTGGTCGAGCTTGCCCGCGAGCGCGGTGCGCAGGTGCTGGTCACTGTCGACAACGGCGTTGCCAGCCTCGCGGGTGTCGCCGCCGCGAACGCTGCCGGCTTGCGAGTCGTCATTACCGATCATCATCTGGCCGGTCCGCAACTGCCGCTGGCCGATGCCATTGTCAATCCGAACCAGCCGGGTTGCGGGTTCCCGAGCAAACATCTGGCCGGCGTCGGTGTGATGTTCTACGTACTGCTGGCGCTGCGCGCGCGGCTGCGCACCAGCGGCGCATTCGAGTCGAAGCCGGAACCGCATCTTGCGGAGCTGCTCGATCTGGTCGCGCTGGGCACGGTGGCCGATGTCGTGCGGCTCGACTACAACAATCGCATCCTCGTCGCGCAGGGTCTGGTACGCATCCGCGCAGGACGCGCGCGACCGGGGCTTCTTGCGCTGCTCGAAGCCGGCGGCCGTTCGCACGGGCGGATCAATTCCGCCGACCTCGGTTTCGTGCTCGGCCCGCGTCTCAACGCCGCCGGCCGGCTCGACGACATGCGCGTCGGTATCGAGTGCCTGCTGGCGCCGGACCTGAAGACGGCGCGACCGATGGCCCGGCAGCTCGATGCGCTGAACCGCGAGCGCCGCGTCATCGAGGCGCAGATGCGGGACGACGCGCTGGAGCGGGTCGCCGACTGCGAAGAGATCGGCGTCACGCTGTTCGAGCCCGACTGGCATGAGGGCGTGGTTGGCCTCGTCGCATCGCGGGTCAAGGATGCGCTGCACCGACCCGTGATTGCGTTCGCGCCGTCTGGCGAGCGGGGCCTGCTCAAGGGGTCGGGTCGTTCGATTCCCGGCCTGCATCTGCGCGATGCGCTCGCGAACATCGATGCGCGCCATCCCGGTCTCATCACCCGCTTCGGCGGTCATGCGATGGCGGCGGGACTGAGCCTGCCGGAGGCAGCGCTGGCTGCTTTTGGAACGGTGTTCGACGCGGAATGCCGGGCACTGCTGGAGCCGGCGGCGCTCGACCGGACCATCGAAACCGACGGAGAACTATCCGCCGGTGAATTCGCGCTCGATACTGCGCAGGTGCTGGAAACGGCCGGCCCCTGGGGTCAGGGTTTTCCAGAGCCACGCTTCGAGGGCCGCTTCACCGTCGAGGATCTGCGCCCGATCGGCGCAGATGGCCGGCATGTGCGTTATCGCCTGCGCACGGCCGACGGCGAAACGGTCAACGCGGTTCATTTCAACGGTGCGGAGGTCGCCATCGAGGATGGCAGCCTGCATGCCGTCTACCAGCTATCGATCAACCGCTTTCGCGAGCGCGAGACGCTGGAACTGAAGCTCGATCACGTAGCCGCAGTGAACGGCGCCGGTGACGGCTTGGCGATCGAGGAACAGGGGAGGTAGTCGGCGCTGTTGACTAGCTCCGCCGGTCGCGCAGCCGCTGCCGCTGATATAATCGGGAAATATTGCTCCGATCCGAACTTCCCGGCGGCTCGGGCGCGATACCGGCGATAGTGGCGGAATTGGTAGACGCACTGGATTTAGGTTCCAGCGCCGCAAGGCGTGCGAGTTCGAGTCTCGCCTTTCGCACCATTTTTCCGGGATGGAAACTTCGGGCCGCTTTCGCCTGCACTTCGACCCGCAATCCGCCTGCGGCAGCGTCCAGGCCACGGCTTTTCTCACCACCAGAACGAGTTCAAAGATAACGATGGAAGTGCAAGTCGAATCCGCCGGCGGCCTGTCGCGCCGGTTGCATGTCACGGTTCCGGCCGAGCGTCTCGAGCGCGAATTCGGTGAGCGCCTGAAGAATCTGGCGACCCGCGCGCGCGTGCCGGGCTTTCGCCCCGGCAAGGCGCCGTTGAAGGTGATTCAGAAACAGTATGGCGCCGACGCGCGCATGGACGCCGTCAGCGAACTGGTCCGGCAGACCTGGCCGGAGGCGCTGGAGCAGGCGAAGATCCAGCCGGCCGGCGCGCCGAAATTCGAGATCACCTCGGAAACCCCGGGCGGGCCGCTGGCCTACAGTGTGAGTTTCGAGGTCTATCCGGACATCGTTCTCGGCGATCTCACCAAGCTTCAAGTGACAAAGCCGAAAGTCGATGTGACCGATGCCGACGTCGAACGCCTCATCGAAAACCTGCGCAAGGGCAAGCGCACGCTGGCAACGGTCGAGCGCGCGGCGCAGTCCCGCGATGTTGTCGTGCTCGATTTCGAAGGCAAGCTCGACGGCGTGGCCTTTCAGGGCGGCAAGGGCGAGAACCAGGCGATCGAGATCGGCGAGGGCAAGTTCCTGCCGGACATGGAGAATGCGCTGATCGGCCACGCCGCCGGCGAGACCTTCGAGGCAACGGTCAATTTCCCGGCGGACTACCGTAACGAGACGCTGGCCGGCAAGACCACGCAGTTCGCGATGACTGTCCGGGAGGTCAAGGAGTCGCGCCTGCCGGAGCTCGACGAGGAATTTCTGGTCACGCATGGCGTCGACGCCGGCGGTCCCGAGGCGCTGACCGCGAAGTGCCGCGACGCGCTGGAATCCGAGCGCAACAAGGCCGTGCTGATGCGGCTCAAGCGTGAAGTCATGGATCAGTTGCACGCGATGCATCCGATCGAGGTGCCGGCGAGCCAGGTCGCCGAGGAAGTCGAGCGCATGCGCGGCGAGACCGCGACCCGCATGGGCGTGGACAAGAACAGCAAGATCAAGCCCGAACAGCTGCAGGCGATGTTGCCGGCGGAAATGTTCGAGCTGTCGGCGAAACGTCGCGTCGC
>JAYWBB010000151.1:0-25447 GCA_043781855.1 Nevskia sp. | reverse complement strand
TGTGCTTGCCGTCGAAGTACGCGATCCGGAATTCCTGATGCCGGCATGGGCGCCCGACTTCGCCCGCCTACTGGGTGAAGCCGGCGCAACCTGCTGTCTCGGCCTGCACGCGAAAATGCCGCCGATCGTCGGGCAGTTACCGATGCTGCGCGCGCTCTGGCCGGGACCGCTGGTGTGTCGCTGGAATCTGCACCGCCGGCACGGCATTTACGGCTACGAAGAAGCGAAGCAGCTCTATGCGCCGTTCGACCACATGGTCGATCCCGACGTGGAAACGCGGCTGAATCTCGCCCGCGTGATCGACGGCACGACCGCTGCTGGTCACTGCACCTACATCACGATCAGCAACAAGGCCGAAGGGTGCGCGCCGCTGTCGGTCGTAGCGCTTGCCGAAGCGGTTCGCGAGCAGCGGCGCACGTCCAGCACGACTCGACACGCGAATTGAAGGGATGGACAACCTCGTCAAACTCGGGCGCGCGCCGACTGGCTTGGCGCCAGGCCGCCGGCGGTGAGCCGAACTCGCGCCGGAATGCCCGGCTGAAGGCCGTATCGGTGTGATAACCGATTTCCTCGGCAACGCGTGCCAGCGGGGCGTTACTGCGACACAGGAGGTTGCTCGCGAGCAACATGCGCCATTGCGTCAGGTACTGCATCGGCGAGCTCCCCACCAGCTGCTGGAAGCGTTCCGCGAGCACCGATCTCGACGTACCAGCCGCGCGTGCAAGCTCTTCGAGCGTCCAGTCCCGAGCTGGACTCGCGTGCATCGACTTCAATGCGCCGCCGACGATGCGATCGCCCGCAGCCGCCAGCCAATCGGTACGACCCTCGCCCTGCTCATTCATGTACAGGCGCAGCACCTCGATGAACAGCACCTCGGCCAGTTTGGCCAGCACGCCAGCGCCGCCTGGCCGGGGTGAGCGTGCCTCGCCCAAGGCGTAGCGCACCGAAGCCTCCAGCTAGGTGCCGGCTTCCGAGCCGCGGACATTGACCCGCACCAGAGGCGGCAAGCCGGCGAGGAGCATCCTCGCCAGGCGGGTATCGCAAGCCAGGTAACCGCAGACCAGCCGGGTTGCAGGTCCGCCACCGCCGTAGGCCAGTTGGCGCGGGCGGCGCGCCAGCACGGCGTCCAGGCGCGCGCCGGATGCCGGGACCAATCCGGGTTCGGAAGTCATGCGATGGGCGTCGCCCTGAGGAAACACGACGACATCGCCGGCGCTCAGGTGCATCGGCGGCTCGTTGCCGAGCTCGACGTAGCACTCGCCTTCGGTGATCAGATGAAAGATCACCACGCGTTGGGCGCCCAGCTCCAGCAAGGGCGCAGCCGAGTCAGCACGCGGTGACTGGTAGCACCAGGGCGCGGTGAACCGGCCGTTGATGAAGATGGCGCCGATCAGCCGCACGACGCGCAGCGTTTCGGACAGGGCGTCCATCACGCGTTGCCGATCTGGATGCGCAAGGCCACCGTCACCGGGTCCTGCATCGCGCAGGACACGGGTGACAAGCGCTGGCTGCTTTCGACCAGCGTTCGCAAACGCTCCGGCGCAACGCCTTGCGCGACAATACGGACAAGCAGTTGCACGTCGCGCGGTCCGGCGGACACGGGTTCGTCATTGTGAACGGACCCATTATTTTCAAAGAACCCGGTCCGTTTGATTTCGCCTTGCTCACCTGCAATAGGCCAAAACTACCGAAGCTGGTGTCGCCGTAATCGAGATAGGTTTTTATCCGCCCGGCCAGGTCGTAGTCGCGGTGGCTGGTTTATTCGTGCCTGGCCCCTTTGATTGCCTTTGATTCCGGCCCCTTTGATTCCCTCAGTAATTCGCTACACTCGTTGCAGGCCAGGCGGGCTAATTCCTTGTAGCCGTTACACTTTGAGATCTCAAAAATTGGCTAACGACAAGAAGGCAACAAAGACTATTTTCCAGCTTGTCTATCGTGTCCTTAACGAGCTGTATGGACAGGTCGAGGCAATCCACGGAGCCAAGGCCGACGCCAAGATCGCAAAAGCGATGTCCGATCTGTCTGCGTCATATGGCAAGTTCACCGATACAAAGATGCCGCCAATTGACTATTCCGACCCTACAACTCGCTTTGCCTATGTCTTCAAGTACGTTGCCAGTCACGCCGACTACGTGCGGCAGGTTCTTGATCTAGTGAACGCCGGATTAAGCGAAGATATGGTCAAGACCAAGAAGCTGGTCGTATCCTGCCTGGGAGGCGGACCGGGAAGTGAGCTTGTTGGGCTTCTCCACTATATCCTTGCCAACAAGAACTCAAAAATCGAGTCGCTAACCTGCTACCTGTGTGACCGGGAACAAGCTTGGGCCGATTCGTGGACTGAAATTGGGCAAGAACTGGACGCAGACATCAAACTATTTGTGAACTTCCAGGGCCTAGACGTGACGGAGCCAGAAGACTGGGCCAAGCAGCGCAAGTTCCTGTCTGCCGATCTATTCATTAGCAACTACTTCGCCTCAGAGATTGTGCGTGTCAAGGACAAAGCAGCGAAATTCTGGAAGGAGATTGGCGCGTCCGCAAAAAAAGGAGCAAAGATTCTCTTCGTTGATAACAACCATACCGTCTTCACAGACTACATCTCGGAGCTTGCTGAAACTAACGGATTCAAGTCCGTGGTCGCGGGTTTGCCCGAAATGACGCCTCGCTGGGATGAAGAGAAGAGCGACCTACACGAGTTTCTAACGAAATTCGGGCATTCCCCAAAACTTAAAAGTAAACTCTTTTACGGCGTTTACGTTAAAAAATGAATGTCCGAATGGGCGACTTATTCAGCAAGTCCGAAGGCGGTTCTGAGAAGATACCCTTACCAGATTCCGATCTACTGTATTTCGCGGATGCTCTGTCAACACGAGAGGCCAAGCAATATTTCGATGAGCTTCTAACTCAAGTGCAATGGCGAGAAGAGGAAGTGACTATCTGGGGCAGGCGTTACAAGCAGCCGCGTTTGGTGGCTTGGTATGGCGATCCTGGCACTACTTACAGCTATTCAGGTAGCGTGCTCAATCCGTTGCCGTGGACGCCATTGCTGTTGACGCTTCGCAGCCGCGTCGAACAACTAGCTAACACGTCGTTCAACAGTGTCCTGCTCAACCTATATCGCACCGAACGCGACAACATGGGCTGGCATAGCGACGACGAACCTGAGCTAGGACCGCAGCCAGTCATCGCTTCCGTAAGTCTGGGTGAAACTCGGGAGTTTCAGCTAAAACACAAGAAGCGGAAAGACTTGCCTATCGCACGCATTAGCCTCTCCGATGGCAGCGTGCTCGTCATGTCTGGTCCTACACAGGCATCCTGGAAGCACTGTCTGAAACGAGAGACTGAAAAGCTGGGTAGGCGAATCAACCTAACTTTCCGCCAGATTATCTCGTAGCTTTCAGTGCGGACTAACGCCCTCATCGCGTAGTTCGCATCCCGTCATGCCAGCCGGCAGGCAAGAGATACTCGAAAGACTCCGAATTACTCCCACTCAATCGTCGCCGGCGGCTTCCCCGAAATGTCGTAGACGACACGCGAAACGCCGCCGATTTCGTTGACGATGCGCAGGGATACTTTTTCGAGCAGTTCGTACGGCAGCCTCGCCCAGCGTGCAGTCATGAAGTCGATCGTCTCGACCGCCCGCAGCGCGATGACCGGCTCGTAGCGGCGGCCGTCGCCGGTGACGCCGACCGACTTCACCGGCAGGAACACGGCGAAGGCTTGCGCGGTCTTGTCGTACCAGCCGGCGCGGCGCAGTTCCTCGATGAAGATGTGATCGGCGAGGCGCAGCGTGTCGGCTGCGGCCTGGGTGACCGCACCGAGTATGCGCACGCCAAGGCCCGGGCCGGGGAACGGATGGCGATAGACCATCTCGTGCGGCAGGCCGAGTTCCACGCCGATGCGCCGCACTTCGTCCTTGAACAATTCGCGCAGCGGTTCGACCAGCTTGAGCTTCATGTGCTCCGGCAGACCGCCAACGTTGTGATGACTCTTGATGACGTGAGCCTTGCCGGTGGTCGCGCCGGCGGATTCGATCACGTCGGGATAAATCGTCCCTTGCGCGAGGAATTCGACTTTACCGCCTCGCCCCTCGGCGGCGGCGGCACTGGTGATCTTCCGCGCCTCTTCGTCGAATACTTCCACGAACAGCCGGCCGATGGTCTTGCGCTTCGCCTCCGGGTCGGCCTCGCCTTCGAGCGCACTCAGGAAGCGCTGCCCGGCATCGACGCGGATGACTTTCACGCCCAGACTTTTCGCGAACACCTGCATGACCTGGTCGCCCTCGAGGTGGCGCAGCAGGCCGTGATCGACGAAGACACATGTGAGCTGATCGCCGATGGCTTTGTGCAGGAGCGCTGCGACGACGGATGAATCGACACCCCCCGAGAGGCCGAGCAGCACGCGACCCTTGCCGACCTGCGAGCGCACGCGGGCGATGCCATCCTCGATGATATTGCCCGGCGTCCAGGACTGGCTGCATCGGCAGATGTCGTGCACGAAGCGCGCATAGATACGTGCGCCCTGCGGGGTGTGCGTGACTTCCGGGTGGAATTGCACGCCGTAGTAGTGGCGCGATTCATCGGCGATGCCGGCGATCGGAACGTCCGTGGTCGAGGCAATCAGCCTGAAGCCGGGGGGAATCTCGACGACGCGATCGCCGTGGCTCATCCAGACATCGAGCAGGCCATGGCCTTCTTCACTCACTCGATCCTCGATACCGCGCAGCAGCTCCGAGTGACCGCGTGCGCGGATTTCGGCATAGCCGAATTCCTTCGAGTCATTCGGCTCTACCAAGCCCCCGAGTTGATGCGCCATCGCCTGCAGGCCGTAGCAGATGCCGAGCACCGGCACTCCGAGTTGCCAGATCGCTTCGCGCACACGCGGCGCCTTCAGCGCACAGACCGACTCGGGGCCACCGGAGAGGATCACGCCCTTCGGCGCGAACGCGCGGATGTCTTCGGCGGAAATATCCCAGGGATGCAGCTCGCAGTAGACGCCGAGTTCACGCACGCGGCGCGCGATGAGCTGGGTGTACTGGGAGCCGAAATCGAGAATGAGGATGCGGTCGGCGTGGATATCGCCGTTGTGGGCAGCCATGTCGGACGTCTCAGGTTTGCGTGCGGTAATTCGGCGCTTCCTTGGTGATCGTCACGTCGTGGACGTGCGACTCGCGCATGCCGGCGGAAGTGATCTTCACGAAGCGCGCGCGTGTGCGCAGTTCCTCGGTCGTGTGGCAGCCGGTGTAGCCCATGCTGGCGCGCAGGCCGCCGATCATCTGATGCACGATCGCGCTCATCGGGCCCTTGTACGGCACGCGGCCTTCGATGCCTTCGGGCACGAGCTTTTCGACCTCGCTGGTGGTGTCCTGGAAGTAGCGGTCCTTCGATCCCTGGCTCATCGCGCCGAGCGAACCCATGCCGCGGTAGCTCTTGTACGAACGGCCCTGGTACAGCTCGACCTCGCCCGGCGCTTCCTCGGTGCCGGCGAACAGCGAGCCGGCCATCACCGAATAGGCACCCGCCGCAATCGCCTTCGCAAAGTCGCCCGAGTAACGCACGCCGCCATCCGCGATCAGCGGCACGCCCTTGCTCTTGAGTGCTGCGGCCACGGCCATCACCGCACTGATCTGCGGCACGCCGACGCCGGCGACGATGCGTGTCGTGCAGATCGAGCCGGGGCCGATGCCGACCTTGACCGCATCGGCACCCGCGTCGACCAGCGCCAGCGCGGCTTCGCCGGTCGCGATGTTGCCGCCGATGATCTGGAGGTCCGGGTACTTCCGGCGGATCCAGGCCACGCGGTCGATCACGCCCTTCGAGTGCCCGTGCGCGGTATCGACGACGACAATATCGACCCCGGCTTCGACCAGCGCGCTGACACGGTCATCGGTATCCGGTCCGGTGCCCACCGCCGCACCCACGCGCAGGCGGCCGTGCTCATCCTTGCAGGCCAGCGGATGCTCGGTCGACTTCTGGATGTCCTTGACGGTGATCATGCCGCGCAACTGGAAGCGCTCGTTGATCACCAGCACTTTCTCGATGCGATGCGCATGCAGCAGCGCGATGACTTCCGAGCGCGCCGCGCCTTCCTTGACCGTCACCAGGCGCGGCTTCGGCGTCATGATCTGCGACACCGGCTGATCCATGCGCGTCTCGAAACGCAGGTCGCGGCTGGTGACGATGCCGACCAGTTGATCGCCGTCGACCACCGGCACGCCGGAGATGTGATTCGCGCGCGTCAGCGCCAGCACTTCGGCTATGGTCATGCCCGGCGGCACCGTAATCGGGTCGGCGATGATGCCGCTCTCGTACTTTTTCACGCGCCGCACTTCGGCCGCCTGCCGCTCGGCGCTCATGTTCTTGTGCACGATGCCCATCCCGCCTTCCTGCGCGAGTGCAATCGCGAGGTTGGCCTCGGTGACCGTGTCCATCGCCGCCGACAGCAGCGGAATGTTCAGCGTGATGCGGGAAGTGAGCGGCGTACGCAGATCGACCTGGCGCGGCAGAACCTCAGAGTAAGCCGGTTGCAGCAGGACGTCGTCGAACGTCAGGGCCTCGAGATCGATGCGGGAGTCGGCCTTTTGATCGGGGGACAAACGAGACATTAACGGCTCCGGCAAAGGGATATTATACGGGAGGACGTTTCACAAACCGACCCCATGGCCAGACCGCAGCCGGTACCGAAGATCAGCTTCGAGGAGTTCCTGAAACTTGAAGCGCGCTCCGAGGTTCGCCATGAACTCATCGCGGGTGAAATCCACGCGATGGCGAGCGGCAGCAAGAATCACAATCTGATCGTCGGCAACACATACATCGCTCTTCGCGCGCGTCACGATGCGCTTGGCTGCCGCGTTTACGCCGAAAATGTCCTGCTGCGCCTGAATCCCGGCGACGACACGTTCGGCTACTACCCCGATGTGATGCTGGTCTGCGATCCCGACGATGCGCCGGGCGAGTCCTGCGTCGAGAAGCCCTGCGCGCTGATCGAGGTGTTGTCAGACACCACACAGCATGTCGATCGCGGCGAGAAATTCCGCGATTACAAGACGCTCGAGCCGCTGAAAATCTACTTGCTGGTTTCGCAACAGGCTGTCCACGTGACCATGCATCAGCGCGCAAACAGCTGGCAGCCCGAGGTGCGGACGCGCCTGGACGATGTCATCACCTTCGACTGCGTGCCCGGAACCTCGACTGCGCTGACGCTTGCCGAAATTTATCGCGGCCTGGATTTCGGCATTTGAGCATGCGCGCGGACGGCGGCGCGCGCACCCCGGCTGTTCGAACGATTTACGGCGTCTCCGAACTGGCCGAGATTCTGCGCGCACTGCTCGACGAGAGCCTGCCGAGCGTCTGGGTAAGCGGTGAAATCTCGAACTTCTCGCGGCCTGCCTCCGGCCACTGGTACTTCACCTTGAAGGACGAGCGCGCGCAGTTGCGCTGCGCGATGTTCAAGGGCGCGAACTATTACGTCCGACCGCAACCGCGCGACGGCGACGCCGTGCTGGTGCGCGCCAAGGTCGGCATTTACCCGGCGCGCGGCGAACTGCAGATGATCGTCGAGCACCTGGAGCCGGCCGGCGCCGGAGCGCTGCTGCGCGCCTTCGAACTGCTCAAGGCGAAGCTCGCGGCGGAGGGCCTGTTCGACGCGCAACTCAAGCGACCCCTGCCGCCGCTGCCGCGCCGCATCGGCATCATCACCTCGGGCACCGGTGCGGCGCTGCAGGACATTCTCAACACGCTGGCGCGACGCTGGCCGCTCGCGAGCGTGGCGCTGTACACGGTGCCGGTGCAGGGCAAGGAGGCGCCGCCGGCCATTGTTCGGGCACTGCGCGAGTTGCCGCTGAAGACGCCGGTCGACGTGATCCTGCTCGCGCGCGGCGGCGGCTCGCTCGAAGACATCTCGGCGTTCAACGACGAGGCGGTCGCCCGGGCGATCCGTGCGTGCGCCGTGCCGGTGGTCTGCGGCGTCGGCCATGAAATCGACTTCACGATTGCCGATTTCGCGGCCGATGTCCGCGCCGCGACACCCACCGCTGCGGCTGAACTCGCGACACCCGACATCGCCGAGGCCTACGCGCGGATCGACTCGCTGGACCTTGCGCTGATCGAGCTGCAACGGCGCCAGCTGAAAATCGCCGCCGAACAGCTTCAACGCCACCAGGCGCGCTTGCAGATGATGCATCCGGGCCGCCGCCTGCACGAGCGCGCGCAAAGACTTGACGAACTCGATGAGCGTCTGCGTCATGGTTTGCAGGCCCGGCTCGCGGGGCGCCGCGAGTCGTTGCAAGGGTTGCGCGCAAGGCTGGTTGCAGCGGGACCGCGGGCGCGCATCCAGGCGCGGCGCGAGCGTGTACTCATGTTGTTGCAACGCCTGCGCTCGCGTGGCGCTTCGCTCGTCTCCGAATCCGCCGCCTGCCTGCGCGTCGTCGATGCGCTGCTCAACAGCCTGAACCCGAACGCAGTGCTGGAGCGCGGCTATGCGCTGGCGCTGCGTGAGGACGGCAGCCTGATCCGCGATTCGAAGGGACTGGCGCCCGGCGATCCCGTCCTTGTACGGCTGGCGCGCGGGCGCATTGCGGCCGAGGTTAAAAGCGTCGATCCCGGCTGAGCTTCAGGCAGCGCTGGCTTGCTGCAACGGCCAGCGCCGCAGAACGCGGTATCGCGCCGGTTTTCCGCCGCTGCCGGCGGCGCTGCGGACCAATACGAAATCCTGCACGCACCATTCGATCGTCACCAGCGAAGCGTCCGGCGGCTCGCGGACATTGCGCAGACAGGTGACATGCGGTCGATACGGCGCGCTTTCTACCGGCAGCGCAAAGCGCAGCAGCTCGCGATCCAGTTCGCCCTTCAGCTTCGCAAGCGGTGGCGCCAGCGCCGACGGGCCGATCCACACGACGTTGGGACCGGAAAAATGGCCGACCTTGTCGAGCGCCAGCGTAAACGCCCGCGCCTGCACGGCCGCACCCGCCAGCAACGCCGCCTCGGCCCCGTGCGTATCGAGTGCGCCGAGAAAAGCCAGGGTCAGATGGATGCGCTCGGGCTTCACGCGATACGCCGATGGATTGTCACCAATCGGAAGGATCGCTGCCGCCTGCGCCAACCGTTCGCGCAGGCCCCGGTCCGGCCATAGCGCGAAAAAAAAGCGCGCGCGGCGCGCGCTGCGTCGCGAGGCGGCGGGCAGTTCCGGAAACAGCGTCAGTTGGTCCGCCGATTTCACCAAGCTCAGCGTGTCTTCCGATCGGTCGCCGACGCAGCGGCGCGCGTATCGAGCAGGATCAGGAGTTGTCCATAAGCCTTGCCCAGCAGCGCCGACTGCGCCCGCACGTACTCGGGAATGGTCGTGCCCGCCGCTGCGGATTCCTCGAAGTCGATACTGCCGAGCAACCGTCCGCTGCGCGCCGTGACGACGATCTCGAGCGCGAGCAGGGCTTGCGTCGAGTCCGTGCCGGGAATGCGCTCGAAGCGGCGCAGGCGCGAACGGATGGTGAGATCGCCTTCGAGCCGCGCATCCGGCAGGAATGCCGATTCCGCCCCGTAAGCCGCGCGCAGATAACCGAGCAAGCTCTCGCCGAGCAACTGCGACGGCGCTTCAAGCCAGTTATGGAAGTGCGATTGCCGATAAGCGCCCTCGCCGTCGAGATAGACCAGCGGCCGGTCGCTGTAAAGGCCGTGCACTTCAAAAAGCTCGACGAGCATGCGCAAAGGCAGCGGTGTGTGCGGCTCAGGGGCAGCGATCTCCGGGCGGTAATAGCGCTCGATCGGCGCCGGCGCGTTGCTGCACGCCGTCAGCGCCAGCAGCGCCGTCAAGGCCAGCCCAGGCATTGCGCTTCTCACTTGCCGCTCTCCGGTGCGATCGCGTCGGTCCCCGGCGTATTACGGATCAGCAGCCCGGGATTCTGCTTGAGCTTGCGGCTCAGTTCCTGAAGATTGCGCGATGCCGCGTCGAGATTCTGCGCAATCGACTCCGAGTGGCGCGACAGGCTTTCGCTGGTCAGTCGCAGCTCGCGCAGCGCCACCTTCAAGTCCTCTTCACCGTCGCCACTAAGCCGCTCCAGCGAGGCACTGGTTCTGGCGAGGCTGGCCGTGGCCAGATCGGCATTGCCGATGATGCGATCGAGGCTCGCGATGCGAGCCGGCGTCAGCACGCTCTGCAACTGCTGCGTCACGTTCGCCAGTCCGCGGCTGGCGTTTCGGGCATTGCGCAGCACCAGCGGCAAGTCCTGTGCGGCGGCGGCGGCGACGACGTTGGCGTTGCCGACCAGCTTGCGCACGTCGCCGTCGAGCAGGCCGCCGACGGCGGTGATCTGCCGGTCCAGATTTTCGAACAGCGGCATCAGCGCGCCACTGGCCAGCCGGTCGAAGCTGCCGGCTGCGCCGGTCACGGTCGAGAACAGATCGACACTCAGGCCCGGCGTGATCAGCGCGCCGGGTTTGAGCGCGGTTTCGCTCTTGCCGGCGGCGATCGAAATGGTCTGCGGCGCCAGCAGGCCGGAACTGCCGGAGCGGGCCACCGAATCCTCTGGAATCTTCCAGCCCGCAGTGATCGCCATGCCGACCCGGAACTGCACGCGCGCTTGCTCCGTCATCGGCGTGACTGAAGTGACCTGGCCGACCAGATAACCCTCGTAGAATACCTGCGAGCCATATTTGAGGCCGGCAACGTTGGTGTACAGCGTGTAGTAGTCGTCGGTGCTGCCGGTGCGGCCGGCGAGCACCGCGAGCACGTAGATCAGGCTCGTCAGTGCGACCAGGACGAAGGCGCCGATCGCCGCAAGATTGATCCGTGTCGAGGTCATGTCATGGCGATCCTAACCGGCCGGTGAGCGTGCGCAGGAATTCTTCGGGCGTATGGCGGGCATGCTCGACCTTGCGCGTCAGCAATGCTTGCACGCGCTCGTTGCCGCTCGCCTTGACGGTATCGACGCTGCCGCTGATCAGGATTCCGCCGCGGTCGAGCACGGTAATGCGGTCGGCGATCCGGAACGCGCTTTCCAGTTCGTGTGTGACCACGACCAGGCTGGCGCCGCCGGCCCGCAGTTGCAGGATCAGTTCGTCGACACCGGCTGCAACCACTGGATCGAGCCCGGCGCTCGGCTCGTCGAGAAACACCAGCTGTGGGTCCATGATGATCGCGCGCGCCACGGCCGCGCGCTTGATCATGCCACCCGACAACTGCGCCGGCATCAGGTCCTCAGCGCCGGCGAGATCGACGAAGTCGAGCTTCAGCCGCATCATGATCCGCATGGTTTCGATGTCGAGCCGCGCATGCTCGCGCAGCGGCAGCATGATGTTCTCGCCGATCGTCATCGACGAGAACAGCGCACCGGACTGGAACGCCACGCCGATCTTGCGACGCATCTCCTGCATCGCCCGGCGGGGCGCTTTCACGATGTCCACACCGAGCACCTGCACGCGCCCCGAAGTCGGCACTTCGAGCCCGAGCATGTGGCGCAGCAGCGTGCTCTTGCCGGAGCCCGAGCCGCCCATGATCACCATGACCTCGCCAACCGCGATGCTCAAGGTAATGTCGCGGAGCACCGGCTTGTCGCCGTACTGCGCGTAGAGTTTTTCGACCTCGATCACCGGCTCCGGCAGCGCCAGCTTCGCAGCCGCGTTCATTGGATGACGAGATACGCGAACAGCATGTCGGTGATCACGATGGCCGATATGCCGTGGACCACGGCGCGCGTGGTGACGCGGCCGATGCCGTCGGCGCCGCCGGTGACACCGATGCCGTTGACCACGCCGATGATCGTGATAAGCACCGCGAAGATGCCGCTCTTGCCGATGCCGTGCAGGAGATCGTCGACCGAGACCGAGGCCTGTAATTCGTTGAGGTAGGCGGTGAAGCTCACGCCGAGCTTCTGCGTCACGTAGAGCCCCGCCCCGAGCAGCCCGACGCAGTCCGCGAACCAGGTCAGCAGCGGCAGCATGACCAGCATCGCCAGCAGCGCGGGCGCAACCAGATAGCGCACCGGGTTGATGCCCATGACCGTCAGCGCGTCGATCTCCTGATTGATCTTCATCGTGCCGAGCCGTGCCGCGAGCGCCGAGCCGCTGCGCCCGGCGACCAGCACGCCGGTGATGAGCGGCGCGAATTCTCTTGTCACCGACAAGGCAACCCCGAGCGTGACCTTGCTCTCCGCGCCGAAGATGCTCAGCGAGTAGATGCCCTGGATCGCGACCATCGCGCCGATCGCGATGGACAGCACGAAGACGATCGGCAGTGCGCGGATGCCGATCTCCATCGCCTGTGCGAACACCGCAGCGAGGCTCACCGGCTGCTTGCGCGCCGCACCCGTCGCAGTCCAGGCCAGGGACTCTGCGAACAGCACCGTGCCCTGCCCCAGTTCGGTCAGCGCCGCGACGGCGTCCCGTCCGAAATTTTCAGCGAGCTTGCGCATGGGTCGCGGCGGTTCCCTTCAGATGCGAGAGCTAGTGTCCGGGCAAGGCCAGGGAAAGATCAAATCGAGGGCGGAGAATCGTCCGCGGCGTGCGCGGGATCGTTCATTGCTGCTTCTCTGAAACCTGTGCCCCGACGCCCCGTATTGCGCCCACAGGCACCGGCTGCCCACCCCCGATGCCAGCGTCGCTGGCAGGAGATCGCAAATCATGAAAGGACTTGTCTATAACGGACCCCGCAGCGTCAGCATCAAGAACGTGCCGGACGCGAAAATCAAACAACCGACCGATGTGCTCGTACGCATCGGGTTGCGAGTGTGTCGGCTGGCAATGCCACGACCCTCACGGCCACGAGATTCCGAATCTGACCATGAACCGTCTCGTCGCTTCGGTGCGGGCGACTGGAAAGATCGGCGTCGTCGGTGTGTTCGTGCCGAAAGACCCGAAGGCGCCGGACAAACTCGGCAAAAAAGGCCAGATCGCGTTCGGCATGGGCCTGTTTTTCACGAAGGGCCTGACCATGGGCAGCGGCCAGTGCAATGTGAAGGCCTACAACCGCCAACTGCGCGACCTGATCCACGCCGATCGCGCCAAACCCTCGTTCATCGTCTCGCATCGCCTGTCGCTCGATGAGGCGCCGGATGCCTACAAACATTTCGATGCGCGCGAGAACGGTTGGACCAAGGTGTTGCTGCGGCCCGCAGCTTAGGGAAAGTCTGAAAAACCCTTCTCCCGGAGGGAGAAGGGTTTGACCACTTTTTCAGAGCATCCATAAGATTCGTCCCCAGGCCGGCTTCGCGTCGGTTGCGAACATCGAAGTGGCTTACCCGGCCGCCCGAATCGGAAAAACCGTGTCCAGCCGTGCCAGCGACAATATTTTCATCACGCCGTCGCCGACGTGCGTCAGCGTGAAGCCGAGGTTTGCGTTCTTCGCGCGCTGATAGGCTTCGACCAGACTGGCGATGCCGGAGGAGTCGATGTAGCTGACGTCGCCGAGATCGACGACCAGCGATTGTTTGCGCGCGAGCGCGTCGAGCAGCGTCCTGCGGGCGAGCGGCGAGCGTTCGAGATCGATCTCACCGCTGAGGAAAACCGTGGCCACGCCGGCCTGTTCGCTGACCTTGAAGCTCATTCGGAATCTGCTCCCTGGTTGTCGGTGTCGATGTCGGTGTTGGCGCCAAGCCGCTTGGTCAGCACCAGCCGGTTGCCCGCCCCCTGCGGCGGCGGTCGAAACTGCACATGATCGGTCAGCGCGTGCATGAAATGCGTGCCGAGGCCGCCGGGTTTCACCTCGTCGAGCCGACGGCCACGGCAGGCCGATGCCTCGGCCTTCGGCGCGTAATCGACCAGTTCCACTTCGAGCTGGCGACCGCGTCGGCGAATCGTGAACTCGATACGGCCATCGACGTTATCGCGATAGCCATGGCGGATGATGTTCTGACAGGCCTCGTCGACGGCGAGCACGAGTTCCTGCGCCCATGCCACACCCGCGCCGGCCTCACGCGCGGCGGCTTGCACGAGCCGGCGCACGATCTTGAGCTGGCCGACCTGTGCCGGAATGGTCTGCGCCACGAGATGCGCGGCGCTGCGCCGGCGGCGGCGCGGCGGCACCTGCCCGGCGGCGTCAGTGTCCTCGACGACGAGCAGCGTGAGGTCGTCGCGCACGTCCGTTCCGACGGCCTCGGCGATCGCGCGCAGCCGTGCGCCGGGCGCAGCAGCCGCGTGCCGGTCGATCAGCCGCTGCAGGCCGTCCGCGCCGAGCATCGCGCCGTTCGCGTCGCGCGCTTCGGTCGCGCCGTCGGTATAGAGATAGAGGCTGCCACCGGCAATCGAAAAGCTGCGTTCGTGATAGCGGTTCCGCTCCAGCTTGCCGCGAATGCCGAGCGGCGGATCGGCCGCCGGGAATTCATGGAAGCCGCCGGCCGCATCGCGCCACAGCGGCGGCAGATGGCCGGCATTCGCGAGCTTGACCTGGTGGCTGCGCGGGTCGTAGACGCCGACGACCATGGTCACGAACATGCCGAACGCCAGGGTTTCGGCGAGTTCGCCTTCAATGCGCGACAGCAGCAGGCCGGGCTCGTGAATGCGCTTGCCGAAACTGCGGAACAGAGTCGCCGCCTTGACCATGATCAGCGCGGCGTTCATGCCCTTGCCCGAGACATCGGCCAGCGCGAACGCGGTGCGGCCGTCGGGCAGCGGCAGGATGTCGTAGAAATCCCCCGAGACGCCCCGCGCCGGAATGTTCAGGCCCTGGATCGGCGCGCTGACGTCCGGCGCCGCCGGCAGCAGGTTGCGCTGCACGGCAGCGGCCAGTTCCAGCTCCTGCTTGAGCAGGGTCTGCTCGAGCAGTTCGCGGGTGAGCCGGGCGTTGCGGATGGCGAATGCGGCGGCGGCGGCGAGCGCGCCGAGGGCTTCGGCATCGCGCGTCGTGAACAGTGCGCCGGGTGCCCGCGGGTTGATCAGCTCGACCACGCCGTAGCGCTCGTCGCGATGGCTCAGCGGCGCGCAGATCAGCGAGCGGATGTCGTAGTCGATGCCGATCGTCTGCGGCGCGATGAAATCCGGATCGTTCCGCGCGTCCGCCACGAGTTCAGTCTTGTTGCGCTTCAGCACGCGGCCGGGAATGCCGGCGTGAGCGGACAGATCGAGGCCGATCACATCGATCGGCCCGACGCAGGCGCGGCAGACGATGCGCGCGTCGGCGTCGCCGAAGTCGCCTTCGAGCTGGAACAGGCCGGCGGCGTCGGCGTCCATCACGTCGGCGATGCGCCGCAGCGCCGAAGCCAGCGAGACGCGCAGATCCTCGCTGCGCGCAAACTCCTCGATCAGTTCCGCGATGAGGTCGAGATAGCCGGCGCTGCGGCGCCGATCGCGTCCCGGATAAATAGTCGACAACGCCGTGACCATGCCTTGAAGATTAGCGGACTTGACCCGCGCCTGCCCTGGTCCGGCGACCGCCAGCGGAACGCGCCGGAGCCTGCGGTAGAATTCGCGGTCCAACCGAATTCCGCAGAGACCCGATATGACCACAGACACCGCACCCGTCATCGTCCTGATCCAGACCAGCATGGGCGACATTACCCTCGAGCTCGATGCCACGAAGGCGCCGAAGTCGGTCGCCAATTTCGTCGAATATGCCAAGGCCGGCCACTACGATGGCCTCGCATTCCATCGCGTGATCCCCGGCTTCATGATCCAGGGTGGTGGTCACGAAGCGCCAGATTACAAGGAGCGCAAGACTCGCGCGCCGATCGAGAACGAGTGCAACAACGGCCTCAAGAATGTCCGTGGCACGGTCGCCATGGCGCGTACCAATGACCCGCACTCGGCGACCAGCCAGTTCTTCGTCAATCACGCCGACAACGTCTTCCTCGACGGCCGTGCCGGCCAGTGGGGCTACGCCGTGTTCGGCAAGGTCACCAAGGGCATGGACGTGGTCGACGCCATCGCCGCAACACCCACCGGCCGCGCCCGCCCGTTCGGACAGGACGTGCCGGTGACGCCGGTCGTCATCAACACGATCCGCGTGGCGTGAGGCACTGGCTGACGGCGCTGGCGCTGATCGGCGTCGCGCCGCTGGCCGCAGCCTGGGGGCCAGAAGGTCATCGCATCGTCGCGCAGATCGCGGCAGAGCATCTGACGCCAGAGGCGAAGGCGGTGATCGATGTCCTGCTCGCCGGAGAGGGGGAGCCGACGCTGCCGGGCATCTCGAACTGGGCCGACGAAGCGCGCACGCCGGAGACCGCTCCGCTGCATTACGTCGACCTGCCGCGCGGCGATTGCCGTTATCAGCCGAAGCGCGACTGTCCCGATGGCCAGTGCGTGGTCGTCGCAATCGAGGAGTCGCTGGCGACTCTGAAGAACCCGGCGACGACGCCAGAGGCACGCCTTACTGCGCTCAAAGATCTCGTCCACTTCGTCGGCGACCTGCATCAGCCGCTGCACGCCGGTCTGCACGAGGACCGCGGCGGCAACACATTGCAAATCCAGTGGCGCGGTCAGGGCGACAACCTGCACCGGCTCTGGGACTCGGGCCTGATCGCGCGCACCGAACCCGACTGGCGGCGCTATGCCCAGCGCCTCGCGCCACTCGCCATCAACGCCGACCTTGGCACGCTCGATCCCGCAGACTGGGCACAGGCGTCGTGCAGCATCGTGCAGGATCCGGCCTTCTATCCAGCCAATCGTCAGCCCGGTGAAGCCTATCGAATCCAGTGGCTGCCAACGCTCGATAAGCAGCTGAGTCTCGCCGGGTTGCGGCTGGCTGCACTGCTCAATAATTTGCCTCGGGATTTGCCTCGGGAGTTGCCATGATCCGGCCTGCATGGCGGGCCCGGCTGCAAAAGCCTAAAATCAAGCATCTGTTACATCGGCGCCGGGCTTCAAGCCGCGATGCCAGCAATGTCGAGACCATGAGCCACAGACCCGTTTCCAATTCCCGCGACTCGATCCGGATGTTCGACAGCGAACTGCTCGAAGCCCTGTCGAAGATTCCCCCGTGGGCGCCGCTGGCCGTGTTCATGCCGGTTTTTGCCTTCATTACCTGGAAGGCGCTGGTCGTCGGCGGGCTCGGTCTGCCCGTGTATCTCGCCTGCTTTGCCGGCGGTCTTTTGGTCTGGACCGGCACCGAGTATTTCCTGCACCGCTTCCTGTTTCACTGGCTGCCGCCGGGCAAGCTCGGCGCGCGCATCCATTACATTTTCCACGGCGTGCACCACGATCATCCGAACGATGCGCTGCGTCTGGTGATGCCACCCTCCGTAAGCGTGCCGCTGGCGTTCGGCTTCTATCAAGTCTTCGGATTGCTCGTTGCGCCACCGATGCTCTACGGCTTCTTCGCCGGCTTCATCATCGGCTACGTCACCTACGACACGCTGCATTACGCGCTCCATCACCATACCTTCGACAACCCGCTGTTCAAGTGGCTCAAGCGCAACCACATGCAGCATCATTTCGTCAGCCCGGCTACGGGTTACGGCGTCAGTTCGCCACTCTGGGATTACATCATGGGCACGCGGCGCAAGGCCGCTGCAACGACCGGCGCAAGGATCGCGTAACGCATTGACGCCGGCTGCAACGCCTCCATTCCGAATGCGGTCAGCGTCTTCGTTCAGCTCCTGATCTCCACTTCGGCCTCGATCTCGACTGGAATATTGAACGGCAACTCCGCAAGCCCGACCGCGCTACGCGCATGCGCGCCGACATCAGGCCCGTACAACTCCAGAATCAATTCCGAAAATCCGTTGATGACACTGGGCTGCTGATTGAAGCCCGGCGCCGAGTTGACCATCCCGAACACGCACTCCCAGGCCGTCACGCGGTCGAGATCGCCGAGCGCACGCTGCAGGCTGCCAAGGATCGCCAGGGCCGTCAGCCGAGCCGCCGCATAACCTTGCTCGACGGTAAGTTCCTTCCCGACCTTGCCCAGGGGTGATGCGAGCGACCCATCGGCATTCTGCGGCCCGTGTCCGGAGATGAACGCACGATGGCCCCGGAGCCGGACGAACTGAAATGGCAGAACGACGCCCGGCGGCGGCTTCATCGGCGCCGGCAGGACCAGACCGAGTGCAGCAAGCTTTTTCTCAATCTTGGCCATGACATTCTCCCGGCTGGTCCGAAGGGTCCCGCTTTTGGCCTGCGCAGCGACGCGGCCGCAAACCGCGATTTTTATGTCCCGCGGGATCGACACCGCCAACCCGCGCAATGATGACCGAAGCCTCTCCTGATGACCCGAATTTTATCGGGCCGAGAGCGGCTTTTTCAGCGATTCCCTGGTTATGAAAAAGCGCATCATCCATGCTTGGCTTTGCCCTTCTCGCCGCTGCGATCTTTTGCTTTCGGCAAGTGCCAGGCGAGATAAACATGATTTACGGGATAAGTTCTTAGTCGATTCCCCGCGCCAGCCCGCCCGGCGCATACGAGGAAATTCATGGCTGACGTTACCACCCTTATCCACGCCGCGAATCATGGCAACCCCCAGGCTGTCAGCGAACTTTTTGTAGCGCTGTACGACGATTTGCATCGGCTGGCGAAGAGCCGCATGCGCCGCAGCGATCCGCTGACGCTGCTCGATACCACATCGCTCGTGCACGAATCCTACGTGCGGTTCATCCGCGCCGGCGACCTCAAGATCAACGACCGTGGGCACTTCCTCGCCTATGCCGCCAAAGTGATGCGCAACATCGTCGTCGATCTGATTCGCGAGCGCAGCGCTGAGCGGCGCGGCGGCGCTGGCATCCACATCCCGCTCGACACCCAAATCGCAGATTCGGTTTCTTCCCGGGAGAACGAAGTGCTGGGCGTGCACGAGGCACTGGAGGAACTGGCGACCGTGGACGAGCGCCTGGTCAAGGTGGTCGAGCTACGGTATTTTGCCGGGTTGACCGAAGAAGAGGTCGCCAGCGTACTTGGCGTGAGCGAGCGCACCGTGCGACGGGACTGGGAGAAGGCGCGGCTGCTTCTGGCGACCATGCTGCGCTAGTGCGGTTGGGCCACGCTCGCCAGGGTTTTTGCCGCGACGACAGCGCATCATCCTGACAAGTAGCAATCCTTTGGGCGCACCTACACTAGCCCGTTATTTCGTCTGTCCGGTTTACGCTCCATTTTTCCGTTATATCAGGGGAAACCACGCCAATTTTGGAGAGTCTGGCTGATGCGCGTCGATCTCAATCAGTGGCCGGCCATTTCCAGGTTATTGGATGATGCGTTGGACCTGCCCGATAGCGAACGGGAGCCGTGGCTGGCGCGTCTCGGCGACGAGTACGCGTCGCTGACGCCGACGTTGCGCGACTTGCTCGGCCGGCGCGCGGTTGTCGAAACCGACGATTTCCTGAAGCCTCTGGAGTGTATCGCCAGCGATGTCCTGATCGGCACGGCGCAGGGCGGAGCCGCGGCCGGAGTCATCGACACGCTCCGCGAAGGCGTGATCGTCGGCGCGTATCGCTTGTTACGCGAACTGGGTTACGGCGGCATGGGCGCGGTGTGGCTGGCCGAGCGCAGCGACGGCCTCATCAAACGCCCGGTCGCGTTGAAGCTGCCCATCATCTCGCTGCACCGGAAAGCGCTGGCCGAGCGCTTCGCCCGCGAGCGAGACATTCTCGCGGCACTCACCCATCCGCACATCGCCCGCCTCTACGACGCGGGCATCACGCCGACGGGCCAGCCCTATCTGGCCCTGGAGTACGTCGAAGGCGAGCCACTCACCGCGTTCTGCAATACCAGGCGACTCGCGATCGGTGCACGCTTGCGGCTGTTTCTGCAAGTGCTGGGCGCCGTGCAATACGCGCACGCCAATCTGGTCATCCACCGCGACCTGAAGCCTTCCAACATCCTGGTCACCGGCGATGGCGAAATCCACCTTCTCGACTTCGGCATCGCCAAGCTGATGACCGAGGGCGAGGCCCGGGAGACGGAGCTCACCCAACTGGGTGGCCGCGCGCTCACACCCGATTACGCCAGCCCGGAACAAATCACCGGCGCCCCGCTCAATACCGCCAGCGACGTGTACTCGCTGGGCGTTCTGCTCTATGAACTGCTCACCGGCGAGCGGCCCTACGAACTGAAGCGCAATTCCCGCGCGGCGATGGAGGAGGCGATCCTCGGCGCCGACTCGCAGCGGCCCAGCCAAACCATCGGCGACAGCGCGAAGGCCGGTGAGCGGTCGCTCACGGTCAAAAAACTGCGCAAGGCGCTGGCCGGCGACCTCGACACCATCGTCCTCAAGGCGCTGAAGAAAACTCCGGCCGAGCGCTACGCCACGGCCGATGCGTTCACGCAGGACGTCGAGCGCTATCTGGCCGGCGAGCCCGTGCTGGCGCAAGCAGACAGCGCGCTCTATTGGCTGCGCAAATTCGTCGCGCGCAACAAACTCGCGGTCGGCAGCGCGCTGGGCATTGCATTGGTGCTCATTGCAGCGACGCTAGCGTCACTCTGGCAGGCGCGCATCGCGCGCGAGCAGGCGACACTGGCGCAGAACGAAGCCAAACGCGCGCAGGCGGTGCAAGGGTTCCTGCTCGATATTTTCCGCACCAACACACATCTGCAAGCGGACCCGCAAAAGGCGCGGCAAACCACGGCGCGAGACCTGCTCGACATCGGCGCCCAGCGGGTCGGCGAGAGCCTGAAGAACGTGCCGGAAGCGCAGGCGGAGGTGCTCGTCACGCTGGGCGACATGTACACGCAGATGGGCCTGGACACGCAGGCCTCGGCGTTGCGCCTGCAAAGGATCGAGGCTCTGAAAACGGCCTACGGTGCGCTGGACCCCCGCGTGGCCGAGGCGCTGCTCGACTATGTGGAAGATATCGCGTCGACCCGCGAGCGCGGCAAATCGCTCGCCGCGCTCAACGAGGCCAAGACTATTCTTGATGCCGCAGGGGATTTCTCGTCGCGGATTCGCGCCGGGCTATGGATGGAGTTCGCCCGCTATAACCGCTATACCGCTCCGGAAAAAATGCGCAGCTACGCCGATAAGGCGGTCGGCCTTTTGCGAGCGCAAGCGCGAAACCAGGATGACTGGATCCTGGTACTGGCAATGCAACTCGCGGCCCGCTCCCGCTTTGAACTGGGCGATTACGAAGCGTCCGAAACCTTGTACCGCGAGCAGTTGGCGCTGGTGCACAAGCGCGAACCTGGCATGTCAGCCTGGGAGATCGCGCCGCTGGCCCAACTCGCCGGCGCGCAGGCAGCGCTGATCAAGGTTGGCGAGGCCGAACAAAACTTTCGTGCCTCGCTGGCCGCGTCGCGCAAACTCAACGGCGACTCGCACAACGAGACGCTGCAGTCAGGGACGCGGCTGGGCGCGTTCCTGCACGCCACGTCGCGCCGCGAGGAGGGCAGGCACCTGATCGAAAGTGCGCTCGCTGAACTGGAACGCGACAAAAGCAAGCAGGGCTCGGCGGTCGTCGCCGTCGTCAACGGGTTCTATGGCCAGATGCTGTTGGTCGACGGTCGGCTGGAAGCTGCGGAAAAGTTTCTTGCGCTGGATGTCGAGGACGCGCGCAGCCTCTACCCCGAATCAGAGCCTTTGGCCAAGGGGCTGCGCCGGCAGGGCGCGCTGTTCACCGCGTTGGGCCGCTACAACGACGCGGAGAAGGTATTGGTGGAAGCCTTGACCATGTGGCGGCACGTCGGCGGGACCGCGACCGATCCGGCAATGGAAAATCCCTACCTCATCGAAGTGGCGAGGCTTGCGCTCGCGCAAGGCGATGCCTCTTCGGCGATCGAAACCCTCGGCCGGGTGCGGGCGCCCTTGAACGCGCCACGTCTGCCGCTGCTGGTGGACCCGACGAGCGCGCAAATCGAACTTGCCCGCGCGTACTTGCAGGAGAACCGCGTCGCCGAGTCCAGCGTCGCCGCGCAGGCGGCACTGGAGCAGATACAGCGTTCGCCGGTGCGCGATTATTTCCAGACCCTCGAAGCCGACGCGTCCCTTGCGCTCGGCATGGCGCTGCAACAGTCTGGCGACGCAAAGGCAGCACTCGTCCATCTGGAACGGGCACTGCAACTGCGCGAGGCCGGCGATGACCCCAACAGCCCGCGACTTGCCGAAGCGAAGATCGCCTTGGCGGGCTGCCTCATGGACCGGGGCGAGCGCGAGCCGGTAAAAAAGCTGCTCGCCCAGGCCAAGGCCATCCATGCCGCCCACAAGGACCTCGGTGAGCAATTCAAAAAACCGTTGCGCGAACTGGCGGCGCGGCTCGACAAGCGCAGTTCCTGATGAGAGCTACCAATCAGTCATAGCGTACGACCATGTTTCTACTATTCCCGCGAGGTGGAGTCCAATACTATCGAGCCAAGTCATTGAATTACTTCCTCCACGGGAATGACAAACGGGCTGTAATCATCTTTGACGCACGACACCAGTGCGAAAGCAGCTGCCCGCGAGTCATCCCTTTCTCGCTACACCAAAGTTCCAGGCAATGAGTCGTGTCCGGTTTTGCTGACGCAATCCGTGTGCATAGATAAGCGACAAACAATTTTTGCTCGCCGTCCAGCCACAGGAGACAGATCATGGCAACCATTGATCATCATGCCGACAAGGCCAAACAACAAAAGCCACGGCAGCGCCGCCGTATCAACTGGCAAGTGCGAATGAAACCGCTGGTACTCGCTTTGTACGCGGGATTGGCGGGAGGGGCGACGGTTATCGGTCTGACGGGCGAAGCGCAGGCCCGAGACGGCGAGCGAGCGCCCGATATGGTGCCGCAGCGGAATCCCAGCGGCTTCGCGGCCACCTTCAGCACGACCGGCACCATCGATCTGAACAATCCGTTCTTCAAGAGCCTCGGCACCAATGGGCGAAGCTGCGCCACCTGTCATCAGCAAGGCGAGGGCTGGACGGTCACGCCGGAGGGAATCAACGCCCGTTTTTTTGCATCGCAAGGAGCGGACCCGATCTTCCGCACCAACGATGGCTCCAATTCGCCGAATGCGGATGTGTCAACCGTGGCGGCACGCTTTGCCGCTTACAGCATGCTGCTCAACAAGGGCTTGATCCGGGTCGGCATCGGCATCCCGGCGAATGCCGAGTTCGAATTGGTGAAAGCCGACGACCCCTACGGCTTCGCCAGCGCCCGGGAACTGTCGCTGTTCCGCCGGCCGCTGCCATCAACCAATCTCAAGTTCTTGAGCACCGTCATGTTGGATGGCCGCGAGACGTTCAAGGACGCCAATTCCACCGATTGCATTCTCAATACGACCAACTGCTTCGCGAGCATTCATTTCGATCTCGCCCACCAGTCCAATAGCGCGACGGTGGGTCATGCCCAGGCCGCGCAACCGCTGACTCAGGAGCAGCGCGAGGCGATCGTCTCTTTCGAGACTTCACTCTTCACCGCGCAGATTTTTGATGACGACGCCAAGCGGCTGACTGCGCACGGCGCCAAAGGCGGACCGAAGCACGCGTCCCGTCTGCCGTTCTACTTCGGCATCAACGACGTGGTGGATGGCGACTATCGAACCCACGCGCCGTTCGATCCCAATGTATTCACGCTGTACAGCGCCTGGCAACGCGCCCATGTGGGCCGCGAGGCCGACGACGACGAGCGCGCCGAACGCAGTGTGGTGTCGGCCCGCCTGGCGGTAGCGCGCGGCGAAGCCTTGTTCAACACCCACCCGATCACCATCACGGGCGTGAAAGGGATCAACGATGACCTGCACGTACCGGTCTTCCACGGCAACTGCACGACCTGTCACGACACACCCGGCGCGGGCAACCACTCGATCCCGGCGCCCCTCGATATCGGCCTCACCGATGCAACGCGGCGCACCGCCGACATGCCCCTTTATACGCTGCGCAACGTGCAGACCGGCGAAGTGATTCAAACCACGGATCCGGGCCGCGCACTCATCACCGGCAAGTGGCGGGACATCGGCCGCTTCAAGGGCCCCATTCTTCGCGCGCTGGCAGCGCGGGCGCCGTACTTCCACAATGGCCTCGCCGCGGATTTGAATGCAGCGGTCGACTTTTACAACGAGCGCTTCGGCATCGGTTTCACCAGCGAGGAGAAGGCGGACCTGGTGGCGTTTTTGAAAACGCTATAGATGGACGTGACAGGTTGGGGAGGGAAATAGCGCGTTCTGCGCGCGAACGCCCAAGTCAAGCCGCCGCCACGCTGAAGCAAAGCGTGGCGGTCGGCTTGAACCGTTTGGCGCGCCACTCGATTGCGGTGAGGTCATGCATTCCAGCCGCCGTCAATGTTGAAGCTTTCCCCGTTGATAAACCCTGCCCCTGGTCCGGCAAGAAATGCCACCATCTCGTCGACTTCTTCAGGTTGCCCGAAGCGGCCCAGGCTGGTGAACTTTTTCATTGCCTCGAAGGTAGGGCCCGACGTCGGCACAGGCTCCGGCTGGACCACTGCTGGCTGGATATTGTTGACTGTCACGCCATTCGCGCCAAGATCACGAGACCATGCCCGCGTGAAGCCCTGTATAGCGAACTTGGTTCCGCAGTAGATTCCCATTCCCGGTGCGGGAGCCGCTTCTCCAAAGACGGATCCGATATTGATGATCCGGCCCCAACTTGTCTTGGTCATGCGCCGCGCGGCGTCGCGAGAGAGTTGGAAGACCGCATGGACATTGAGGTTGAAGAGCCGGTCAAACGATTCGTCTGTTGCGTC
This sequence comes from Nevskia sp., assembly GCA_043781855.1. GTDB lineage: Bacteria > Pseudomonadota > Gammaproteobacteria > Nevskiales > Nevskiaceae > Nevskia. The sequence continues at coordinate 933 of JAYWBB010000151.1, read as the reverse complement.
AGCGAGCGACCCGAAGTCAAATGTCCCGGCGTTGTTTACGAGTATGTCCAGACGCCCCGAAAACCAGCCGCTGAACGCCTGATCGAGATTGGCGAGCAGCGCCGGCGGGCCGTCGTGGCGACTGAGGTCCGCACCGATCAAGTCAGCGCTACCCCTGCGGTGCGGATCTCGCGCATCACTTCCTCTGCGCGTTCACGGCCGGAATTAAAGTGGATAAGAACAGCCGCACCGTCCTCAGCGAGGCGTCGCGTTATGGCTGCTCCAATCCCACGAGAAGCTCCTGTAACAAGAGCAAGTTTATTATCAAGTGGTAGTGTCATAAACGTATTTATTCTGGTGCTGACCACGAAAAAAATCTGTGGTGGCCTGACGTTCTATAGGACGAACAGATAAACCGCACAGCTTTCATTTTTTGCTTTCGGATGTGGAAGAACTTCGACTTTTCATTGCGCAGTAAGCGAAAAAGCCAGCCAATACCCAGCAAGCCGATGCAAGTAGCCATGCGTGACCTGCGAAGTACGGGCGATTGGGCGATGTGGGAACCAGGCCGCTGACAAAAACGGCGCCCAGCAAAACGAGCAGCAATGCAAGTACGGCACTTGATCGAGGCTGGCCTGTAAAGGGCTCCAGGGAATTAGGACCAATCATTGGCTCCTCCGCAGAGTGGCAGCGGGAAATGACGCGCGAAGCCTAAGCTCAGCCGCCCCCGCGCCGCCGAAGGGTGAGCGGCACAATAAGCTGCATGGGCTGAAATTGGATGCCATTTTTTACTTGAGGCTCCGACGTAGGAACGAAACCAAACCGCGAGTAGACAGGAACCGCATATAGCGACGAGTTAAGGAACCTCTGAACAACCCCATCGCAAAAGAGCCGATTCACAAATAACGACGATGAGCACCCCGTTACCCACTGAAACGGTCCCGAATGACTCCA
>JAYWBB010000150.1:0-3062 GCA_043781855.1 Nevskia sp. | reverse complement strand
TGACTTCGGAAGTCATGGATTCGCCGGCGCCGACGCTGGCCACGTCATATTCCAGGCCGCAGATTTCCAGAGCTTCGACGTTGGTATTCAGTTGCATGGTCAATCTCCCTTGATTACGACGTGGTAGGTATTGCGTGCTAGGTGTAAAAAACGATAACACACGGCATGGTCAAAAGTAACTAGTGTGATTGACTTTTTCGTAAATTATTGTTAAGGCTTAAAATCTTATGCAGAACATGGTGTTCCTCCCTATGCGCTTGCAGCAAAACGCGCTGGGATCGCATTTACGCGGCGGCTAGCCCGCCGCCAACCCGCCGCAGGTCTGCCGCAGGACACCAATTGTCACTTCGCTCAGATACTTGCGCACGGAGAGTCATGCTTTTTCCTCGTCTTCTTCCGACGTTTTTTGTCAGCATTTTTCTATTATTGGTAGGGACCACGCCGTTCGCCTGGGGTTCACCCGAACCCGTGACGGCAGTAAAAGACAGAGATACGGCGTTTGCGTTGCGTTTCGGTGATCGCTTTCTCGATGCGTACTGGCATGAGTACCCGGATGCGGCGGTCGCGGCAGGCTATTACCGGGTGGCTGAGCGCCTGAAAGTGCCGGATGCGGCGGCGCGCCTGTCCGAACGGGACTTCCTCGCGAATTGGCGGGCGCAGCTTCATGCGTTCGATCCGTCGACACTCGACGACCGCAACCGGACCGACTGGCTACTCATCGAGAATCAACTCGAATTGCAGCGCTGGGTGCTCGACGAGTTCCAGGACTGGCGATGGAATCCCGCGAACTACAATGTCGCCGACCCGTTCGCGATGTTGCTCAACACCGAATATGCGCCGCTCGACGCGCGCCTGCGCACGGTGCTGAAACGCCTGCGTTGGGTGCCGGCGTACTATGCAGCGGCGAAGGAGAGCCTGGAAGGACCGACACGCGAGCACACCCAGCTGGCGATCCGCCAGAACCAGGGCGCGCTCGATGTTTTCGGCGACGATCTCGAAAAGCAGATCGCCACCTCGAAATTGACGCCGACCGAGCGCCGCCTGTTCACACAGCGCGTTGCCGCCGCGCGTATGGCGATCGAGGATTACATCGGCTGGCTCAAGGCGCTTGACGAGCGCCAAGCCCTCAGTGGCAAGGCGCGCAGCTTTCGTATCGGCGGTGCGCTCTACGACCGGAAATTCCAGTACGAGGTCCAGTCCGGCTACAGCGCGCTTGGTTTGTTCCAGCGTGCGCAGCAGGAGAAGGAGCGGCTGCACGTGCGGATGGCGGCCCTCGCGGATGAGCTGTGGCCGAGGATCTTCCCGAACGAGACAAAGCCGGACGAACGACTCGACAAGATCGGGCGGGTCATCGCGAAACTTTCAGAGCAGCACACGACGCCCGCGAAGTTTGTCGCCGACGTCAAACAGCAGATTCCCGCGCTGGAAGCCTGGGTCGTCGCGCATCAGTTGATCGCGCTCGATCCGGCCAAGCCGCTGCAAGTGCGCGAAACTCCAAGCTACCAGCGCGGCGTGGCGGTGGCCGGCATCCAGGCGCCGGGTCCTTACGATCCTGGCGCGAAGACCTATTACAACGTCGAACCGCTCGACGACAAGACGCCGGAGCAGGCTGAGAGTTTTTTGCGCGAATACAACGACTGGATCCTGCAAATCCTCAATATCCACGAGGCGGTGCCCGGCCATTACGTGCAACTGATCTACAGCAACCGTTCGCCGAGCCGGATCAAGAGCGTTTTCGGCAACGGCGCGATGGTCGAAGGCTGGGCGGTCTATGGCGAACGCATGATGCTGGAATCAGGCTACGGCGCGAATACCCCGGAGATGTGGCTGATGTACTCGAAGTGGAATCTACGCACCGTCTGCAACACGATTCTCGACTACGGCGTGCATGTACTCGGCATGAGCGAGGACGACGCGAAAAAGCTGCTGACGCGCGAAGCATTCCAGTCGCAGGCCGAGGCGGACGGCAAATGGCGCCGCGTACAACTGACCAGCGTACAGCTCACCAGCTATTTTTCCGGCTACGCGGAAATCTACGACTTCCGCGAGGAACTCAAGAAAGCGCAGGGTCCGGACTTCGACCTCAAACACTTTCACGAGCAGTTCCTCAGCTACGGCAGTGCGCCGGTCCGCGTGATCCGGGCGCTGATGCAGCCGTCGGCGCCGTAGAACGATTGCGGCAGCGGCAGTCGCGCACGCGTCTGCATCGGCGTTCATGGCGGCGACGAAATCTCGGGTCGTTAGAACGCGCCGGCCGGCATCTTCAGCGTCGTATCGTCGAGACGTCCGAGCAACGTGGCCTGGGTCAGCGCTTTGGGTAGCTCGTAGCGAAAGAAGTAACGGCAGGCCTGGAGCTTGCCGGCATAGAACTCGGTGTCGCTACCACTGGCTTCCGGAAGAGCCGCCTGCGCAACCCGCGCCTGCCGCAGCCACATCCAGGCAATTACGATGTGGCCGAGCATGTCGAGATAATACGCGGCGTTCGCCAGGAACAAGTCAGTCTGTCCCTGCGCTGCCGCTGCGGCGAGCGTCTGCGTCGCCGCAGCGGCCGCCCCGACGGCGTCGGCCAGCGCCTTCGAATATTCCGCGAGCGTGTCGCCGGGTTCGACGGCCTTGCCGGTGGCACCGATCCGCGCCAACAGCAGATTGAATGCGGCGCCATTCTGCATCAGCACTTTGCGACCCAGCAGGTCCAGCGCCTGGATGCCGGTGGTGCCCTCGTGGATCGGATTCAGTCGGTTGTCGCGATAGAGCCGCTCGACCGGATAGTCGCGCGTGTAGCCGTAACCGCCGAGCACCTGGATCGCGAGCTTGTTCGCTTCGAGGCAGAACTCCGAGGGCCAGGATTTCGCGATCGGCGTCAGGATTTCCAGCAGCAGCCGGGTATCCTCGCGCGCCATCGAGTCCGTGGATACGGCGAGTTCGTCGACCAGCGTTGCGCAGTAAAGACCGAGCGCAAGACCGCCTTCGACGTAGGCTTTCTGCGCCAGCAGCATGCGGCGCACATCGCTGTGTTCGATGATCGCGACCGGCTTCGTGGACGGTTCGCGGTTCGACGGGAG
>JAYWBB010000149.1:0-9304 GCA_043781855.1 Nevskia sp. | reverse complement strand
TTGCCGCATTCCTGCAGGTGGGCCTCTGGATCGCGGCGATGCTCGACTTCTGGGTCGCCAATTCGCGCCTGCGCGCGACCGGCGGTGATCTCGGTGCCACCACCAGCCTTGCCGCGCTGAACTTCATCGGCAAGCTGCTGCTGTGGCTGGTGATGCTGCTGTTTATCCTCGACAACCTCGGCATCAACGTCACGGCATTGGTAGCGAGCCTCGGCATCGGCGGCATTGCGGTGGCGCTGGCCGTGCAGAACATCCTCGGCGATCTCTTCGCAAGCTTGTCCATCGTCATCGACAAACCCTTCGTGATTGGCGATGCGATCAACGTCGACAACTACTCCGGCACGGTCGAACACGTCGGCCTCAAGACCACACGCGTGCGCGCCGATACCGGCGAGCAACTGGTGTTTTCCAACAGCGATCTGCTCAAGGCGCGCCTGCGCAACTACAAGCGCATGCTTGAACGGCGCGTTCTGATGACGGTCGACGTCGTGTTCGAGACCGCACCCGAAGTGGTCGAGAAGATTCCCGCCCTGCTCGAGGATATCGTGCGAGCGCAGGAGCGGGTCCGCTTCGATCGCGCGCATCTGAAGGCGCTGGTGGCCTCGGCCTGGCAGTTCGAGATCGTCTACTGGATGCTCGATCCGGATTACCGGCTGTACATGGATACGCGCCAGCGCATCCTGATCGCGTTGGTGCGGCGCTTTGCCGACGACGGCATCGCGATCGCTTTCCCGTCGCAATCGCTGCGGCTCGACGCGCCGATGGCACAGGCGCTCAGCGCCGCCGCGCACGGTCCGGCCATCGACGAGGCGCCCGAGGGCAAGCGCTGAGGCGGTCCGCGCGCCGAGCCACCGCGCCAATGCCGCGCCGCTGCGGTTCTGCCATGCTGCCGGCAGGTTTTTCCTACGGTGGTCGCCATGAAACTGCCGCCCCTGGTCTACGCACTCGGCTACGCCGGCCTGATCCCGTTCCTCTGCGGCCCGCTGTGGCTGACGCTGTCGCCGGCCACCGCGCCGGTCTGGCTCGACCGGATGTGGCTTGCCTGGGCCGCGATGATCGCGAGCTTCATGGCCGGCACGCTCTGGGGCATGGCGATCATCACCGCAGGCGGGCCGAATGGCCTCATCGGCATGGCGATCTCGACCGTTCTCATGTCACTTGCCTGGGCCACGCTGGCATTGCCGTTCCCGCACGCGCTGATCGCGCTGGCCGTCGTGTTCGTGCTGTTGGTGTTCGCCGAGGTCTGGCGTGAGCGCGTGCTCGATCCGCTGGGCGGCTACATGACCTTGCGCGTGACGCTCACAGCCGGCGTGCTGGCCTGCATCGGCTGGCGGTTGGCGCTCGGAACCTGAGCGCAGCCGCGAAACCGCCGACTCGCGCTAACCTGTTGGTCTATCCGCCGCTCCAGGAGAGCGCGATGAACAATCTGTCGAAACCCGGCGCGCCGAACACGGATCTCGGGCGCCACTCGGCCCGCATTATCCGCGCTGCGCGCGGGACGCAGCTGCAAGCCAAATCATGGCTCACCGAAGCGCCGCTGCGCATGCTGATGAACAACCTCGATCCCGAGGTCGCCGAGCGGCCCGAGGAACTCGTTGTCTACGGTGGCATCGGCCGCGCTGCGCGCAACTGGGAATGCTTCGACGTCATCGTCGAGACGCTCAAGAATCTCGAAGATGACGAGACGCTGCTGATCCAGTCCGGCAAGCCGGTCGGTGTGTTCCGCACCCATGTCGACGCACCGAGAGTGCTGATTGCAAACTCCAATCTCGTGCCACACTGGGCCACCTGGGAACACTTCCACGAGCTCGATGCCAAGGGCCTGATGATGTACGGCCAGATGACCGCCGGCTCGTGGATCTACATCGGCAGTCAAGGCATCGTGCAGGGCACTTACGAGACCTTTGCCGAAGCCGGACGCCAGCACTTCGACGGCTCGCTCAAGGGCAAGTGGATTCTGACCGGCGGCCTTGGCGGCATGGGCGGTGCGCAGCCGCTCGCGGCGACGATGGCCGGGGCCTCGATGCTCGCGGTCGAGTGCGATCCGACCCGCATCGAGATGCGGCTTGGCAATCGTTATCTCGACCGCCGTGCGGAGTCGATCGACGAGGGCCTGTCGATCATCGAAGCCGCACACGCCAAGGGCGAGCCGGTTTCTGTCGGTCTGCTCGGCAATGCGGCGGACGTGTTCCCGGCACTGCTCAAGCGTATGCAGGACGGCGATGCCCGCGCACGGCCCGATCTCGTTACCGACCAGACCAGTGCACACGATCCGCTGAACGGTTATCTGCCGGCCGGCTGGTCGCTCGAAGACGCTTGCCAGCGCCGCATCGCTGATCCGGCCAGGGTCGTCGGCGCTGCCAAAGCCTCGATGGCCGTGCAGGTCCGCGCGATGCTCGGCTTCCACGCCCTCGGCATCCCGACGATCGACTACGGCAACAACATCCGGCAGATGGCGCTCGAAGTCGGTGTGTTGAACGCCTTCGACTTTCCCGGCTTTGTCCCGGCCTACATCCGCCCGCTGTTTTGCCGCGGCATCGGCCCGTTCCGCTGGGCCGCACTGTCCGGCGACCCCGAAGATATCGCGCGCACCGACGCCAAGGTCAAGGAACTGCTGCCCGAGAACGTACACCTGCATCACTGGCTCGACATGGCGCGCGAGCGTATCCAGTTCCAGGGCCTGCCGGCGCGTATCTGCTGGGTCGGTCTCGGCGATCGCGCCAAGCTCGGGCTCGCGTTCAACGCCATGGTCGCCAGCGGCGAACTCAAAGCCCCGATCGTGATCGGACGCGATCATCTCGACTCCGGCTCCGTCGCCAGCCCGAACCGCGAAACGGAAAGCATGCGCGACGGCTCTGACGCGGTCTCCGACTGGCCGCTGCTGAACGCCCTGCTTAACTGCGCCTCGGGTGCGACCTGGGTGTCACTGCATCACGGCGGTGGCGTCGGCATGGGTTACTCGCAGCATGCCGGAATGGTCGTCGTCTGCGACGGCACCGCGGCTGCCGCAAAGCGTATTGCTCGAGTGTTGACCAATGATCCGGCGACTGGAGTCATGCGGCATGCGGATGCGGGGTATCCAGAAGCAGTGGAGTGTTCAGTGAATAATGGATTGAAACTGCCGATGCTCCAGAAATCGACCTAGAACCGCAGGTCCGGTGACTTTACCTGTCCAATATTACAAATATTGCCGCGTCGGCAGAGAAAGCCTGTCCACTCTTGTGTGACTGGAGTCCATATGTCTCAAGTCGTCAATGTGCGTCTGGTCCAGCAGTCCGACTTTCAGGCGTGGAAGCGGCTGTGGGACGGTTACAACGCTTTCTATGGCCGCAAGGACGGGACGGCGCTACGAACGGAGATAACGCAGGCCACATGGCGGCGATTCTTCGCTCCGGACGAACCGGTCTTTGCGCTCGTGGCGGAAACAGACGGGAAGTTGCTCGGCTTGACGCACTACCTGTTTCATCGCAGCACCACGCGCGTGGAATTGGTCTGCTACCTGCAAGATCTCTTCACCGCACAAAATGACAGAGGTCGTGGCATCGCGAGAGCGCTCATTCAGGAAGTTTACAAGCAGGCAAAGTCGGCCGGCATCAGTCGCGTCTACTGGCAAACGCACGAGTCGAATGCGGCCGGGCGTTTCCTGTACGACAAGCTGGCCGAGCATACGGGCTTTATCGTCTACGGCCACGAACTGTGAACCGGCGCAGCGAGGGCTGATACGCGATGGAGCGGCTACACCGCCCACGCTTCCAGAACCGAGACGTTGTCGCTGAACCTGCCACTCCGTTCTGCGGCAAATTGGCCATGACTTAAACTCCAGACGCCGCTACCACTGGCCACATGAAAACGGGGGGACCAGGCATGCCCAAGATCACCGGCACCTTTGAAGACCGCGAACAGATCCGCGAGCTTTACGCCCGCTACGCCAACACCGTCGACGCCAGACAGTTCAAGGAATGGATCGAATGCTTCACGAGCGACGGCGTGTTCGAAAGCCCGCTGTTCGGAAAATTCGCTGGCCAGGCGGAGTTGCGCCGGTTCGCCGGTGAATACGAGACCTCGTGGCAGGGCGGTGGCGTGCGCCACATGATTTGCAATGTCAGCTTCGAGATCAACGGCGACACTGCCACCGGCACCTGCGGCCTCATCTATTTCAAGGTCCACGGCGGCAAGAGCGAGTACCTGTTGACTGGCGGCTACAACGACACGCTGGGAAAGGTCAAAGACGAGTGGCGCTTTACCAGCCGCAAGGTATACGTCGACCAGTAAGGCCCACGAATGCGGGCGCCGGGCGCGTCAAGCGCCGGATCGGACGCGCCATAGGCGAAAGGGCGGGATACGCTCGGACGCCGCTGCCCCGCCCTGTGCTTTTGTCGGTCGCAACCTGCGGGCCGCACGAACGGCGGCAGTATCATCGGCGCTGACCTTGAGGCTCAGAGCCGACTGCCCGTGAAAGACACGATCCTCCTAAAACCCGGCCAGCTCAGCCTTGCCGATTGCCGCCGGCTGGTGCGGGCCGATGGTCTTGCCGTGCTCGATCCAGTCTCGCAGCCAGCCATTCTCGCCTCGGCCGCTGCGGTGCATGCCGTCGTCGCTGCCGGAGCGCCGGCTTATGGCGTCAACACCGGTTTCGGCAAGCTGGCAAAAACGCATATTCCGGATTCGCAGCTCGAACAGCTTCAGGCCAATCTCGTGCGCTCACATGCCGTGGGTACCGGGCCGCTGCTCGACGATGCGACAGTGCGGCTGATTCTCGCGCTGAAAGCCGCGAGTCTCGCGCGCGGCTTTTCCGGCGTGCGGCCGCTCGTGATCGAAGCACTTCTGGCGCTGTACAACGCCGATGTGCTGCCGTGCATTCCGGGCAAGGGTTCGGTCGGCGCTTCAGGCGATCTCGCGCCGCTGGCGCACATGACCCTGGCGCTGATGGGCGAGGGCGAAGTGCGGATCGATGACCGGGTCTTGCCTGCGTCGGATGGACTCGCGAAGGCTGGCCTCAAGGCGATCGCGCTGGCGGCGAAGGAGGGTCTGGCGCTGCTGAATGGCACGCAGGTGTCGACCGCACTCGCGCTGCGGGGCCTGTTCGAGGCGGAGGACATTTTCGCGGCAGCGGTCATCACCGGTGCGCTTGCGGTCGACGCGGCGCGCGGCAGCGACGCGCCGTTCGACGCGCGCATTCACGCGGTGCGCGGACAGCCCGGCCAGATCGACGTCGCGGCGAAGTACCGCAAGCTGCTCGACGGCAGCGCGATCCGCCGCTCGCACCTCGTCAACGATGACCGCGTGCAGGACCCGTACAGCTTGCGCTGCCAGCCGCAGGTCATGGGCGCCTGTCTCGACCTGATCCGCAATGTCGCAGCAACACTGCTTATCGAAGCCAATGCCGTGACCGACAACCCGCTGGTATTCGCCGACACCAACGAGGTGCTGTCCGGCGGCAACTTCCACGCCGAGCCGGTTGCGCTCGCGGCGGATACGCTGGCGCTCGCGATTGCCGAGATCGGCGCCTTGTCCGAGCGGCGCATCGCGCTGCTGATTGACGCCACACTGTCCGGCCTGCCGCCGTTTCTCGTGCCCGAACCGGGTCTGAACTCGGGCTTCATGATGGCGCACGTCACGGCGGCCGCACTGGCTTCCGAGAACAAGTCGCTGGCGCATCCGGCGAGTGTCGACAGCCTGCCGACTTCCGCGAATCAGGAGGATCACGTCAGCATGGCGACGTTCGCCGCGCGGCGTCTGCTGGAGATGGCCGCGAACACGCGCGCAATCGTCGCGATCGAACTGCTCGCCGCCGCGCAGGGGATCGACTTTCACGCGCCGCTCAAGACCTCGGGGGCCTTGCAGGCGGTGCACGCGGCGTTGCGTCAGCGCGTGCCGTTCTACGCGGTCGACCGCTATTTCGCACCGGATATCGCCGCTGCTGTTGCCTTGCTCGAAACCGGCGTGCTGACGGCTGCAGTTGCCCGTATTCTTCCGTCATTCGTTTGATGGGGCGAAAGGAATGAAGAGCTACTGGGCACCGTCCGCGCTGCTTGCAACCGGCTGGGCCAACGACGTGCTGTTCGAGGTCACCGACGATGGCCAGATCACCGCGATCATGCCGCGCAGCGAGGCCGGCGCGGCCGAGCGGCTGAACGGCCCGGTAATCCCCGGCATGCCGAGCCTGCACTCGCATGCATTTCAGCGCGCGATGGCGGGTCTGACCGAGAAGGGCGGCCCGCAGGGCGACAGCTTCTGGTCCTGGCGCAAGCTGATGTACCGCTTTCTCGAAGGCCTGCGGCCGGACGATGTCGAGGTCATCGCCACGCAATTGCACATCGAGATGCTCCGCGCCGGCTATACGAGCGTGGCCGAGTTCCACTACCTGCATCACGAGGCTGGCGGCGCGCCGTATGCGAACCGCGCGGAAATCGGCGAGCGCCTGCTGGCTGCCGCCGACACCTCCGGCATCGCGATGACGATGATGCCGGTGCTCTACGCGCACGACAGCTTCGGCGGCACGCCGCCGACGATCGGCCAGCGCCGCTTCATCAACGATGCTGCCGGCTTCGCGCGCATCGTTGAAACACTCGCGAGCGCGGTGCGCGGCAAGCCGGGCCGGCGGCTCGGCATCGCGCCGCATTCCCTGCGCGCGGTGACGCCCATGCAATTGCGCGCGGCCGTGAGCCTGGCGGACTCGCTCGATGCGACGATGCCGATCCACATCCACGCGGCCGAGCAGCAGAAGGAAGTCGACGACTGCCTCGCGTGGTCCGGCCGGCGGCCGGTCAACTGGTTGCTCGACAATTGCGAGATCAATTCGCGCTGGTGTCTCGTGCACGCTACACATACTGAGATCGGCGAGGCCGAGCGTCTCGCGCGCAGCGGCGCGGTGGCGGGTCTGTGCCCGACCACTGAAGGCGATCTCGGCGACGGCTTCTTCAACGCCGTGCCTTATCTCAAGGCCGGTGGCCGCATCGGCATCGGCGGCGACAGCCACGTCGGCGTCGATCCGTTCCGCGAATTGCGCCTGTTCGAGTACGGCCAGCGTCTGCGCTTCGAGCGCCGCAACGTGCTCGCCAAGGGCATCGGCGATTCGCTCGGCGGGCATCTGTATCGCATCGCCTGCGCCGGTGGCGCGCAGGCGCTCGGGCAGCCGGTGGGCTCGCTCGCGGTCGGCCGGCGCGCCGACTGGCTGGTGCTCGATTCCGACGAGCCGGCGCTGGTCGAGCAGCACGGCGACGGCCTGCTCGACGCCGCAATCTTCGGCCCGGCCAAGCACCCGGTGCGCGATGTCATGGTCGCCGGTCGCTGGTGCGTGCGCGATGGCGCGCATCCGCAGCGCGCGGAAGTGTTCGCGCGCTATCGCGTCGTGATGAAGCGGCTTCTGGGCTGAGCGCGATGGCCGCAGGCGCCGTCTGGCTCAACGCGCGGCTGGCCACGATGGCCGGCGACGGTATCGGTGCGATCGACGACGGTGCGGTGGCGGTACGCGATGACCGCATTGCCTGGGTCGGACCGCGCGGCGAATTGCCGCATGAATGGCAGGGCGCCGCCGAGCACGACTGCCAGCGCGCCTGGCTGACGCCGGGACTGATCGACTGCCATACGCACCTGGTTTACGCCGGTAATCGCGCCGACGAGTTCGCACGGCGTTTGAACGGCGAGTCCTACGAGGCCATCGCAAGGGCCGGCGGCGGCATCGTCTCGACGGTGCGCGCGACGCGGGCCGCGAGCGAGGACGAGTTGTTCGCGCAGAGCGCACCGCGTCTGCGCGCGCTGCTCGCGGAAGGGGTGACGACGGTCGAGATCAAATCCGGCTACGGGCTCGATACCGCGAACGAGCTGAAACTGCTGCGCGTGGCGCGGCGGCTCGGCCGCGATTTTTCGCTGCACGTGCGGACGACACTGCTCGCGGCGCATGCGCTGCCGGAAGCCTTCGCCGGACGCGCGGACGACTACATCGACCTCGTCTGCAACGAGATGCTGCCCGCCGCGCGGCACGAAGACCTGGCCGATGCGGTTGATGCCTTTTGCGAAGTCATCGGCTTCACGCCGGCACAGACCGCGCGCGTGTTCGAGCGCGCAACCACGCTCGGCCTGCGCGTGAAGCTGCACGCCGACCAGTTGTCCGATCTAGGCGGTGCAGCGCTCGCGGCGCGCTTCCGGGCATTGTCGGCCGATCATCTCGAATACAGCAGCGAGGCTTCGGTGCAGGCGCTGGCTGCGGCTGGAACGGTCGCCGTGTTGCTGCCCGGCGCGTACTACTTCATTCGCGAAACACGGTTGCCGCCGGTCGCTGCGCTGCGCCGTCACGGCGTGCCGATCGCACTCGCGACCGATTGCAATCCCGGTACCTCGCCCTGCACTTCGCTGCTGCTGATGCTGAACATGGCCTGCACGCTGTTCCGGCTGACGCCGACGGAGGCGCTGGCCGGCGTCACCCGCTACGCGGCGCAGGCGCTCGGCCTCAACCGCGAGGCGGGCCAGCTCGTCGCCGGCCTGCGTGCCAACTTCGCGCTCTGGGACATCGGTCATCCCGCTGAACTGGCCTATGCCTTCGGCGCCAACCCCTGTATCGGCCGGGTCGTCGGCGGTAGACTCGTTTCGACATGAACGCGATGCCATTGCATATGCTGATCCCCGGCGAAGGACCGCTGCTGATCAATATTCCGCACGCCGGAACCTATGTCCCGGAGGATCTGCTTGCCCGGATGACACCCGCCGCGAAACAGGCGCCCGACACCGACTGGCATGTGCCGTTCCTCTATCAACATGCGCTGCCGCTCGGCGCAACGCTGATCGCGGCGACGTATTCGCGGTACGTCGTCGATCTCAATCGCGATCCGAACAACGTCGAACTCTATCCGGGCGCCGACAATACCGAACTGTGCCCGACGCGCACCTTCGCGAACGAGGACATCTGGCTGCCCGGCGCCGCGCCCAATGCCGAGGTCGGCGCACACCGTCTCGAGCAGTACTGGCGGCCCTACCACGAGGCGCTGGCCACGCAGGTCGAGCTGATCCTCGAGCGGAACGGCTATGTGATCCTGCTCGACGCGCATTCGATCCGCTCCGAAGTGCCGCGTTTCTTCGAAGGGCGCCTGCCCGATCTGAATCTCGGCACGGTCGATGCGACAAGCTGCGCCGCTGCGCTTCAGGACCACGCCTTCGCGATCCTCAACGGCAGCTGGGCATTCAGCAGCGTCCTCAACGGGCGCTTCAAGGGCGGCTACATCACGCGCCGGTTCGGCCAGCCGGAGCGCCGCGTGCATGCCTTGCAACTGGAACTGGCGCAGGCCTGCTACATGGACGAAGCGCCGCC
>JAYWBB010000148.1:0-25550 GCA_043781855.1 Nevskia sp. | reverse complement strand
GGCAACGCGCCATTCCCGGTTTGGCCATCGGCTTGCTGGCCTTCGTCGTCTCGGCCCTTTGGCTGCTGCACCATGACGCGACCATGGATGCCTTGCTGGCGAAGCCGCACTCGACCCGCCTCCGCCGTTGGCTTTTGCGTGAGCCTGCGAGTAAAGCGCGCTGGCGGCAACAGGCGCTGATTGTGGCGCTGCCAGTGCTGGCGGTGGGCCTGTTTTTCGACGCGCTCGACTACGCCGTGAACGCCATGGTCGTCGTCTTTGCCCTGCTGCTGTCGCTGCTGATCGAGCAGCAGGCCGGCTATTCCGGGAGGATGTGGGCGGCGCTGCGGAACGATCCCGCGCGGCGCGACGACGGCGGCCATCGCGGCCACCTCGGGGGCATCATCGGCGTGCTGCTGCTGATCGCGGTGATCGCGCTCCTGATCGTCGGCGAAGTGCTGTGGTGGTGCCGCTCCGCCGAGATCGCCACGCAACTCGATCTGGACGCCCACGCGCTGCGCGCGCTGGCGCTGAACAGCAGCTCCGGGCTGGCCTGGTTCATCGCGATGGTGCTGACGCAGGTGACGCTGGCGCTGGTCTGTACGCTGCTGCTGACCGGCCTCGCGGCGAACACCCGGAATGCCCGGCTGCTCCCGAACGAAACACCGCTGCGTCTGCTCTACGAGCGCTTCCTCGATTGGAAAGACCCCGTGATCGGCTTGGTCGTCGTGCCGAGTATTGCGGTGGCGCTGATCGTCGGTTTCGGCGGCCTGCGGCGCAGCGTGTTCGGCGATCTCGCCTCGGGGTTTGTCCTCGCCGCGATCACCGCGACAACCATTTCGGCGATGATTCTGCTGGCCGCGCAGTTCAACGTCGCGCGCCGAGTGCTGCGGCTCTCCGCTTACGTCAGCCACCGCATCGTCCTGAACGTCGCAGACGGCGGCAGCGCCGGCATTCCCGGCCTCTGGCGCGCGGAAGACATCTACTTTCCGCTGCGCTTCGCCGCGACGCCGGTGGTCGCCACGGTTGAATCCAGCGGCGAAGGGCGCTACGACTACATCGGCATCGACCGCCTCGACGCCTGGCGCCAGCAGATCGCCGAGGATCTCGGCAGTGCACCGGACAAGCTGCGCTCCCGCCTGCCGCTGTTCCTGCTGTTCGCGAGCGAATTGATGATCTTTCGCGGCGCGGCGTTCGGCGCCGTGATCGCCGCCCTTGCCGGCGTGCTCATCGTCTATTTGTTCCCGGTCACCGCCGCCGGCAGCTTCGTCGGCATCAACGTCGCCGTGCTCGCGGTCGCGGGACTCTTGTCGGGCCTGATGGCCGTGCAGTTCGAACGCGACGAAGTGCTCAGCAACATTCTCTGCAATCGCACCAAGGAGACGAAGTTCTCGACCGCGCTGTTCGCCTACATCGCGTTCCCGTTCGTGGTGCTGGCGGCGGCGATCGCGATCTCGGAAATTCCGGGCATGCTCGACTGGGGCGGCGGCGTGATCAGCTGGGTGATCGGGAGGCTCGGCAGCGGGCTGTAACGCGGCGAACGGGTCCACAGTCGATGCGCTTGGCGCATCCGCTAATCTAGCGCAATGAAACCCCTCTTCTATATCGCGCTGGCGCTCATGGCCGGCACGTTTCTGCCGCTGCAGGCCGGCATCAACAGCCAGCTCAGAGTCCAGCTCGGCGGCCCGGCGCTGGCGGCGTTCGTGTCGTTCGCCGTCGGCACCAGCGCGCTGCTGATCGTCCTCCTCGCGAGCCGCGCGGCGCTGCCTGAAAACACGGCGGGAATAAGCTGGTGGCTGTGGATCGGCGGCGGTCTGATCGGCGTGTGTTACGTCCTGCTGATCATCGTGCTGACGCCGATACTCGGTGTGGCGCTGAGCTTCGCGCTGATCGTCGCTGGCCAGATGGCGATGTCGCTGCTGCTCGATCACTACGGCCTGCTCGGATTGCCGCTGCACCCGCTGAATGCCTGGCGCATCGTCGGCGCCGCGCTGATTCTCGGCGGCGTGCTGCTGATCCGCCGCTTCTGAGCATGCTGACGAAAACCGAGGTGCGGCCGCTGCGTGCCCGCCTGCTCGACTACGCGCTGCTGATGCGGCTCGACAAGCCGGTCGGCATCTGGCTGCTGCTCTGGCCGACGCTGTGGGCGCTCTGGTTCGCGGCTGGCGGCATGCCGCCGCCCGAACTCTTCGCGGTGTTCGTTCTCGGCACGGTGTTGATGCGCTCGGCCGGCTGCGTGATCAACGATTTCGCCGATCGCAAATTCGACCCGCACGTCGAGCGCACGAAAAACCGGCCGCTGGCCGCTGGCCGCGTCTCGTCGCGCGAGGCGCTGCTGTTGTTCGCGGTGCTGTGCCTGCTTGCGCTGATCGTCGCCTTCCGGCTCCGAGCTGCGGCCCTTTGGCTGTCCGTGCCCGCCGTGCTGCTCGCAGCGAGCTATCCATTCGCGAAGCGCTTTCACGCGCTGCCGCAGGCGCATCTCGGCATTGCGTTTTCCTGGGGCATCCCGATGGCGTTCGCGGCCGTGCAGGGTTCTGTGGACTGGGCAATGGCGGGGCTGCTGATGGCCGCGAACCTGTGCTGGGTCATCGCCTACGACACGCTGTACGCGATGGTCGACCGCGAGGACGATCGACGCGTCGGCGTGAAGTCGAGCGCGATCCTTTTCGGGACCTGGGACTTGCGGATCGTCGCCTGCCTGCACGGCGGCACAATTCTGCTGCTGATCGAAGCCGGCCTGCGCGCAGGATGGAACGAGTTCTACTTTGCGGGCGTTGCGGTGGCGGCCTGGCTTGCGGCCCGGCAGCAATGGCAGGTGCGTCATCGCGATCGTGCGGCCTGTTTTACCGCCTTCGTCCAGAATAATCGCTTCGGCGCTGCGGTCTTTCTGGGGCTACTCGTTGCCGCACTGACCAAAAACTGAACATTCATGACCCTGAAACTCGTCTCGACCGCGTTGCTGCCGCTGGCCTTCATGGCTTCATCCTGCGCGCAGCACATCGGCCGGCCCGATACCTCGCAGCCGGCCCGGCTCGACCTGCGCTACAGCGTGCAGCGCGATCGCACCTACACGCCGTCCGGCTGGCCACAGCCGCTGTTCGCCGATGTCTACATCCCCGAGGGCGCTGGCCCGTTCCCGGCAGTGCTGGTCGTGCACGGCGGCGGCTGGCAAAGCGGCGATCGCGCGCAGGTCGAGTCGATCGCCAGGCGCATCGCCAGGCGCGGCTACGTCGCGGTCAACATCACGTATCGCCTGGTGCCCGGCGCGCTGTTCCCGGCGCCGGTGCTCGACTTGCAGCAGGCCCTGCGCTGGATGCAGCAGAACGCGGCGGCCTACCGGATCGATCCGGACCGCATCGGCGCCTGGGGCTACTCGGCCGGCGCGCATCTCGCGGCGCTGGTCGGCGCACTCGGGCCCGGTGATCGCTTTTACGCGGCGGACGCGCGCATCAAGGCCGTGGTCGCGGGGGGCACGCCGGCCGACCTGCGGAAATTCCACGGCGGCACGCTGGTACCGAAGTTCCTCGGCGAGCGCTGGCGCGAAGGCTCGACCGCGTTCCGAGAATCCTCGCCCGCAGCCTACGTCACGCCCAATGATCCGCCGACATTTCTCTATCACGGCACCTGGGATCTGCTGGTGCCGCTCGATCAGGCGACCGACTACAAGGTCGCGCTCGATCAGGCCGGCGTGCCGAACGAGCTGTACCTGATGCGCGGCCTCGGCCACATCTCGGCTTTCCTGCTCGATGGCGAGGCGGTGCAGCGCGGCGCGGATTTTCTCGACCGGCATCTGCGCGGCAAACCCGGCTGATTGCGTCAGTGAGTGTGCGCTGCCTCACAGCAGCGCAGGGGTAATCGGGATAGCGTCAGGGTGTTGCGCGCAGTTCGCTGCGCAGCCGCGCGACACCGACCGGGCCATCGGCGCGCGTGGGTGCTTCGGTCCACGGAGCCGCCCGCCATGCGCACTGAACTTGATCCCGCCGACCCTGGCCGCCGCAAATTCATCGGCGATTTTTCGCTCGCCAGCCTGTCGCTGCTGTCGCTGACGCTGATTACCGGCGGCTGCGAATCCTGGCTCGATGCCATCCGTCACCGTCCCTTGCGACGGCTGATCCGCAACACCTCGGAAGCCAATCAGCAGATTGACATCTATCGCAACGCAGTCGCGATGATGAAGGCGCTGCCGGCCAGCGATTGCCGGAACTGGACCAACCAGGCCAACATCCACAACAACTTCTGTCCGCACGGAAACTGGTACTTCTTCCCCTGGCATCGTGCTTATCTGTTCCACTTCGAGAAGATCTGCCAGAAGTTGACCGGTGAAAGCCATTTCGGCTTGCCCTACTGGAACTGGGCGCTCGACGGCCACCTGCCCACGCAGTTCTGGACGCCACCGGCGGCCAATGCGCTGTTCGACGCCACGCGCCTGTGCACGGCAAGTTCGGTGGCCGATGCCGGCAGCGTCGGACTGCCTCTGATCGACGGGTTCTGCAACGAACCGGACTTCTCCCTGTTCGCCGGCGGCGCGGCTTCCGCGCTGCGCATGCGAACGTCGTCGGGCAACATCGAGGCCACACCGCACAACTACGTCCACGGCAGCTTCGTGCGCGGCGATATGGCGGCGTTCACGTCGCCGCTCGACGCGATCTTCTGGAATCACCACTGCATGGTCGACCTCTGCTGGTTCGAGTGGAACATCACGCGCCAGCACGCCAACACCAACGATCCGGCCTGGACCCACTTCAATTTCTCCGGCATGTTCTGCGATGGTGACGGCGCACCGGCTCCAGACATGTCGCCGATCGTGACGCTGCTGATGCCGCTGCTCAGCTACCAGTACGAAACCGGCATTGCCGGCACGGTGCTCACGCCGCTCAAGGCCCTGCGCGACAAGCGCGCGTTCCAGCGCCTGCAGGACATCGTCAAGAAAGGCGCCGACGTGAAGCTGCGCATCCGTCAGCGCTACGCCCTGCCGCACGGGGTCGAGGTCACGGTCCAGCGGCCATCGGCGGAAACCATTCCGGTCGACGCCAAGGAGTTTGCTGCCATCCTGGGCGGCGACGCGAAAGAGCGCGTGCTGCTGATCATCCGGCAACTGGTCCAGCCGCCGAGCAGCGACACCTTCCTGCGCGTGTTCATCGAGAAGCCGGACGCTGATGCCACGACCTCGCGCGACGATCCGCACTACGCCGGCAGCTTCTACTTCTTCGTGCACGGCGCGGCGCACCCGGCCGGCCATGCCCCGGGGCCGGACGCCGGCGATCTGATCGTCGACATCACGCCGACGCTGCGCAAGCTGATGAACGCCGACGCGGTGCGCGATCTCAAGGGCATTTCGGTCAGCCTGGTGGCGGTGCCGGTCGACGCCGAAAAAGCGCTGCCGGTAACCCTTGTGGCCGCTGGCCTCGAACTCGCGATCAGTCCGGTCGATGTGCGCCTGCTGGAGTTCTGAGCAAGATGGCAACGAGGCTTCGAAGGCGTTTGCTGTTCGGGCTTGCGCTCGCGGCGGGTCATGCCGCTGGCAGCGCCGTGCCGACCGTTGCCCTGTCGGCCCTCGACAATGACCATCCGCAACGCTGCGCGCCAATCCCGTGGTCCGCTCTGGTGGCCGATGCCGAAGTGCTCAAGGTGACCGTGGTCGAAGTCGACAACCCGCATCTGCGCCCGATAACGATTGCGCTGGCGCTGGCAACGGCATCGAGACAATACGAAGTCGCCCGGTTCACGCTGTACCCGCCCGACCAGCCCGGAACTTTCCGATTCCGGCTCGACGAAACAGCGCGCAAGTTGCTGGCGTCGCCGCCGCCGCCGCGCTTCTGCGCGCTGCTTGCGGAGCAGCCGGAAGGCAAGGACGACAAAGTCGCTGCACGGCGCGTACGGCTGGCCGAACCGCGCTTCGAACGCGCAGACTGACGGGTTCCGGCCATGCATTTGCCGCGCCGATGGCGACGTGATGGACCGTGGTGCAGACCTCCTGCCCCACTACTCGCGCCAGCGCTTGCTGTTCTACGATTGAGTTCCTAGGAGGGCGTATGAGCAATCTGGATGCGCCGGTTGCACGACCTGGTTCGGAGAGAAATCCGACTGGGCAGCCTGCCGAACAGGTCGGCTTCGCAGTCAAGCTCGCGATCATCGGCTACGCGCTGGCTTATATCGCCCTCGCGATGTATCTCGTCGTCGATGCCTGGGTGCTCGACCAGGCATTTTTGAAGAGGCTCCTTGGCCTGTCGATCAGCGCGACCCTGCCGCCGCTCTTTATTTCGGCTTTCCACGCCGTGCTCGGCGCCATTCTCGGAGCCGGCGCGCTGGACATCGTCAGCTTCCATCACTACGTCGCGATCAAGCAGGACTTCCAGTCTCCGCACGTCTGGGGCTATTTCGTCGGTCCCTGGCTCGCAGCAGCGCTTGGCCTGATGGTTTTTGCCCTCATGCAAAGCGGGCTGCTGGTTTTCACCGGCGGCACGGCCCCGGCGGCTGACGCCACGGTTTCCAATCTCGGCTATCTCGCGATCGGATTCCTGTCGGGCTTTGGGTGGTTCGAGGCAACCGAGCGGATTCGCGACATCGTCACGCGGTTCTTTGCGCCGGCGTCCAAGGAACCGGCTTCAGCGGTGCCGGCACACAACGCCGCAAGTGCGGATTTGCCCAATCCGGACGGCAAGGCCGACGCACTGCCCCGCGACTGATCCGGGTCGCCGACCGACAGCGGGAAAGTCCGAGCGGATTGAGCGCGCGCGCCGGTCGATCGGAGAAGCGTGATGAGCGAACTCGTGTTCCTGTCGCATCTGCCGCTATTGCGCATCGGCGAGGAGACTGTGCCGTTCGCGGGCGGCGAACTCTGGCGTCTGCCGTTCGATCTGTACAACGATCTCACGCTGGGCGCCTTTTCCGATCATCGTCGGACCTACGATGCCGTGGCGCCGGTGTTCTATCGCGTCGATCTGGATCTCGATCTGGACATTCTCAAGCCCGGCCGGGCCGATAACCGGCGCGTTCTCGAGCTGAAGGCGCCGACCAACAAGTGGCGATGGGTCTGCGAGTCGGCGAATGTCAGCTTGCTCGAAGGATTTCAGCGCTCAATGGTCGATCCGGCCTGGGCTGCGCTGTCGCTGGTCTGCCCGTCGGCGGCCGTGCCGGCGCCGCGTCTGTCGGTGACGTTCGTGCATTCCGCCGGCGATGCGCACTTCGAGGTCATCGGTGATTCGTGGAATACGCTGCGTATCCAGGGCGATGCCGACCAGGACTATCTCTTTCTCCCGGAAGCGGCGGGTACTGTGATGCCGGCCGAGGTGTTGACGCGGGCGACGCAGATCCATCAATTGCTTGGGGCGATCGAAAACCAGGCTGAGCTCACCGCCGCGCTGCTGCTGCTGCTGGCGGCAAGCTCGCCCCTGCTGAACGACTCCGAGCAGACCACGCTGGCCGTCATGGCGCTGGAAGCTTTACTGGCGCCCGAAGTGCGCAGCGGCAGCCGGGCCGAGTTCGCCACCCGGATCAGCCGCTTGCTCGGCGTCGATGACCCGGACCGCGCTGCGCTCAAGCGCATCGCCCAGGGCCTTTACGATGCGCGCAGCGCCAGCGTTCATGGGCGCGTGGCGGATGTCCCTGGGCTGGTCGATGGCAGTGGCCCGCAACTGCTCGCGGCGGCGGTTTGCGAGTTGATCAAAACGGGCGCCACCGAGCCGCTCGCCGAGGCGCGTACAGCGCTCGAAACGCCCGATCACGCCTTTCGGCCCGGAACGCCGGTGCCTGAGAACCCGCCGCCGGTGAGGCGTCCGCGCGAGCGGCTGCATCGCGGCTGGTCACCGGTCGTGGCCGGCGTCAGCGGCAATGTCGACATGACCGCCCCGAAGGGCTCGTACATGAGCTGGTCGCCGCTGATCGGACTGTCGACGGCAACAGACTTCGCGATCGGCCCCCCGCCATGCCCGGTGATCCTGCCGTTGAACGCCGAGGAACTGCTGAGCATGGAAGAGCGCGATATCCGCCGCGACCATGCCGCCGAGCTATATGGCCACGGTCAGCCGGCGGCGGTATTGCTGGTGGGCCGGAAAGCACAGCCGGGCTGCGAACTGGAAATCGGCGAGGCCGACCGAACGGCGATGCTGCGCGAGCGCGACCTCGTCACTGTAGCCCTGCGCTGCGCCGGTTTCACCGCGTTCACCGATCCCGATCTGCTCGGCGCCTACCTTTATGCCGGCAGTTTACGGCTGCGCCTGCCGACGATCCTGCGCCAGACCATCCTGCTCCAGATGCGCGCTCCGGCGACTCAGCAGATCGCGGCCGCAGATGTCGTGCGAACGGCCCCGGTCTGGCAGCGACTGGTGGCTTACGACCGCACCGCGCGATGCGCGGAAATCGATGCACTGCTGTCCCTGTTCCGGCGCAGCTTCGACGACTGCTTCCTGCCGGCGCAGGCGCGTATCGGGCTTCAGATCGCGGCGCTCGAATCCATGCTCGGTCGTTTTCGCCTGCCCGGCGTAGCGATCCAGCTCGAATCGCTGGTGAGGCAGGTCTGCGGCACTGAGCAAGCCGCAGCAGCGCGGTGGTTCGAAACGCAGGGGCGGAAGTTCCGCAATGACTGGGCGCACGGCAGGCTGGCCGATTCCGATACTGCGGAGAGCGCTGCGGAGCACCTCGCCGGCATACTCCAGGCAGCCGTGCCAGCGCTGATCGAATGCTGGCTGACGCGCGCTGCGGAAGATCCGCGACGGCCGAGGCCGCTGTTCATCGATCAGGTGACGGTGGCTTGCCGGTAGCGTGATAACCGTCCTTCAAACCGCGCGCGCCGCAGTCCAGACCTCGATGCGCGCCGCACCGGCTGCGCGGCAGGCGCGCGCGAGTTCCTCAACGGTGCTGCCGGTGGTCATGACATCGTCGACGATCGCCAGGTGGATTCCTTGCAGGCTCGCGGCCGCAGCGAAAACACCCTTGACGTTGCGCCGCCGCGCCGCCGCGCGCTGGCCGATCTGGTCGGCCGTGGCGCGGATGCGCTGGGCGCTGCCGACGTCGATGTCGATTTTCAGCAGGCGCGTGATACCGCGGGCGAGTTCCAGCGCCTGGTTGTAACCGCGCTGGCGCAGGCGGCTTGGATGCAGCGGCATCGGCAGCAGCAGATCCGGCAGGGGCAAGGCCCGTTGCGCGAGCACGTCGGCCATCGCCGCACCGAGCAACCGCGCATGGCGGAACTGCGCGTGATATTTGAGCCCGTGAATGGCTTGGTCGATCGGCGCTTCGTAGCGGAACGCCGACCAGGCGAGGTCATACTGCGGGGCGTTGGTCGCACAGCTTGCACAAACGTGGGCGACGCCGGTTTTCTGCGGCAGCGCACAGACCGGGCAGGCGCTGCGATTCCACGGCAGCGAATCGCGGCAGCCGTCGCAGAAAGGGCGATCCGGGGCGACGCCGATGCAAAACGCGCAGCGGCAAGGAGCGATCAGGGCGCCAAACAGTGAGAGCAATCCGTCAACCATCTTGTGGCGGCCACGGTTGACAGCGCCTGCGTTGGACGGAACACTGCCGTCTCGACATCAGACCCGGAACGCCGTCATGCCAGCCGAAGCGCAGACCTTGAACACGCCCGCGACCGCCTGCGGAAATCTTGCCGACGATCGGCGTCACGACTGGCGCAGTGCCGAGATTCAAGCGCTGTTCGACCTGCCGTTCAACGATCTGCTCTTCCGTGCGCAGTCTGTTCATCGCCGCCATTTTGACCCAAACGCGGTCCAGCTCTCCACCCTGCTGTCGATCAAGACGGGCGCCTGTCCGGAAGACTGCGGCTACTGCCCGCAGAGCGCGCGCTTCGATACCGGGCTGAAAACCGAGCCGCTGCTGCCGCTGGCCGAAGTTCGGAAAGCCGCGCTCGACGCGAAGGCCAATGGCGCGACGCGCTTCTGCATGGGTGCGGCCTGGCGCGCGCCGAAGGACAAGGACATCGAGAAAGTCGCTGAGA
Source organism: Nevskia sp. (assembly GCA_043781855.1). Lineage (GTDB taxonomy): Bacteria > Pseudomonadota > Gammaproteobacteria > Nevskiales > Nevskiaceae > Nevskia. The sequence goes on along the minus strand of JAYWBB010000148.1, from coordinate 15,619 downwards.
TGGTGCGCGAGGTGAAAGCGCTCGGCCTGGAAACCTGCGTGACGCTCGGCATGCTGAAAGCCCATCAGGCGCAAAACCTCGCCGCCGCCGGTCTCGACTACTACAACCACAATCTCGATACTTCGCCAGAGTATTACGGCGCGATCATCACGACGCGCACCTTTGAAGACCGTCTCGAGACGCTGGGCAATGTCCGCGACGCCGGTCTCAAGGTCTGCTGCGGCGGTATCGTCGGCATGGGTGAGTCGGAGACCGACCGCGTCGAGTTCCTGCGCGCGCTGGCCAACCTGCCGCAGCATCCGGAGTCGGTGCCGATCAACGAACTGGTGCCGGTCGCTGGCACGCCGCTCGCGGATGCCCCGCCGCTCGATGCGCTCGAGTTCGTGCGCACCATCGCGGTCGCGCGGGTTCTCATGCCGCAGAGTTATGTGCGCCTGTCGGCAGGCCGCACCGGGATGAGCGACGAGACGCAGGCGCTGTGCTTCCTCGCCGGCGCCAATTCGATCTTCTACGGCGAGCGCCTGCTGACCACGAGCAACCCGCAGAACGAGCGCGACCGCGCGCTGTTCGCGAAGCTCGGCATCCATCCCGAAGCGCGCGGTGTCGACGGCGCTGCTCATGTCGACGACCAGCTGCGCGGCGCCACCCATGCCGAAGTGCGCAGCTTCCAGATGTCCTGCTGCGACGGATGAACGCCGCCGCGCCCGGGCCGTCCGTGCTGGAAGTCCGGCTGGCGCGCGAACTGGAACGGCTGCGCGGCGAAGACCTGTATCGCGTGCGGCGGCGCGTCGACGGCGCACATGGTGTCGCGATCACGGTCGAAGGCCGGGCCTGTGTCAATTTCTGCAGCAATGATTACCTCGGACTCGCTGCCGATCCGCGCCTTGCCGAAGCCGCGCGAGCAGCCTTGCTCCGCAGCGGTACCGGCAGCGGCGCGGCGGCGCTGATCTCGGGATACAACGTCGAGCATGCGCGGCTCGAAGAAGAGCTCGCCGCGTTCGTCGGACGACCGCGTGCGCTGCTGTTCTCGACCGGCTGGGCGGCAAACCTGGGCGTGCTGCGCGCGCTGTTCGGCAAGCGCGACACGCTGGTCTGCGACGAACTCAATCACGCCTCGCTGATCGACGGCGCGCGCCTCTCCGGCGCCCACTACGCGCGCGTGTCGCACCGCGATATAGCCGGGTTTGAATCCGCGCTCGGCAGCGGCGCCGCACGCGGCGGCAACCTCGGCCTCGTCAGCGACTCCGTGTTCAGCATGGACGGCGATCTCGCCGATCTGCCGGCGCTCGCCGCAATGAGCCGTCGACACGGCGCGACGCTTATCATCGATGACGCGCACGGCTTCGGCGTGCTCGGAGCGCACGGCCGTGGCGCCATCGAGCATTACTCGGAACGCTCATCAAAGTCCGTACCGGCTTCTCTGGAAACTGGAAACTGGAAGCTGGAAACTGCGGTTCCCGACATCTACGTTGCCACGCTCGGCAAAAGTCTCGGTGCGGCCGGCGCGTTCGTCGCCGGCTCCGAGGCCCTGATCGAGTACCTGATCCAGCGCGCGCGCAGCTGGGTGTTCTCGACCGCCCCGCCGCCGTCGATTGCCGCCGCCGCGCGTGCGGCATTGGCGATCATCCAGAGCGAACCCGAACATCGTCGACGCCTGCTGTCGAACATCGCGCGGTTCCGCAGCGGTGCCGCGCAGCTCGGCATTCCGCTGTCGCCCTCGATGACGGCGATCCAGCCGTTAGTGCTCGGCGACGCGGCCCGCGCGATGGCGCTTTCGCGCCAGCTGTTCGAGCGCGGCTGGTGGGTCGCCGCGATCCGGCCGCCGACGGTGCCCATCGGTACTTCGCGGCTGCGCATCACGCTCTCGGCGGCGCACACGACGACGCAGATTGATGGGCTGTTGGAAGCAGTTGCCAGTTGCCAGTTGCCAGTTGTTAGGGAAGCAGCAGCCGACGCCGAGACGCCGGGCTTCTCTGGAAACTGGAAACCAGCAACCGGCAACTGACGAAGCTCGTGCGAAGCACGATCTTCGTCACCGGCACCGACACCGGGGTCGGCAAGACGCATGCAGCGGTTGCGCTGATTCATGCGCTGCGCTTACAGGGACATCGCGTCTGCGGCTACAAGCCGGTTGCGAGTGGCTGCGCAGTCACGCCAGACGGTTTACGCAATGCCGATGCGCTGGTACTGCAAGCGGCGGCGGAAAACGACGAACCCTACGACGTCATCAACCCGTACGCGTTCGCGCCGGCGATCGCGCCGCATCTTGCGGCCATTCAGGCAGCACGCCCCATCGAGCGCTGCGTGCTCGACGCCGCGCACGATCGCCTGGCGCAGCGTTACGACATCGTCGTCGTCGAAGGCGCAGGCGGCTGGCTGGTGCCGCTTGATGAGGACACGACCTTCGCCGACTGGATCGCCGAGCGCGGCTGGCCGGTGCTGCTGGTCGTCGGTCTGCGGCTCGGTTGCATCAATCACGCGCTGCTGACCGCGGATGCGATCCAGCGGCGCACTCGGCTGGCGGGCTGGATCGCAAATCATCTGCCGCCGGGGCAGGCCGAGTGGCAGGCGAATCTCGATACGCTGCGGCGGCGCTTGCCGGCGCCGCTGCTCGGCTGCCTGCCGCTGGGCGCGGAGCCAGCCGCTGCGGCGCTCGATCTGCGCGCGCTGTTCGATTGCTGACTGCCGTTCCCGCCGGGACGAGCCGGAGCGGATAGTGTTTTATGCTTTCTGAAGCCGGTTGCGTACGCACGATCTGCGGACCGCACGCCTCGTTTCGCTTTGCGGGCCGGCCGGCTTCCTCTACAATCTGCGGGTTGAACAACCCTTGACACGTCGACCTGCTGGATGAGAGTTCGCTGTGACCGCCTCGCGCAACACGCAAGTGGTGATCGGACCGAACGCATCGATGACGGTGCGCATGGCCTGGCTGTTCATGCTGTCGATGGGCACGGTGTCGCTGGTTATCGCGGGCTTTTTCACCTTGCAGGGATTCTGGCCGGTGCTGCCGTTCGCCGGGCTGGAACTCGCGGCGCTGGGCGCAGCCCTGTGGGTGAGCCTGCGACGGAATCGCTATCGTGAAGTGATCGCGTTCGAGGATGAAACGATCCGGATCGAGTGCGGAATGCTGGGCGGCGGCGCGAGGCTGCAGGTTGCATGGCCGCGCTCGTCGACGCGGGTGTTGATCGAGCACGACCCGCATCGGAACGATCCGACGCGGCTGGTGCTTAGCAACACAGGACGGCATCTGGAACTGGGGCAGTGCCTGATCGACGAGGATCGCGAACGGCTCGCGCTCAGGTTGCGCGAATTGATACACCCCGGCTGGGGCAGGGCGTCGACGAGAGTAAGTAGTCAAGAGTCGGCTGATTTCAATATTTGAGTCTGGAGTGGACATGTCGAACCTGCATGACAGCCTGAAGAGCAGCCTGCGCGCTGCCGCCCTCACCGTGATCGGGGGCCTCGCGAGCAGCCTCGCGCAGGCGGCGGATACGATGGACACCGCGTACTGGAATATGCCGAAAGGCGTGACCGACATCAGTCAGGAAGTGTTCAAGCTGCACATGGCGGCGTTCTGGGTCTGTATCGGCATTGGCGTCGTCGTCTTCGGCGCGATGTTTTATTCGGTGTTCGCACACCGTCGCTCGAAGCATCCGGTGCCGGCAACGTTCCATCACAGCACGCTGGTCGAGATCATCTGGACCATCATTCCGTTCCTGATCCTGATCGGCCTCGCGATTCCCGCCGCCGGCACGCTGATCAAGGAATACGATACGCGCAGCGCCGACATCACGGTGAAGATCACCGGCTATCAGTGGAAGTGGCAGTACGAATATGTCGGCGAGAACGTCAGCTTTTTCTCCGCGCTGGAAAAGAAGGCCAACAAGGCGCGGCAGTTGCGCTCCGGCATCGATCCGAGGACGGTTCCGAATTATCTGCACGACACCGACAACTACCTGGTGCTGCCGGTCGGCAAGAAGATCCGCTTCCTGCTGACGTCGAACGACGTCATCCATGGCTGGTGGATGCCCGACCTCGCGATCAAGAAGGACGCGATCCCGGGATACATCAACGAGATGTGGACCAGGATCAACGAGCCCGGCATCTATCGCGGCCAGTGCACGGTGCTCTGCGGCCGCGATCACGGCTTCATGCCGATCGTCGTCGAGGCGAAGTCCGAAGCCGATTACGCCGCCTGGCTCGCGGAGCGGAAGAAGGCCGGCGGCGAAGTGGTGGCTGCCGCCGCATCGGCGACGGCAACCGATGCCGCCGTTGCTGCGCCGGTTGTCGAAGCCCCTGCCGCGCCGACGGAAGTCGCCGTTGCTGCCGAACCGAAAGCTGCCGAGGCGAAAACAGCGGCCGGCGGTGCGAGCAAGGATGATCCGATCAAGGCCGGCATGAAGGTCTATGCCACCAACTGCCAAGTCTGCCATCAGGCGACGGGCGCGGGCCTGCCGCCGACGTTCCCGGCGCTGACCGGCAGCAAGGTCGCCACCGGTCCGATCGCGGCGCACATCACGCAGGTGCTGAAAGGCAAAAATGCGATGCCGCCGTTCGCGCAGTTATCGGATGCCGACATCGCTGCGGTCGTGACCTTTGAGCGCAATGCGCTCGGCAACAAGGTCGGCGACGCGGCCTCGGCCGCTCAGGTCAAGACGCTGCGCTGAGCGCGGGCGCCGACGGAACCACGAATTAGATTTGATTCAGGAGCGATAGAGTCATGGCAAATCCACACGATCACGCCCATCACGACGATCATGCGCACGGGCATGACCATGGCCACGACGATCACGCCCACGGCCCCGACAAGGGCGTGATGCGCTGGATCAAGACGACCAACCACAAGGATCTCGGCACGCTGTACCTATGGTTCTCGTTCACGATGTTTTTCATCGGCGGCATCATGTCGCTGATCATTCGTGCCGAGCTGTTCCAGCCGGGATTACAGTTCGTCGATCCCGAGTTCTACAACCAGATGATCACGCTGCACGCATTGGTGATGATCTTCGGTGGCGTCATGCCGGGCTTCGTGGGCTTAGCCAACTGGATGGTGCCGATGATGATCGGCTGCTCCGACCTGGCGCTGCCGCGTGTCAACAACTGGGGCTTCTGGATTCTGCCGTTCGCGTTCACCATGCTGCTGTCCTCGCTGTTCCTTCCGGGCGGCGGCCCGGCTGCCGGCTGGACGCTGTATCCGCCGCTGGTCTTGCAGGGCGGCGCCTCGTTCCCGCTGACGATTTTCGCGATCCACATGCTCGGCATTTCCTCGATCACCGGCGCGATCAACATCGTGGTCACGATCATGAACATGCGCGCACCGGGCATGACGCTGCTGAAAATGCCGCTGTTCGTCTGGACCTGGCTGATCACCGCCTACCTGCTGATCGCGGTGATGCCGGTGCTCGCGGGTGCTGTGACCATGCTGCTGACCGACAAGTACTTCGGCACCAGCTTCTTCAACGCGGCCGGCGGCGGCGACCCGGTGATGTTCGAACACATCTTCTGGTTCTTCGGCCATCCGGAGGTCTACATCATGATCCTCCCGGCCTTCGGCATCGTCTCGACGATCATCCCGACCTTCGCGCGCAAGCGCCTGTTCGGCTACTCCTCGATGGTCTACGCCACGGCCTCGATCGCGTTCCTGTCGTTCATCGTCTGGGCGCACCACATGTTCACGGTCGGCATTCCGCTGGCTGGAGAACTGTTCTTCATGTTCTCGACCATGCTGATCGCCGTGCCCACCGGCGTGAAGGTGTTCAACTGGCTGGCCACGATGTGGCGCGGCTCGATGACCTTCGAGACACCGATGCTGTTCGCGATCGGCTTCGTCTTCCTGTTCACGATCGGCGGTTTCTCGGGAATCATGCTGGCGCTGGCGCCGGTCGATTTCCAGTACCACAACAGCTATTTCGTCGTCGCCCACTTCCACTACGTGCTGGTGCCGGGAGCGGTGTTCTCGATCATCGCGGCGATCTACTACTGGATTCCGAAGTGGACCGGCGTGATGTACAACGAGCGCCTCGGCAAAATCCACTTCTGGCTGTCGGCGATCCTGATCAACGTCACGTTCTTCCCGCAGCACTTCGTCGGTCTCGCCGGCATGCCGCGGCGCATCCCTGATTACGCGGTGCAGTTCACCGACTTCAATGTGATCTCCACCTGGGGCGCATTCCTGTACTTCGGGGCGCAGTTCATCATGATCTACAACTTCCTGCGCTGTGCCCTGTTCCGCAAGGGCATGGAGCCGGCGAAGAGCCGAGTCTGGGAAGGCGCACATGGTCTCGAATGGACCGTGCCCTCTCCGGCGCCGTACCACACCTTCGAGGATCCGCCGGTCGTCGGTGACGACGAAGACCCGGGGCACGTTCCGGGAGAGCTGGCGTAGCCGCCGTGAGCAAGCCCGACGTGAGCCGGCGTGTTTTCTGGACCACGCTCGTACTGGCGCTCGTTTCGCTCGGGTTTTATCTCGCGTTCTTTTTCGCCGTGAGCGCGCGGGGGCACTGATGAGCATGGACAGCGCCCGGCGCGACAATGTCTGGAAGCTGCTCGTCGTCGTCGGCGCAATGTTCTGCTTCGGCTTTGCGCTGGTGCCGATGTACAACGCGCTGTGTCAGCTGACCAATCTGAACGGCAAGGACAAGGGCATGCTCACGTCCTCGACCGTCGTCGAGAAAGTCGACGAGCAGCGCCTGGTGAAAGTGGAATTCGTCACGACGGTCAACGGCGGCCGCATCTTCAAGTTCCGCCCGGAGCAGCCGTCGATCGAAGTCCACCCGGGCAGGCTGTACACAGTGAATTTCTACGCGCAGAACCAGCAGGGTGAGGCGGTCGTCGGGCAGGCGGTGCCGAGCGTGTCGCCCTGGAACGCCGCCAAACACCTGCGCAAGACCGAATGCTTCTGCTTCAACCAGCAGCCGTTCGCGGCGAATGAAGAGAAGCACATGCCGGTGCGTTTCATGCTCGACCCCGAACTGCCGAACGATGTCGAGACCGTCACGCTGTCGTACACGTTTTTCGATGTAACCGAGTTGGCGCGCGGCCGCGCCGAACCTGCCAGCAAAGAACCAAAAAGTTAGTCAGAGGATTCCTTCATGGCGACCCACGCCGCTGCACCCCACACCGACAACCGCCGCTACTTCGTGCCGCCGCCGAGCGCATGGCCGTTCATGCTCACGATCGCCCTGGTGACGGTGCTCTACAGCGTCAGCATGGCGCTGGAGGATCGGCACCCCGGCCCGGCGCCCTTCATCGTTGGCGGCCTGTTGTTTTTCAGTATTGTCTTCATCTGGTTCCGTGGTGTGGCGCATGAAAGCGAGACGGGTCAATACGGCGCCCAGGTCGACCGCACCTTCCGCCTCGGCATGAGCTGGTTCATCTTCTCCGAGGTCATGTTCTTCGCCGCGTTCTTCGGCGCACTGTTCTACGCACGTCAGCTCTCCGTGCCCTGGCTCAGCGGCGAGGGCGCGCGGCTGTCGACCAACACCTATCTGTGGCCGCTGTTCGAGAACGTCTGGCCGACCAATGGCCCCGGCAAGATCGGCGGTTCCTTCGAGACCATCTCGCCGTGGAAGCTGCCGCTGGTCAACACACTGCTGCTGCTGACCTCCAGTGTCACGATCACCCTCGCGCATCATGCGCTGAAGGAAGGCCACCGCCGCACCACGATCCTGTGGATGATTGCGACGATCGCGCTGGGCTCCACCTTCCTGTACTTCCAGGCTACCGAATACTACGAGGCCTATCACGAGCTGAACCTCACGCTTGGCTCGGGCATCTACGGCTCGACGTTCTTCATGCTGACCGGCTTCCACGGCATGCACGTGACGCTCGGCACGATCATGATGATCTCGATCACCGGCCGCCTGATTTCCGGGCACTTCAAGCCGGATTCGCACTTCGGCTTCGAAGGCGTGGCCTGGTACTGGCACTTCGTGGACGTGGTCTGGGTCGGCCTGTTCATCTTCGTCTACATCCTGTAATCCGGCGCGCCGCGCAAGCCGCGTCCGGAGTTGCGGGGTGGGGTCGGTCGGGATTATTTATCCGACCGATCCGCGTTCAGCGGCCTACGCCATGGGGATGCAGCCAACCCATCGATACCGCGACGATCAGAAACACGATCAGCGTCACCGACAGACCGACCCGCACGGTCAGCGCGCGCATCGTGCGCCGGCTGTTGCTGGAATCGCGAATCAGGAAGAACAGCCCCGAGAACAGCGAGACGATGATTGCCAGCAACAAGACCGCAATGATCAGTTTCGGAAGCATCGGCTTGGGGTTTGAATGGAAGTTCCTCATCTTAGGCCGGTGGTCAGCCGACCGGAACCCCGAATGAAAACAGGCTGGACTTTCCGCCCGCCGTTCTGGGCCATCGCAGTTTTCATTCTGGGCTGCGCGACGTTCGTGATTCTCGGCGTCTGGCAGCTGCAGCGCGGGCACGACCGCGAGGCGATGGACGCGCAATACAGCAGCGCGGCTTCCGCCGCGCCGGTCGCACTCGGCGTCGCCACGCCGACGCCGGAGCGCGTGATCGCCGTCGCCGCGACTGCGGATGGCGCCTACGTCGATCGGCAACTTCTGCTGGACAACCAGGTGCACGGGCAAACGCCCGGATATCAGGTCTTGACGCCGCTACGTCTGGCTGGAGGCGGTCTCGTCATCGTCAATCGCGGCTGGCTGCCGCAGAACCCGGATCGTCGCGTGTTGCCGCCGCTGCCGCTGCCGGGTGAGTCGATGAAGGTCCGCGGACTCTGGCGCGCGCTGCCACAGCCCGCCTTGCGGTTGAAGACTGACAATTGCGCAGCTGCCGCGTCCTGGCCGCGCGTGGTCGAATATCCAACGCCACAGGATCTGACTTGCATCTACGGCGAACCGGTTGCACCCGGCATGCTGTTACTGAACCCGGATGCGCCAGACGGCTACGTGCGGGAATGGACTCAGGCCGGCACCTCGTTCCCGCCGGGCCGGAATTACGGTTACGCCGCGCAGTGGTTCGCGTTCGCTGCGACCCTGTTCGTCCTCTTCGTCAAGCTCAATCTGAAACGTCGCATATGAATCCACAGGCCGATGTCCTGCGTCACTCCCGACGAACCCTGCTGCTGCTCGGTGCATTGTTCTTCGCGCCCTTCATCGGCGCCTGGATCGTCTACCACTTTTTCCCGGACTTGCGGCCGAGCGGACGCACCAACTACGGCGAGCTGATTTCCCCTGCCAGACCATTGCCGGCGTTCGCACTGAAGGACGGCGACGGCAAGCCGCTGCCGGAACTGCTCCACGACAAGTGGAGTCTGGTTTATCTCGGCGCCGCCGAATGCGACGAGACCTGCCGCACGCGGCTCGTGCTGGTGCGGCAGGTGCGGCTCGCGCTCGGCAAGAATCTGTCGCGCCTCCAGCGCATCTACATCGCGCCGGATGCCGCCGCGCAATCAGCCGCGACCACTATGCTCGCTGGCGAACATCGGGGTCTGAAAATCATGGTCGACGCCGGCGCCGAAGGACAGCGCGCGGTGGATTTTTTCAAGCCCTCCGATGCGCAGGCGCTGTATCTCGTCGACCCCAACGGCAACTGGTTGATGGTCTATGCCGGCAATGTCGAACCGAAAGGATTGCTCGGCGATCTGAAGAAGCTGATGCGTCTTTCCAGCATCGGATAAGGCCACTCCGGATTCCCCGGAGTAAAATGCTCGACTGCAAACCCGATTTCCCATGCCCATGTTTCGCCATCTGAATTTCCTGACGCTGCTGCTGTGCTACGTGCTCGTCGTGCTCGGCGCGTTCGTGCGGCTTTCGAATGCCGGGCTCGGCTGTCCGGACTGGCCCGGCTGCTACGGCCAGGTCGGCGTACCCGACGCTGCGCACGAGGTCGCCGCAGCCGAGCGGAAATATCCGGATCGTCCGGTCGAGGCCGCGAAGGCCTGGAAGGAAGTCGCGCATCGCTATGTCGCGGGCATCGTCGGCCTGTTGATCGCCGCGCTCGCCGTGCTTGCATGGCGTGATCGTTCCGGACGCCTGCCGCGCCGTATCGCCATGGCGACGGCCGCTGTCGTCCTCGCGCAGATTGTCTTCGGCGCGCTGACCGTGACGCTCAAGGTCAATCCGCTGATTGTCACAACGCATCTGATGCTCGGGTTGACGACGCTCTCGCTGCTGTGGTGGATGTGGCTCGGCAGCCGTAGCGGCGAGGCGCCACCCGTTGTGATGAAGGACTGTGCGATGCGCAACGAGCGGCTGTCCTGGCAGGGGATGGGAAGCCGCGCGTCGCCGCACGCGGCGCAGCGCAGTTTGGCGCTGCTTCGACCGCTGGCGCTGCTCGCACTGGCCCTGCTGATCGCGCAGATTTTTCTCGGCGGCTGGACCAGCACCAACTACGCCGCGCTGGCCTGTCCGGACTTCCCGGCCTGCCAGGGTTCCTTCCTGCCGAAGACCGGGATCTCTGATGCCTTCAAACTCTGGCATGGCCATGACATCGACTACGAATACGGCATCCTCGATGTTGCGGCGCGCGCCACGGTGCACCTCGTCCATCGCTACGGCGCGCTGGTGCTCAGCGTCGTGCTGGTCGGTATCGCGCTGTATCTGCTGAAGACCGGAATCACTGCGCTGCGCCGGATCGGCACTGCGCTGCTCGCCGCGCTGGCCTTGCAGGTGGGTATCGGCATCGGTTTGGTCCGCCTGCAACTGCCGCTGTGGCTGGCCGATGCCCATAACGCCGGTGCGGCGCTGCTGCTGCTGGTCGTGCTCGCGTTGAATCATCGCGCGTGGTCGGTGCCCGCAGCAGAGACCGACTGATGGCGCTCGTCACCGACAGCCCGATCACCAAGTTGCCGCCGTCGCGGACACGCGAGTATTACGAGCTGTGCAAACCGCGCGTCGTGATGCTGATCGTGTTCACCGCGATCGTCGGCATGTTTCTCGCGGTGCCGGGCGTGCCACCTTTCGCAGCACTCCTGTGGGGCACCATCGGCATCGGTCTGCAAGCTGCCGCCGCAGCAGCAGTGAACCAGATCATCGACCGCGAGATCGACGCGCGCATGGCGCGGACCTGCGGCCGGCCGCTCGTCACCGGGTCTTTAAGCCTGACCGAATCGATTGCGTTCGCGACGGTGCTGGGGCTCGCCGGGTTCGCAATCCTCTGGTGGTTCGTCAATCCGCTGACCGCCGTGCTGACGCAGCTGACCCTGGTCGGCTATGCCGGCGTCTACACGCTGTTCCTGAAACGTGCGACACCGCAGAACATCGTCATCGGTGGCGCGGCCGGCGCCGCACCGCCGGTGCTCGGCTGGGCCGCAGTCACCGGCACCGTGCATCCGCACGCGCTGATCCTGTTCCTGATCATCTTCATCTGGACGCCGCCACATTTCTGGGCACTGGCGATCGAGCGCCGCGACGAATACGCGAAGGTCGGCATTCCGATGCTGCCGGTCACGCACGGTATCGAGTACACACGTACGCAGGTGCTGCTGTATACGATCCTGCTGGTCGTGGTCACGATGCTGCCGTTCGTGTTCGCCATGAGCGGACTGCTGTACCTGGTCGCGGCGCTCGCGCTCGGCGGCGGGTTCCTGTCCTACGCGATCCGCATGAAGTTCGCGCCGAAGCCGGGACTGCCGATGAAGACGTTCGGCTACTCGATCTTCTACCTGATGGCGCTATTCACGGCCCTGCTGGTCGATCACTATCTTGGCGCGTTGCTCTAGAAGCGCTGCGCTCAAGCGGGTGGCAGCACCTTGCGATCGATCAGGACTTTCAGCCAGTGGCGAAATGACTCGTCGGTGTCGCGAACGCCGCAGAAACCGGCCTGCTTGACCTTGACAGTGCTGACGAAAGCCGGTGGTGGCGAGGTTTCCGCCCCGAACGCAAAGCTGAAGTCCGCGTAGTGGTGCGATTCGCCGAGCAGTTGCGCCATCGATAGTTTGCGCAGGCCGTGTTTGGCGACGATGCGATCCCAGACGTCCGACTTCGACGGCAGGAATTCCGCCAGACTGAGCGGGCTGTCGGGTGCTGCAGCCACCCCCAGCGTCTCGGCCATGGCTGGCCACAGGTCGCGCCAATCGAACACTTCGCCGTTGGTGAGATTGAAGGTTTCGCCGGCTGCGGTCGGCGCAGTTGCGCCCCAGGCCAGGGCGTCCGCGACCAGACCGGTGTCCGCTGCTTCCCAGACCCAGGGTGCGCCACCCGGGAAGCCGAACGGCCGGCCTTCCTCGCGACAGATCGCGGCATACGCGCCGATCACCGGCGGCAGATTCATTACCACGCCGTAATTCGGGCCGACCACCAGTTGTGGCCGCCAGATGCTGAAATTCCAGCCGTCACGCGCCGATTTCGCGCGGATGTAGTCTTCCTGCAGCCAGTAGAAATTGTCGTGCCGGTCGCGCGGCTGGCGCTCGCGCCCGGGCACGCGCATCGGATGCAGATGCACCCCGTAAGCCTTCGTTCCTTGCAGCAGGCTGACATGGCGCAGGCCTTTCGCTGCCGCACAGAGCGGCTCCATCAGGTTGCGCAACATCGCCAGATTCGTGTCCATCTGCACACGTTCGCTCCAGCCGGCCACGAGGCCCGGCAGCTCGAAGACAGCGGTGTAGACGACGTGCGTGACCTGCGCCAGATCGCGTACGGCTGAGGTACAGGCGGCGGCGTCGCGCAGATCCAGCGCCAGGTGTTTGAACGGCCGGTGGCCATCGATCTCGGGACGCCGCCGGGACGCTGCGACTACCTCGTAGCCGTCGTTCAAAAAACGCTCGACGGCCGCCGCGCCGACCAGCCCGCTCGCCCCGACGACCAATACGGTTTTTGCCATGGCGTGTCCTCCGATCAAGACGGCCCCGCGAATTGTCCTACGATTATAGCAGTCCCCGCAGCGCCGCAAGCCAGGCTGCGCCGCCTGCAAAAAAGCCCGGCGCCGCCGGGCTTTTTCATCGCGATTCGGGCTTACGCCGCGACGGCTTCTTCCTCTTCGATCGCCTTGCGCATCTTCTTCATCGCCGCGACTTCGATCTGGCGAATGCGCTCGGCGGACACGCCGTATTCGTCGCCAAGTTCCTGCAAACCCGTCTTCTCGCTGTCGGCGAGCCAGCGGCGCTTCAGGATGTCGCGCGAGCGGTCGTCGAGAGAACCCAGCGCCGCACGCATCTTCTCCTCGCGTGCGTCCTGCCACTCGGCTTCCTCGATGGCCGCATAGGCGTCGTGGCGATCGGCGAGATAGTCCTCCGGCACGAAGGATTCTTCACCGTCGACCGGCGTGGCGCTGAACGAAACATCCGCACCGCCGAGGCGCGATTCCATCTGCAGCACTTCTTCCGGTTTGACCTTGAGATCCCGGGCGACCGCCTCGACCTCCGCCTGATTCATCCAGCCCAGATGCTTCTTCGATTTGCGCAGGTTGAAGAACAGCTTGCGCTGCGCCTTGGTCGTGGCGATCTTGACGATGCGCCAGTTCTTGAGGATGTATTCGTGGATTTCGGCTTTGATCCAGTGCACTGCGAAGCTGATCAGGCGCACGCCGACTTCCGGATCGAAGCGCTTCACCGCTTTCATCAAGCCGATGTTGCCCTCCTGGATCAGGTCGGAGAGCGGCAGGCCATAACCTTGATAGCCGCGCGCAATATGCACGACGAAGCGAAGGTTCGACATCACCAGCTTTTGTGCTGACGCCAGGTCGCCCTGATCCTGAAGCGCGTGGGCCAGGCGCTGTTCCTCATCCGGCGTCAATAACGGAATCTGACTGACGGAACGAATATAGGTATCGAGGCTGCCGGCAACGGGCACCGGCAGTGACGACAGACGCGACGATAAAGCGAGAGCGGTCATTGATTACTCCTGATGCCAACAATTTTAGCACTCGAATAATTGGAGTGCTAAATCACCCGAAAGTTCAATGAAGATAAGTTTTTGGTTAGTCTGGTTCTATACCGCTAAGGTGCCGCGACACGGTCCAGAAGGCTCCTAGCCAGCCGAGGAAAATACCGACGCCGAACATTGCGAGCACCGATTCAAATGACAGGCCTTGCAGGCTGATTGAATCCCCATATAGACCGGCCAAGGCCTGCGCCGGTTCCGCGAGCGCTAATCCGGCGCCAACGACCAGCAGACAGCCAAGGACCGCGCCGGCCAAGCCGTAGCAGAGCCCGGTGTAAAGGAAAGGTCTGCGGATGAAAGCGTTCGAGGCGCCGATCAGCCTCAGCACGACGATCTCTTCGCGGCGGCTCGCAATGTCGAGCCGGATCGTGTTGCCGACCACGACCAGCACCGCGAGCGCCAGCAGGCCAGCGATGAGCAGCACGACGCGCTGCACCAGCGCCAGGATCGCGTAAAGCCTCTGCAGCCACTGCTGGTCGAGTTTGGCGGTCTCGACTTCCGGCAGCGTGGCCAATTCCTTCATCAGCGCCTCGGCCTGTGCCTGCGGCTGGCGGCTGTCCGGCGTGACGACGATGACGGCCGGCAGTGGGTTGTCCTTGAGGATGTCGAGCGCTTCGCCGAAGCCCGAATGCGCTTTGAATTCGGCGAGCGCCTGGTCACGCGAAATGTAGCGCGCCTCGCCGACGCCGCCGCGCTTGCCGATGCGTTTTGCGAGCTGTGCGCCGGTCTCGTCGTCGACGCTGTTTTTGAGGAACAGCGAGGCGCGCAGCGAGCCTTGCAGACCGCCGCCGACGCCATCGAGATTGCGCAGAAGTGCATGCAGGCCGGCCGGCAGCGCCAGCGTGATACCAAGTACGAACGCGGTCAGCAGCGTTCCCAGCGGACGACTGCGGAGTTGCGCGAGCGTGGTGCTGAGCGCGCGGACATGATCGAGCGCAAGCCGGGAAAACCAGCTCGGCTGTTTCGCAACGCGGCGGCTCGTACTCAAGCGTCGCCCGCGGCTTCGGCCGTAGCAATGACTTCGGGCGGCACCGCCGGCCGCACCTCGCCAAGATCGCCCTGATCGAGCCGCAGAATCCGGTAAGGCAGCCGGCTGATCAGCCCGAGCGAATGCGTTGCGACCAGCACACTGACGCCGACTTCGTTGAAGCGCATGAACAACTGCATGACTTCGCCGGCCATCTGCGGGTCGAGGTTGCCGGTTGGCTCGTCGGCAAGCAGCAGCATCGGCTTCGCGACGACGGCGCGGGCAATGCCGACGCGCTGTTGCTCACCGCCCGACAGCGTGACCGGAAACGCCCGCTCCTTTCCGCGCAGGCCGACCGCATCGAGCGCAGCGCGCACGCGGCGCCCAATGTCCTCCCCGCTGTGTCCGCGGATCAGCAGCGGCATCGAGACGTTGTCGAAAACATTGCGATCCGGCAGCAGGTTGAAATTCTGGAAAATCATCCCGAACTGCCGCCGGTAGGCGGGAATATGGCGACGCTTGATCGCGTCCAGCGGCTGGCCGTCGACGCTGATCTTGCCGCGCGTCGGGCGCGCGAGCAGCGCGGCCAGCTTCAGGAACGTGCTTTTGCCGGCGCCGCTCGGGCCGGTCAGGAAAACCAGTTCGCCACGCGCGAGTGTGAAACTGACATCCGAAAGAATGTCCTGCCCGACTTCGTAGCGATGGCTGACCTGCTCGAAGCGAATGATGTCGGGGGCGTTATCGGACATCGAGGCGCAGACGGGCTCGGGCAGACGGAAACGATGCCGGAAGCATACGGTC